>DBEZGO010000067.1:0-3952 GCA_048189345.1 Collinsella sp.
AGCAGGCCCGCCGCGATCGCATCCTGACGGTCACGACCGACGTAGGCAAGAATATCCGAGATGCGAACGACGCAGCCCTCGAGCGTCATGGGACGCAGATGCTCAATTGCGCTATAGCCCGTGGCAATGCAATCCTCAACCGTCTGGTCAAACTGGTCAAAGGAGCCCATGTCCGAGAGCTCAAACACACGCTGCTCGTACTCGCCGTTATGGCATAGCACGCCGTCGAGCGTCTGGAGCGACACGTTGCGGCCATACAACGCGTCGAGCACGCGAACCGACTGCACGTTATGGAAAAAATAACGCCCCGTACGCTCATGATAGATATCGTTGAGGAAGCGCTCGCCGGAATGGCCGAAAGGCGTGTGTCCCAAGTCGTGGCCCAGGCCAATCGCCTCGATCAGATCGCAATTGAGCCCCAGGGCGCGACCGATATCGCGCGCAATGCGCGAGACAAGCTGCACGTGCAAACCGCGGCGTGACAGATCGTCATTGCTACGAAAGCTAAAGACCTGCGTTTTGCCCGCATACCGGGTGTAAGCCGGAAGATGAAGTATCTTTTCGGTATCGCGCATAAACGCCGGACGCATAAGCGTGCCTTTGTCGGTAGTGCGATCAATACGACGAATGACCTGATCATCGTTGCAACGATACGGGTTGACATAGCCCGAAGCACGATCGGCGGCAATGCGCTCGACAAGCTCGGGCGACAACGCTGAGGGAATACGGTCCATGCGCGCCTTAATGACGGCCGTTTCTTGATTAGATTCCATGGCATGCTCCTTAAGAAGGATGCGCAATCGGTTACAAAGTGCAGCCCACGACCTCGATTATGGCAAAAATCGGCACTAAAAACGGGAGCAATGGCAGGGAGCGCGATTTTGTGAAGAGGCAGGAAAGGGCCAGAGCCAGGAGTGCGACGGCAAATGCCACGACGCCACCCATAGGGTCGAGCGTGCAAAGCGCGAAGAGCGCCTTGGCATCCCCCATGCCGATGCCCGGGATTTGGCGAAGACGACGCCAGAGGGACTCAGTCAGCACGAGAGCAAGATACACAATGACGGCAAGACCCGCGTGGTCAAGCGCTGTGTTAACGCCTTTGTCGAGCCAAACGCCCACTAACGCCGTCACCGCACACGCACCGGCAAGTTCATTGGGAAAACGTCGCTGACGGGCATCAATCGCCGCGCCGGCAAAGATGCAAATCCAAAACGGGATATAAAACATCGAGTACCTCCTCGAGCTGCATCGCAAAAGCAAAAACCACCACAAAGGTGCCTGTCCCCTTTGCGGTGGTTTTGGTGGTGGTTATTTGGCGCCTTGCATGACCTCGTCGAGGGTGACGTTTACGGCATGCTGGGTAGGAACCCAGTCGACCTTCAGGAACAGCGCGGCCACCGTGATGGGGATATAGCTGAACATAAAGATCGGGAAGGTAAACAGGTTAGTCACCAGACGCCACTTTTGCGCGCAGTGAATGTGCTTGTACTCAAAGATAGTCGTGAGCAGCGCCAGGATAAAGAAGGTCTGATACATCATGGCGAAGGTCATAATGAGCGAAGCGGCGCACGCCTGCATCTCGACTTCGGTAGCCAAGAAACCATGCGAAAGGCCACCCACAATCAAGAACGTCGCATTAGCGAGCATCGAGATCAGCGATAGCAGCATACCCGGGGCGATCGTCATGAACATGTCGTAGGCGGCAAAGCGATGATAGCGGAACGTCGACTTGACCAGATGCTTGCCGTAGGTAAAGAACACCTGGTAAAAGCCCTTGGTCCAGCGCATACGCTGCTTCCAGGATGCCTTGAACGTCACGGGTTGCTCGTCAAAGAACTCCGCCGGCGCATAGCCAATGCGAATACCGTGAATAGCGCAGAACGTAGTGAACTGAATGTCCTCGGTCAGCGTATGGAACTGCCAGCCGTGCATGCCCTCAATAACACTGGCGGAGATGAGGTAGCCCGAACCCGAGACGGCGCAAGACGTCTTACAGATATTACGCGCGTTGTTGAGAAAGCGCGCCTCGCGCAGGTACCAAGTAGCATTAGCTGCCGAGATCCACGAGCTGCCAAAATTCTTGGAGTTGCGATAGCTCGTGACCACATGGAATCCCTGGTCAAAGGCATCGTTCATCTTGGACACGTAATCGCGGGAGATAACGTTATCGGCATCGAAGATAAAGTAGCCTTCAAACGTGTCGGGATACTCGTTAAGGATGCGGTCGAAGCCAAAGTCCATGACCCAGCTCTTACCCTTACGGGCAAGATCATTGCGCTCGTAAACAATGGCACCTGCCTCGCGCGCGAGCTGTGCGGTGTTGTCGGTGCAGGCGTCGGCAACCACGAAGACCTCGATAAGCTCGGACGGATAATCCTGGTCCTTGATGGAGCGAACAAGGTTGGCGATCACGGCCTCCTCGTTATGCGCCGCGATAAAGAAAGCATAACGATGGAGTTTTTTGGCCTTGGGAGGCGCGACCTCGCCACGAAGAGCGCCAATGACAAAGAAGACCACCTGGTACAGAAAGCAGACCGTGAGCAGCGTGACGACAATCTGGTTGAAGACCACGATGGGTGTGTTGGTTTGTAAAAAGGCGAGCATGCAGGCTCCCGAGAACGCGTTACGTAAACAACCGTATATCTTACCGCAGGCTTACCGAGTTCAAGAAACCACCTAATACTGGCTAGGCTTCGAGCAGACCGAGCTGAGAGACGATTTCGTCACCGGCGGCAGTGCGACCGAGCGAGCGCGGAGCCAAATCGTCAAGAACCGCAGCGAGATCCCAGGGCAACTCGTCGCGGCACTCAATGCGCTCCCCCGTCACGGGATGGTCGAACGCCACGCGCCAGGAATGAAGGAACTGCCTGGTCAGACCCTGATCGGCACGCGCATCGCACTTGCCGTAGAGCGGATCGCCCACGCAGGCGTGGTTGATATGGCGCATGTGCACACGAATCTGGTGCGTTCTGCCGGTAAACAGGTGGCACTCGACAAGCGTGTAGCCGTCGTCGAAACGCGTGGAATCAAAGCGCTCGAGCACCTTGAAGGTCGTAATGGCCTGACGGGCAAAGGGGTCGTCCGAAACCGCCATCTTGACGCGGTCGCGCGTGGAACGGGCAATACCGGTATTGATGGTGCCCTCGTCCATGGCGATGTGCCCGTGGACAAGCGTGATATAGCGACGATCGAGCGTGCGCGTGCGGATAAGATTTTGAAGCGCGCGCTGGGTGTCGTCGTCTTTTGCCGCGAGCATAAGGCCCGAGGTATCGCGATCCAGGCGATGCACGATGCCGGGTCGGTCCTCACCCTGCACGGTGCCCAGATGGTCGATACCGCAGTGATAGACCAGGGCATTCGCGAGCGTACCGCTCTCATGACCATGCGCAGGATGGCACACCAGGCCGCGCTGCTTGGAGAGCACAATGAGATAATCGTCCTCATAGCGAATGTCGAGCGGGATGGCCTCGGGAATCACATCGGTGGGATCGTGCGGCTCGGGCAAATCGACCGAAATACGGTCGCCGGCTCGCACGGCGTACTTTTTGGACAGGCAGGTCTCGCCATTGACAGCGACGGCGCCGCCCTCGATCAGATGCGCACAGGCAGAACGCGTAGGACAGCCGTCATTGGCGCCCAGATAAGCGTCAAGACGCTGACCGGCGGCATCGTCGGCAACAAGAATATGGATGTCGGCCATTAGCGCTCGTTCCTTTCGCGAATTTTGCGGGCACGCTCCCCGCGTTGCTGGGCCTTGCGCTTGGCGCGGGCCTCGTCACGGGCGTTAAGCTCAGCGGTCGCGTCGACCTCACGGGCCGCGGGGCTCAAGAACATGTATCCGAAGAGGGCGAGCACGACGCCCAAGGTAATGCCGATATCGGCCACATTGAAGACGGGGAAGTCGATGAAGGTGGTGGCAATAAAATCGGTCACGAAGCCAAAGGCCAAACGA
>DBEZGO010000068.1:0-18411 GCA_048189345.1 Collinsella sp.
GACCATCAAGCTTGCTCCCGGTGAGCGCCTCGTTACCAACCAGCTCAACCGCAAGGGCGTGCTGCCGCAAAACATCGTCGACGCCGCCCGCGATATCGTGGCCAACGTGCGTGCCAACGGCGATGCCGCGGTGCGCGATTATTGCCAGCGTTTTGATGGCGTTGAGCTGCAGAGCTTCCGCTTGCCGCAGGAGCAGATCGATGCCGCGCTCGAAGGTCTCGATCCGGCCTTTGTCGCCGCGTTGGAGAAAGCTGCACGCCAGATCCGCGAGTTCCACCAGCGCGAGGTCGAGCAGAGCTGGTTTACCACGCGCCCGGACGGCACGATGCTCGGCGTTAAGGTGACCCCGCTTGCCGCTGCCGGCATCTATGTGCCGGGCGGTCGTGCGCAGTACCCCTCCACGGTGCTTATGAACGCCATTCCCGCCAAGGTGGCCGGCGTCAAACGCGTGGTCATGGTGACGCCGCCGCAAAAGGATGGCCTGATCAGCCCGTATACGCTCGCGGCCGCCAAGCTCGGCGGCGTGGACGAAATCTATATGGTGGGCGGCGCCCAGGCCGTGGCCGCGCTGGCGTACGGTACCGAGACCATTCCGCGTGTCGACAAGATTACCGGCCCGGGTAACGCCTTTGTCGCCGCTGCCAAACAGATCGTCTCGGGTGACGTGGGTATCGATATGGTCGCCGGTCCCTCCGAGGTTTGCGTGCTGGCCGACGCCACGGCCAAGCCCATGGTGGTCGCGGCCGACCTGATGGCCCAGGCCGAGCACGATCCGCTGGCGGCCTGCTATCTGGTGACCTGCGACGAGCAGTTTGCGCGTGAGGTCGAGGCGGGTATCGACATTCTGGTGGCGCAGTCCCCGCGTGCCGAGATAACGCGTGCCTCGCTCGACAACGAAGGCACCATCGTGGTGGCCGCCGACATGGCGGCTGCCGTCGAGGCCGTGAACACGGTGGCGCCCGAGCACCTGGAGCTGCACTGCAAGGACGCGATGGGGCTGCTCGGCGGCATTCGCAACGCCGGTGCCATCTTTGTGGGCGCTTGGAGCTCCGAGCCGCTCGGCGATTATGTTGCCGGCCCCAACCACACGCTGCCGACCGGCGGCACGGCCATGTTCTCCAATCCGCTTTCGGTCGAAGAGTTCGTTAAGCGCTCGAGCGTCATTTGCTATACGCCCGAGGGCCTGCTCTCCGACGCTCCCGCTACGCAGCGCCTGGCCGAGGCCGAGGGCCTGTGGGCGCACGCGCTTTCTGCCGCCCTGCGCCGTCGCGTGCTGGAGCAGGGCGAGGATGCCGTGAGTGCCGAGTCGCTGGCCGCGGCCGACCTGACCAAGGTTGCCTGGCCGGGCGATACGACCGCGACGGTCGCCGAGGGCGTGGACCTGGCGGCGGCGGGCGGTGCCGCTGGCGCGGTCGTCGGGGAGGCCTAATATGGCCGAGCTGACGTCTCGCATGAAGGAGCTCGTCCAGCCCTACTTGGCCGGTATTGAGCCCTACGATCCCAACTTTACGCCCACGCGCATCAACCTTTCGGCCAACGAGAACACCTATCCCGTGCCGGCCGGCGTGCGCGAGGCGGTCGACGCCGCCCTGTCTGCCACACCGCTCAACCGCTATCCCGATCCCATGTCGAACGACCTGCGCGACGAGCTGGCTGCCTGGCATGGCGTGACGCGCGAGAACATTTGCGTGGGCAACGGCGGCGACGAGCTGCTCTATAACTACCTGTTGGCGTTTGGCGGCACGGGGCGGACCCTGCTCAACTGCCCGCCGTGCTTTAGCGAGTATGCCTTCTTTGCGTCTCTGTGCCAGACCGAGGTGCGCGACGTGTGGCGCGATTCGGCGACCTTTGAGCTCGACCAGGCTGCTGTGCTCGCGGCCGCGCCCGAGTGCAACCTGACAATCGTGACCTCGCCCAATAACCCCACGGGCGACGCGGCTCCGCTCGACTTTGTCGCGGCCCTGTGCGATGCGTGCCCCGGCATGGTCATGGTCGACGAGGCCTACGTTGAGTTTGCCGACGATTCGTTTGGCGCGGCTACCACGGCGCAAGGCCTTATCGCCGAGCATCCCAACCTGGTGATTCTGCACACGCTGTCCAAGGCGTTTGGCGCCGCCGGAGCGCGTCTGGGCTATGTGATTGCGGCACCCGAGGTTATCGACGTGTTCGCGGCGATTCGCCAGATCTATTCGGTCAACGTGCTGAGTCAGGCGGCAGCACTCGCCTGCGTGCGTGCCCGCGATGCGTACGCGCCCGTGGTGGCGCAGGTCGCATCCGAGCGCGAGCGCGAGCTGGCCGCTCTGCGCGCGATGGCTGCCGAGGGCCTGCCCGTGGAGGCGTGGCCGAGCGCGGCGAACTTTGTGCTCGTGCGCACGCCGCATGCCACGCGCGTGCGCGAGCGTCTGCGCGATGAGTATTCGATTCTGGTGCGCGACTTTAGCTACGCGCCGGGGCTCGCGGACTGCCTGCGCATTACCGTGGGCACCCCGCAGGAAAATGACGAGGTGCTGGCCGCGTTTGCCGCGCTGGTGAAGGAGGAGATGTAGATGGGCCGTTATGCCGAGGTAACCCGTAAGACGGGGGAGACCGATATTGTCGTCAAGCTCGATTTGGATGGAACCGGTACGTGCGATATCTCGACCGGCGTGCCGTTTTTCGACCACATGCTCAACGCCTTTGGCCGCCATGGCCTGTTCGATTTGACGGTGCATGCGGTGGGCGACGTCGAGGTCGATGCGCATCACACCGTCGAGGATACGGGCATTGTGCTGGGCGAGGCGTTCTGCCAGGCGCTGGGCGACAAGGCGGGCATTACGCGCTTTGCCGACGCGGCGATCGCCATGGACGAGACGCTCGTGATGGCCGCCGTGGATATCTCGGGCCGCGGGCAGGCTTACTGCGAGCTGCCCGTGCCGACCGAGCGTGTGGGCACCTTTGATACCGAGCTGGCTGTCGAGTTCTTCTACGCCTTCGCGCGCGACGCCAAACTCACGCTGCACGTGCGCGAGCTGGCGGGCGGTAACTCGCATCACATTATCGAGGCTGCCTTTAAGGCCGTGGGCCGCACGATGCGCCGCGCCTGCGAGCTCGATCCCCGCGTGCAGGGCATCCCCAGCACCAAGGGCTCACTGTAACCTGCCAAAAAGGGACAGGTTTTGAATGAGATAAGGGAGGGTCGCGTGGGCGAACCGAAGATCGTGGTGGTCGACTACCACAAGGGCAACTTGTCGAGCGTTGTGCGCGGGCTTGCGCGCGCTGGTGCCGTCGCCTGCACGTCGGACGATCCGGATCAGATCCGCAACGCCGACGGCTTGGTCATCCCGGGCGTGGGTGCGTTCTACGACGCGATTGCCTTTATGCGCGAGAGCGGCGAGGCGGACGCGGTGCTCGACGCCGTTGCCGCCGGAACTCCGCTGCTCGGCATCTGCCTGGGCCTTCAGCTCTTTTTTGAGCGCGGCGACGAGGGCGTGCCGGCGGACGAGGACGCGGACGCGGACGACGATGCCTCCGAGCAGGCCGGTGGCCCCTGGGTCGATGGCCTGGGTATTATGCGCGGTTCGTGCACGCGTCTGGAGTCGAGCCGCCTGAAGGTACCGCACGTGGGCTGGGACCAGGTGCACATGACGCCTGCCGGTGCGGCCGACCCGCTGCTCGCCGGTTTTGCCGAGGGCGCCAATATGTACTTCACCCACAGCTATGCGGTGGCCGACGATGCCGATGCCGCCGATGTTCTGGCACGCACGCACTACACGCGGAGCTTCCCGTGCATCGTGCGCCACGGCAACGTGTGGGGCTGCCAGTTCCATCCCGAGAAATCCTCTGCGCTGGGTCAGCGCATCCTTAAGAACTTCGTGAGCATCGTCGAGGGGGCCGGCCGATGATTCTGTTTCCCGCAATCGATCTGATCGGCGGCAAGGTCGTGCGCCTGGAGCGCGGCGACCGGAGCCGCTGCAAGGTATATTCCGACGACCCCGTGGCTGTCGCCCGCTCCTTTGCCGAGCAGGGCGCGAGCTGGGTGCACGTCGTCGACCTGTCCGCTGCCTTTGGCGAGGACGAGGGCGCATGCGCTGCCAACTCGGCAGCGATTAAGGCCATCTGCGACGTCGACGGTCTGTCCGTGGATGTGGGCGGCGGCGTTCGCTCGCTCGCGCGTATCGACGAGCTGGCCGGCTACGGCGCGCGTCGCATCGCGTTGGGCACCGTGCTGGTGACCGAGCCGGGTTTTGCCGAGGTGGCGGCGCAAGGCTTTGGCGAGCTGCTGGTGGCTGATATCGCCGCGCGCGACGGCCAGGTCAAGGTGAACGGCTGGCGTGACGGCGCGGGCGTGGCACTCGACGACGCCGTGGCGCAGCTTTCCGAGCTGGGCTTTAAACACCTGGTCTATACCGATATCGCGCGCGACGGCATGCAGACGGGCATCGATGTGGCGGCGTATCGCCATGTGGCCGAGGTCGCGGGCTTTCCCGTCGTGGCTTCGGGCGGTATCTCGACGCTCGACGATATCCGCGCACTGGCCGCGGTGGGCGAGGATGCCATCGAGGGTGCCATTACCGGTCGTGCGCTCTACGAGGGCAACTTTACGCTGGCCCAGGCGTTGGCCGCCGCCCGAGGGGAGGAGTAGCCCATGCTTACCAAACGCGTGATTCCCTGTCTGGATGTTAAGGACGGCCGCGTGGTCAAGGGCGTCAACTTTGTGAGCCTGCGCGATGCTGGCGACCCGGTGGAGCTGGCGCGCGCCTACGACCGCGAGGGTGCAGACGAGGTCGTCTTCCTGGACATTACCGCCACGAGCGACAACCGCGCGACGACCATCGAGATGGCGGCGCACGCGGCCGAGGAGCTCGCCATTCCCTATACCGTGGGCGGCGGTTTCCGCGACTTGGCGGGCATGCGGACCATGGTTGCCGCCGGTGCCGACAAGGTGTCGCTTAACTCTGCCGCCGTGCGCGATCCGTCGTTGATCAGCCAGGCCGCCGCGGCGTTTGGTAGCCAGGCCGTGGTCGTGGCGATCGATGCCAAGCGCGTGGGCCTGCCCGGCGCATCCGGTGCCGACAAGTGGGAGGTCTTCACGGCGGGCGGTCGCAACGCCACGGGTATCGATGCGGTGGCGTGGGCCGAGGAGGCGGCTCGTCGCGGCGCCGGTGAGATCTTGCTCACCAGCATGGATCGCGACGGCACCAAGGCCGGCTTTGACCTGGCACTCACCCGTGCCGTGGCGCGCGCAGTGCCGATCCCCGTCATCGCGAGCGGCGGCGTGGGCACGCTCGAGCATTTTGCCGAGGGCGTGATCGAGGGCGAGGCCGATGCCGTGCTGGCGGCGAGCGTCTTTCACTTTGGGACGTTCAGCATTCGCGAAGTCAAAGAGTATATGGCCTCTCAAGGTATTCCTGTGAGGCTGGACTTCTAATGCTGCGGCTTGCCCAGGCACCCGACCTTCCGGCTCCAACCCTCCTCGCGTACTTAAGTACGCGTCGTCGGGCTTGTCGCTCGGAATCTCGGGCACCTGGACAACCCTCACCGACCTGCGAAGTTTGAATTTGGGAAGAGAAATGGAAGAGATAACCGATCCTTCAAAGCTTACATACGACGCCAAGGGGCTGATTCCTTGTGTGGTTCAGCAGTATGACACCGGCGAGGTGCTTATGGTTGCTTGGATGAACGAGGAGTCGGTGGGGCTGACGCTCAAGACCGGTACCACGTGGTTTTGGAGCCGCAGCCGCCAGGAGCTCTGGAACAAGGGCGCGACGAGCGGCAACATGCAGGAGGTCAAGGAGCTTTGGGCCGACTGCGATAGCGATACGCTGCTGGTCAAGGTTGACTCGCCGGGTCCGGCCTGCCATACCGGCAACCGTACCTGCTTCTTTAAGAAACTCGCGTAGGGCGGGCGCTCGATTAGACGCTCGGCCAACCAGAAAGGATTGAACTATGGGTGTGCGCACCGCAAACGTTCAGGATGGAAATATCGGTGAGACGCTGACGGGGCTCGCCGAGGTGATTCACGGCCGTCGCGACGCATCGCCGCAGGAGAGCTATACCGCTCGCCTGCTGACCGACGTCGAGGACGAGCTGCTCAAGAAGCTTGCCGAGGAGGCGAGCGAGGTGATCATGGCCTGCAAGGATAACGATCACGATCACATCCGCTACGAGGCTGGCGACCTGGTCTACCACTTGCTCGTGACGCTTGAGCGCTACGGCATTACCCTCGACGAGCTGGCCGGCGAACTCAACGCCCGCCGCCACTAGTCGTTTGGGACAGTCTTTGTTGGTGTAACGGGGTCATGGAAGTTGCGGTGAAATAGGGACTGTTTAAGCGCTTCATCAAGCAAAAGGGGGTGCGGACGATTTCTTGGACCGCGCCTAGGCGTATCCAAGCTTCCTGCGGTACTCCATCGGGCTCAGCCACTCGAGGGACTTCTTGATGCGCCCATCCCGATAGTACACGAGGTAGGCCTCGAGCCTCCCCATGAACTCCTCGGCCGTCACGCCCTCCCAGTCCCTGTAGCGGAAGAACTCGTTCTTGAGGCGCCCGAAGAAGCCCTCGCAGGCCGAGTTGTCCGGGCTGCAGCCCTTCGCGGACATGCTCCTGACCAGGCCGTTCTCCTCGCAGATCCCGATCCACTCCGGCCAGCGGTAGTGGCCGCCCCGGTCCGAGTGGATCGTCGTGCGCCCGCCCGCCGGCCTCGCCGCGCAGGCCTTGAGCAGGCTCGAGTTCGCGAGGCGCTTGTCGGGGTGCAGCCCGATCGACCAGGCGACGGGCATCCCGTCGAAGCAGTCGATGACCGGGCTCAGGTAGACCTTCTCGCCGCCCGGGAGCCTGAACTCGGTGATGTCGGTGAGCCACAGCCGGTTGGGCTCGTCGGCGTGGAAATTCCTGCTCACGAGGTTCTCCGGCGCCTTGGAGACCTCGCCGGCGTAGGAGCTGTAGCCCCGGGCGCGCCTCTTGTTGTAGACGACCTCGAGGCCCTCCTCGCGCATCACGCGGGCCACGCGCTTCTCGCTGGCGCGGACGCCCTCGCGGCGCAGGCGCGCCCAGACGGTGCGGTACCCCCAGCACCCCGAGCCCTCGCGGAAGATGCGCACCACGCGGTCGCGTATGTCGGCGTCGCGGTCGCGCGGCGCGGCGACGCGGGGCCTCCAGTACTCATAGGAGCTCTTCGATATCCTCAAGAAACCTGTGATCGAGCGGAGGGGCAGGGCGGTCGCCAGCCTCAATCTCTCGCCGAGCTCGCACTTGCTCCTGTTCGAGATCGAAGCCGGGTCCCACCCTTCCGCTTTTAGGTCGGCCAACACCGCCCTGAGCAGCAGGTTCTCTATCTGGTCCTCGTTGAGCCCGGCGAGCGGGCCGGTCGCGGGCGGGGCGTAGGTCGACTTGTCGGGGCCCAAGCTGGCCTCCTTCCGTGGCGGTTTCCTCGCCACGATTCTACAGCCCCCGCCGGTGTAGCTGCGCGGGAGGTGCCCCGTCGCCCACTTCTTGGCCGCGCTCACCGTGACCCCCGCGAACTCCGCGGCGGCGGTGGGCCCCATGCCGTCCTCCGTCGCCAGGAGGAAGAGCTCGACCTTCTCCCTGCTGTACATGCGAACCTCCAGTCCGGACCGCCCCGCGGTCCAACTTTCTGTCCGCACCCCCTTCAATCCCTATTTCACCGCAACTTAGTTATTACTTGTGGACCAGGCGGGCGCAGAAGTGTCCGTCGTAGGAGTCCGCATTTACGGGGACGCTCTGGAAAAGTCCTCGGTCGTTTTGGCGTACGGAGACGAGCTTCTTGGCTTGCTCGAACTCGGGTAACTGCAGGATCTGCGCCTCGGAGAGGGGTGCCAGGGTAAAGCCTGCGCCCTCGGGCGAAGACAAAAACGCATCCACGACCTGCGCGTTCTCCTCGTCGAAAACCGAGCAGGTGGCATAGATAAGCTCACCGCGGGCAGCCACACGCGCGGCTGCTTCCTTGAGCATCGTCAGCTGCAGGCGGGGCAGCTCAGTCGTAACGTCGTTCTCGGTCAGACGCCACGGTATCTCTGGATGACGGCGCATGGTGCCGGTGCCCGAGCATGGGGCATCGATAAACACCGTGTCGAACAGGGCAGGCTCGCCGAGCATGGCATCAAACGACGTGAGCACCTCATTGAGCTCGCAGGCATCGCCCGAAACCGTGCGAACACCCGTAATACCCGCCTTATGCAGACGCGCGAGATTCTGATCACACTTGCGGTCGTGCAAATCGAGTGCGGTATGCTGACGATCGTAGCCGGCACGCTTGGCCTGGCACATCATCACATAGGTCTTGGTGCCACGACCGGCGCCGATCTCTAGGCAACGCCCGGGACGGGTCGCCGCAGTAGCGATGAGCTGGGCGTTAAGGTCCGAGGCCACGGCCGCCGCGCGTTCAAACACACCCGACGCAACGGTGGCCTGCGCATCGACCGGCGCATGGCAACCCGGGAACACAGGCGCCACAAGCTGAGAAATGTACGGATCGGGTTTGGTCGCAAAGGCGTTCTCGTGCAAAGCGAGCGGCGCAGGTGCCAAGTTACCGGCAAAGTTGAGTGCGCCTTCGGGCGTATCGAACGACGCCATAATGCGGGCGCACAGCCAGCGAGGAAGACCCATCAAACGCGAAAGGCGAACCAAACGACGCTCGGATTCATTGGCATCCACCGCAGCGGCAAAGTCCTCAACGTTGTCCGCAACCTTGTGCAGCACGGCGTTCGCCAGACCGGCGGCAGACTTAGCACCGCTACGCACCAGCTCAACGCCTTGGCTAACGGCAACGCGACCCGGGGTATGCAGGTAGAGCATCTCGAAGGCCGAGATGCGAAGCGCCATGCGAACACGCGGCGCGACCTTTTTGGGCTTATCGAGAAACTGATCAAGCAGCTCGTCCAAAATGCCCTGCGTCGCGGCAACACCGAGCGCCAAGCGAGCGGCAAACGCAGAATCGCGCTGGTCAATGGCCTTGGCCGTAGCGCGAGCAGAGAGCACGTCACGTGCATACATGCCGCGACGGTCGGCCTCCATCAGCACATCGAGCGCAAGCTTGCGCGCGGGGGAAAGCTTACTCATGACAAAACACCCCACGTCAGATCGGCACCCTGCAGGCCTGCAGCCCAGGCAGAAGCAGCCATAGCACGCTTGCCGTCGGGCTTAACATCGAGCAGCTCAATCGCACCATCGGAAAGCCCCAGGTAGACGCGCTTGCTCTTGACGGCAACAGCGCCTTCGGCAAGCGACACGTCGGCAGGCGCAGCATCGAGCACGCGCACCGTCTTGCCGGCAATCACGCAACGAGCAGGCGCGGTGTCAGACGAAGCCAACACATGACGCACGCAATCGAGCGCCGCCATCTGCGGATCCAGACGCATCTCCTGCTTTGAAATCTTGGCAGCATGCGTGACGAGCGACTCATCCTGCTCAGTCCACACGGCGGTGCCATCGGCAAGAGAAGGAAGCATATCGGCAAGCAGTTTGCCGCCAAGCTCACCAAGCTCCATCGTGAGCGCCTCGGCATGCTTACCGTCAACCGACGTGGAAGCCTGCGCGCAATAAGCGCCCGTATCCACGCCATGCCCAATGCGCATAATGGAAACGCCAGCAACCTCATCACCAGCGAGAATCGCACGCTGAATGGGAGCAGCGCCACGCCAACGAGGCAGCAAGGACGCATGAACATTCACAATACCAAGCGGCGCCATATGCAGCACCTCATCAGGCAAAATGCAGCCATAAGCAGCCACACAGAAAATATCGGCATCGGCAGTCTGGAGCGCCTCAACAACCTCAGGCGTCATACGATTAGCCTCAACAACCGGCAGGCCAAGCTCAAGCGCCTTGGCCTTAACAGGAGACGGCTCCAACTTCTTACCACGCCCACGAACAGCATCGGGACGAGTAATTACGAGCGCAACCTCATTCCCAGCCGCAACAAGCGAAGTCAGCGAAGGCACAGCAAAATCAGGCGTACCCATAAACACAATACGCATAAAGAACGTCTCCCCTCAACCAAAGCCGAGACAACTACAAATAACGGCGGAAAGCCAAGTACCCAGCCCATCCGCAATAACAATTCAACAAGAACAAATATACCCAAAACCAAAGAAAGAGCCGCATAAAAGCAGCCCTCCCAACAAAGCACCTATCAGCGAAGACGCCCCTCCCTGACCCGACGGCACCCGGGCGAAAAGGAGCACGAAAACGCAGTCCCCTTCCGCCACAGGGCTTAGGTTATTGCTCCACGCGCAGTTCCGCACGAGCCGAAGAGCACTTAATGTGCTCTTCGTGCGAGCAGGACTGTTTGAGCATGGAGCAAACCCTAAGCCCTGTGGCGGAAGGGGACGGACGACTTACTCCGTCTCGCCCGGTCGAGCGCCGCGGGCCAGGGCGTCCTGGTACTCCTTGACTGCCTTGAGCCTCTGCATGGGCTTGAGTCGCTCGAACATGGTGTTGCCGTGCAGGTGATCGATCTCGTGCTGCAGGCACACGCAGAACAGGTCGCCCGAGGCCTCGTAGCGAATCAGGTTGGCGTCCAGGTCATACGCCTCGACGACGACATGATCGGGACGCTCGATCTCGCAGCTAATGCCGGGGATGGACAGGCAGCCCTCGCTAAACGGCACCAGATGGTCGCTTTGCTCGACAATCACGGGATTGATGAGCACGTAGGGGTCGTAGTCGTTCTTGTCGCTGTAGTCGCAGTCAATGGTGACGAGCTGAATGAGCTCGCCAATCTGCGGGGCGGCCAGGCCGCAACCGCCGTTGTCGAACATCATCTTCTTCATCTTCTCGGCAAGCGCCTCAATCGCCGGGGTGATCTCCTCGATGACGGCGCACTCCTGGCGCAGGCGAGGGTCGGGCGACAGTACGATTCCGTTGGATTCCATGGCCATCCTTTCGGGTTGTTACATCAAATCATAGGCGTCGACGTCAACGCTCACGCTCACGCCGCGCACGGAGCCTACCTCTTTAAGGCAGGCGTCGATATCATCAGAGACATGGTACCCCACGGGCGACTTCACAAGCAGGTGGAAGCGATAACGGTCTTTGGCTCTCTCGATTACACATGAAGCCGGTCCCAGCACTTGGGGAACGGCGCTCCCCGCCCGCAAAAAGTCGGGCGCGGCGGCATGCCAACGGCGCTTGAGGAGCTTTGCGATGCGCCCGATATAATCCTGCGCATCGTCGCGGCTTGCCGACCAAACCAAGATGTTGGCCAAGCGCACGAACGGCGGATACAGGGCATCGCGGCGCTGGTCCAGGTCGTAGTCGGTAAAGATCGAACGATCATGCTCGGCAACGGCGCGAATGACCGGGTCCTCGGGCAGGTAGGTTTGGATGATGACCTCGCCGGGGCGATCGCCGCGGCCGGCGCGGCCCGCAACCTGCTCCAGCAGGTCGTAGGCACGCTCCCCTGCTCTAAAATCGGGCAACTTCAACGCAAAGTCGGCATTGACCACGCCCACGAGCGTAACCTCGGGAAAGTCGAGGCCCTTGGCAATCATCTGGGTGCCCAGCAGCACCGCGCAATCGGCGGCATCGAACTGCTCGAGCAACTTCTTATGTGCGTCCTTGCCGCGCGTGGAATCGGCGTCCATACGAATGATGGCGACGTCGTCGGGCAGCATCTGGTGCAGTGCGTCCTCGATCTGCTGCGTACCCAGGCCCATTTTAGCCAGGTAGCGGCTGCCGCACTTGGGACAGCGACTCGTGGGCGCCGGATAGGGCTGCACGCGCCAGGACGAACCACAGGTGTGGCACTGCAGCGTATGGGTTCGCTCGTGGTACGTAAGCGCCGTAGAGCAATGGTTGCAGGTGGGGACGCAGCCGCACTCGCGGCACATCAAAAACGGCGCAAAACCGCGGCGGTTGTGCAGCAGCACGGCCTTCTCGCGGCGCTCGACCACGCGTTCCAAACCTTCCATCAGCGGTTTTGAGAACATGGAGCGGCTGCCGTGCGAGAACTCGCGGCGTAGGTCGGCAATGCGGACTGTGGGCAACACGGCGTGTCCCGGGCGCTCGGGCATCTCGACACGCGTCCAGGTGACACCGTTGAACGTATCGCGACGGCAGCGGTCGAGGGCCTCGGCCGAGGGCGTGGCGGAGCCCAACACGAGTGGACAACGATAGCGGCGCGCCATCTCGGCCGCCACCTCGCGCGCATGGTAGCGCGGACTGGAGCCCTGCTTATAGCTGGTCTCGTGCTCCTCGTCAATAATGATAAGGCCCAGATCGCTGAGCGGGCAAAAGAGCGCCGAACGTGCACCGACGACAACGCGGGCGGCACCGCTGGCAACCATGTCCCACTGGTCCAGGCGCTCGCCGGCCGAAAGACGCGAGTGGAAGACCGCGACCGTCTCGCCAAAGCGCGAGCGGAAACGACCGACGGTCTGGGCCGTCAGCGAAATCTCGGGCACAAGCACGCAGGCCGAGCGACCGACCGCGAGCACGCGCTCGATAGCGGAGAGGTAGACCTCGGTTTTACCGGAACCCGTAACACCGTCCACGAGCACCACATCGCCATGGGCGTCCAGGCGAGCACGCTCAATCTGCGCGAGCGCCTGCTGCTGGCCGTTCGTGAGAGCGACCGGCGCCTTGCCGCTTGCCGAGGACAGCGTGGTCTGATCGCTGCAGCCACGCCAGGCACGGCGCTCCTCCACCACCACAACGCCGCGTTTTTCGAGCGCCTTGATGGTCGCCGACATACTGTTGTAAAGCAGATTAAGGTCGCGCGTCGTAACCGGGCCGCACTGGAGCGCCTCGATGAGCTGGCGCTGACGGACAGCGGTCTTGGGCGGCGTGTAGTCGAAACCCTCAGGCGTAAGCATCACCCAGCGGTTTTGAATAGGCTTGACGGCGGGGCGCTCAACCGCCCATGCCCCGTCATCGCCCTTGACCACGCGCGGGCTGCCACCCGGTGGCAAGAACAAACGCAGACACTCGGAAAGCGTCGCGACGTACTCGCGGCTCATCCAGCGCGCAATACGGGCGGCCTCGGCGGTAAAGAGCGGTTTGCTGAGAATCACCTCGACAGGCTTGATGCGCGCGGGATCGAGGGCGTTGTTGCCTTGCAGCTCGCCCAGCTCAGACGCAATGTCGACGATATAGCCCGCGGCCGCACGGTTGCCAAAATGAACTAGGACGGTGGAGCCGATCTGCGCCTCATTGGCGAGGGACTGCGGAATGCCGTAGGCAAACGGCTCGGACAGCGCACGGGTGGGAATGTCGAGGACCACGCTCGCGTAGGCGGCCGTGGGCTCGGGCGCAGGCGCGGACTTGGCCTGCTCGGCCATGCGGACAGGCTTTACGGGAGCCTGCTTAGGCTCAGGCAAACCAAACAGCGACAGTTGCTCGGCCATGGTCTCTGTACCTCCCATCCCATACGTCTTTAGAAACAAGAGCCCCACTCGTAGTGAGCGGGGCTCGGATACATGCGTTTACGCAGCTGCTACAGCGCCATTGTGCGGGCGCGGTCGATGCGCGCCAGGCAGTCGTCGCGGCCGACGAGTGCCATGGTCTCGCCCAGCGGAGGGCTCACCATGTTGCCGCAGATGGCGACGCGCACGGCCTGGAAGACAACACGCTTCTTGAGGTCCATCTGCTCGGGCAGCGGCTCAAGCGCGGCGTCGATGGCCTCGGCGGTCCACTCGCCCACGCCCTCAAGCACGGCCTTGGCGGCGTCCAGGATGGCGCCCATGCCTTCCTTGGCCAGACCCTTGTTGACGGACTTCTCGTCATACTCGAGCGTCTCGGCCGTGGCAAAGATGGGGGCGGCGACGGTCACGGCGTCGGCCGGCATCTTGGTGCGCGGCTTGACGATGGCCGCGAGCGCGTCAATCCAATCCTCGCCGTACTCGACATTACCCTCGATGAGACCCGCCTCGTGCAGCTCGGGGACCATGATCTCGTCGGCAAACTGAGCATCAGACATGCCGTTGATGTACTCCGCATTGACCCAATCGAGCTTTTTGGGATCGAAGGTCGCCGGATTCTTGGAAATGCGGTCGAGCGAGAACTTGCTGGCCAGGACATCGCGCGGGATGATCGTGGTCTCGCCGTCGAGCGACCAGCCGAGCAGCGCCAGGTAGTTGACGAACGCGTCGGGCAGGTAGCCGGCATCGCGGTACTCCTCCACCGAGGTGGCGCCGTGGCGCTTGGAGAGTTTCTTGCCGTCGGCGCCCAGAATCATGGAGATGTGGGCGAACGTGGGCACGGGCGCACCGAGGGCCTCGTAGACCATGACCTGGCGCGGGGTGTTGGAAAGGTGGTCGTCGCCGCGGATGACGTGGGTGATCTTCATCATAGCGTCGTCGACGACGGTCGCGAAGTTGTACGTGGGCGTGCCGTCGGAGCGGAAGATGACGAAGTCGTCGAGCTCCTTGGCGTCGAAGGTCACCTCACCATGGACGGCGTCATGAATGACGACGTCGCCACGGTCCTCGGGCACCTTGATGCGCAGGACGTAGGGCTCGCCGGCCTCGATGCGGCAGCGTGCCTCTTCGGGATCAAGATCGCGGCAGCGGCGCTGATAGCCCTGGAAGGGGTCCTTACGCTCCTGGGCGGCCTTGCGATCGGCGTCGAGCTGCTCCTTGGTGCAGAAGCAGGGATAGGCCTTGCCCTCGTCCCAGAGCTTCTGGGCGGCCTGCTTGTACAGGTCCAGGCGCTCGGTCTGTGCGTAGGGGCCATAGTCGCCGCCCACCTCGGGGCCCTCGTCCCAGTCCAAGCCCAGCCAACGCATGGCGCGCAGAATGATCTGCGTATTCTCGTCGGTGGAACGGGTGGGGTCGGTGTCGTCGATGCGCAGGATGAACGTGCCGCCATTTGCGCGGGCAAAAGCCCAGTTATAGATAGCGGTGCGGGCGCCGCCGATGTGCAGCTTGCCCGTCGGTGAGGGTGCAAAGCGGACGCGAACGTCTGATGCCATGGAAATCTCCTCGATTGCAGGATGGATGTCTAACCGCATCAGTATAAAGCATCAAAGCAACCTCCGCACAAAGGGCACCGACCCACTCATTGGGGACAGGCTTAAATGACTACCCAATGAGCACCCGACTGGTCATTTAAGCCTGTCCCCAATGAGTAGGTGCGGAAAGGGTGTGAATGTTGGATTTACGCGCTATGATGTGCCCTTGAATAGAGAGCCCGGCGGAATGGTAACGGTCGCCGGGACGCGTTTTTGAAAGGACAATCATGTCAGAAGAACTTCGTTCCATCCCGCCCCAACACGGGTCCTTTGTGTTTACGTCGGAGTCGGTGACCGAAGGCCATCCCGATAAGATCGCCGACCAGATCAGCGATGCCGTCCTCGACGCAATCCTCGCCAAAGAAATAGAGCTGCAGGAGCAGGGCTACATTGCGCCCAACGGCGTGCCCGCCAACGTTGAGAACGTCCGCTGCGCCTGCGAGACCCTCGTGACCACCGGCACCGTCATCGTCGCCGGCGAGATCCGCACCCAGGCATACGTTGACGTGCAGGAAATTGCCCGTGGCGTCATCCGCCGCATCGGCTACAACCGCGCCAAGTTTGGTTTTGACTGCGATACCTGCGGCGTCATGAGCCTCATCCACGAGCAGTCGCCCGATATCGCCCAGGGCGTCGATGAGTCGTTTGAAACTCAGACCGGCGCCACCACCGACCCGATCGACCTGATCGGTGCCGGCGACCAGGGTATGATGTTCGGCTACGCCTCCAACGAGACCAAGACCCTCATGCCCATGCCGCACTACCTGGCAAGCCGCCTGGCCGAGCGCCTGTCCGCCGTGCGCCACGACGGTACCCTGCCCTATCTGCGCCCCGACGGCAAGACCCAGGTCACCGTGCGCTACGAGGACGGCAAGCCCGTCGAGGTCACGACCATCGTCATCTCCACGCAGCACGCAGCCGAAATTGAGGACATGGGCAAGATCAAGGACGACCTCATCGAGCACGTCATCACCCCGGTCATGGCCGCCGAGAACATGCCGTGGGACAACGCGGACATCTACGTGAACCCCACCGGCCGCTTTGTCGTGGGCGGCCCCATGGGCGACACGGGTCTGACCGGCCGCAAGATTATCGTCGACACCTATGGCGGCTACGGCCGTCACGGCGGCGGTGCCTTTAGCGGCAAGGACTGCACCAAGGTCGACCGCTCCGCCGCGTACGCCGCTCGCTGGGTCGCCAAGAACGTGGTCGCTGCCGGCCTGGCCGACCGCTGCGAAGTCGAGCTGGCCTACGCCATCGGCATGTCCAAGCCGCTGTCGATCATGGTCGACACCTTTGGCACCGCGCATGTCGCCGAAGACAAGATCGTCGAGGCCGTCGAGAAGACCTTCGACCTGCGCCCGGGCGCCATCATCCGCGACCTGGACCTGCGCCGCCCCATCTACGAGAAGACGGCAGCCTACGGTCACTTTGGCCGCGAAGACCCCGACTTCACCTGGGAGAAAACCGACCGAGTCGAAGAACTCAAAGCAGCCTGCGGCCTGTAAGCTAACGAGAAAAGCTGCAGCCACATAGAAACGCACAAAAAGAGGTACCGGAACAACCGGCACCTCTTTTTTATTAACCAGTGGTGAAGACGAGCCTACCTGGGACATGGAATAGGTCACCAGCTGATGAATTTTGCAGCACGAGCGCGTCTACCATGTATCCTAAGTTCCGAGGGCTTTGGTATTTGGTCGGTCGCGAGTTCCGCACGAGCCGGAGGCCACTTAATGTGGCCTCCGTGCGAGCCAGGACTGTAGAGCAGGCGACCAAATACCAAAGCCCTCGGAACGACGGGACAAAGTATGCCCCGCCCCTCGGGACGACGAGCCACGTAAAGGAGCAGCCATGGCAGGCAAGCCACAAACACTAGCTACGACCTCGGCATTCGAGATCTTGGGCCCCGTCATGGTCGGCCCCAGTTCGTCGCATACCGCCGGCGCCCTGCGCTGCGCCCAGGTTGCCGCCAGCCTGTTGGAAGGCCGCATCACCAAGGTCACCTTTGGCCTGTGGAACTCCTTCGCGCACACCTACCGCGGCCACGGCACCGACCGCGCGCTCGTCGCGGGTATCTTGGGCCTCGATACCGACGACGAGAACATCAAGCAGGCCTTTGACCTCGCGCGCGAGCAGGGCCTCGACTTTCACTTTGACATCAAGGGCGACGACGCCTCCATCCACCCCAACACCGTCGACATCGACATGGTCGATAACACGGGCGCCACGGCGCAGGTCCGCGGCGAAAGTCTCGGCGGCGGCAAGATGCGCATCAGCCGCATCAACGGCGTCGGCGTCGATATCTCGGGCATGTATTCCACACTCTTCGTGGCGCACCAGGACGTCCCCGGCGTGCTCGCAGCGCTCACGAACCTGCTCGCCTACGCACACGTCAACATCGCCTTCTGCCGCACCTACCGCACCGAGGTGGGCGGTCAGGCCTATTCCGTCTTTGAAACCGACGGCGCTCCCGACGACACCGTCGTCCCCATGCTGCGCAAGCTCGACAATGTCGATTACGCCACGTTTATCGAGCTTCCGGGCTCGGCCTCGTCGCTCTCCCCCGGTGTCTCGGCCAAGGAGATCTTCGACGACGGCGAGCAGATGCTCGATGCGTGCGCCGAGCTCGGTTTAAATATCGGCGCCGTTATGGCCGTGCGCGAGGCGCGTCTAACCGGCGAGGCCCATGCTATCGCAGCCATGCGCCGCGTGCTCGACGTCATGCGCGAGGAGACCACGGCCCCCATCACCAATCCGCAGCGATCGCTCGGCGGGCTTATCGGCGGCGAGGCCAAGCTCGTCGATGCCACCTACCGCAACGATTTGGGCGCAAGCCTGATGGGCCCCGTTCAGACCGATGCCGTGGCCCGCGCGATGGCCGTGCTCGAGCGCTCCGCCACCATGGGCGTGATCGTCGCCGCCCCCACGGCAGGCTCCGCGGGTGTCGTCCCCGGCTGTGTGCTGGCGCTCGCCGATCACCTCCAGCTCGACGACGAACAGGTCATGGATGCCCTCTACTGCGCCGCCGCCATCGGCCTCAACCTCACCACGAGCGCCTGCGTCGCCGGCGCCGAGGGCGGATGCCAGGCCGAGGTGGGAAGCGCCGCTGCCATGGCAGCCGCCGCGCTGGTGCAGATGCTCGGCGGCACGCCCGAGCAGGCGCTCGACGCCAGTTCCATCGCGCTGAGTAACCTGCTGGGCCTCGTTTGTGACCCCGTCGGTGGCCTCGTGGAGGTGCCCTGCCAAAACCGCAACGCCATTGGCGTGGCAGCGGCCTTTAGCTCGGCACAACTCGCCCTCGCGGGCATTAAGAGCTTGGTGCCGTTTGACCAGATGGCACATGTCATGCTCTCGGTGGGTCACGCGTTGCCGGCCACGCTGCGAGAGACGGCAAAGGGCGGCATCGCGCAGGCTCCGGCCGCACTTTCGGCCTGTGCAAAATGCGGTGTGTGCGGATAGCGAC
>DBEZGO010000069.1:0-7921 GCA_048189345.1 Collinsella sp.
TCACGGCTCGTGGATGACATGTGCAGAAACTCTGGTCGGAGCCAAAATACCTGTTGACTCGTACGGCGAGCGGGGTAATATGGACGGGTTACTTGCAGAGCCCCGTGAATCTCTGTAACAACACGTACTGTACATGGAGGAGTCTAAGTGATTTCGAAATCGACTCACTACGCCAAGCAGGGCGAGGTCCAGCGCAACTGGGTTCTCGTCGACGCCGATGGTGCTGTCCTGGGCCGTCTTGCCACCCAGATCGCAATGATCCTGCGCGGTAAGAACAAGCCTCAGTTCACGCCCAACAGCGACTGCGGCGACTTCGTTGTCGTCATCAACGCCGATAAGGTCCAGCTTACCGGTAACAAGGCCGACACGAAGACCTATTATCGCCACAGCGGCTACAACGGCGGCCTCAAGGCTGAGAGCTTCCGCCAGGCTATGGAGAAGCACCCGGAGAAGGTCATCGAGCGCGCCGTTCGCGGCATGCTGCCCAAGACCACCCTCGGCCGTGCCCAGATGACCAAGCTTAAGGTCTACGCTGGTGCCGAGCATCCGCACGCTGCCCAGAACCCCACGAAGATTGAGCTGGAGGCTTAAAGATGGCTGAGAACACCGTTGTCTACCAGGGTACCGGCCGTCGTAAGAACGCCGTCGCCCGCGTCCGTCTCGTCCCCGGCACCGGCAAGGTGACCATCAACAAGCGTGACGCCGAGCAGTATTTCGGCCGTCATCAGCTCGTTGAGAACGCCCTTGCTCCCTTCAAGGTGACCGACACCGCCGGTCAGTTCGACGTTATCGCTCTGTGCGATGGCGGCGGCATCTCCGGTCAGTCCGGCGCTCTGCGCCTGGGCATCGCTCGCGCTCTTCTGAACGCTGGCGACTACCGTGCTGACCTCAAGAAGGCCGGTTTCCTTACGCGCGATGCTCGCGTGGTCGAGCGCAAGAAGTACGGCCTCAAGAAGGCCCGCCGCGCTCCCCAGTTCTCCAAGCGCTAAGGTTTTATCTCCTTTCGAGATACAATGTACAAGCGGGGCCTGCCGATTCCTCGGCGGGTCCCGCTTTTCTTTTTCGACTAGGGCGGGCGGTTGCATATCGCCTGCTAGGGAAGGAGCGATCCTATGCCCCAGAACATCTTCGGTACCGACGGCGTTCGTGGCGTCGCCAACGCCGATCTTTCGTGCGACCTCGCGTTTCGCCTGGGCCGCGCGGCGACCAAGTTTCTTGGTCCGGACATCTGCATCGGCCGTGACACGCGCCTTTCGGGCACTATGCTCGAGAGCGCTCTGACCGCCGGCATTATGGCCGAGGGCGGCCGCCCGCACTGCTGCGGCGTCATTCCTACGCCGGCCGTGGCGCTGCTCACCGTCCAAAACGAGCTCGATGGCGGCATCGTCATCTCCGCTTCGCATAATCCGCCGGAGTTCAACGGCATCAAGTTCTTTAGCCGCAAGGGCATGAAGCTTCCCGATGCTGTCGAGGAAGAGATCAGCGCCTGGGTCATGTCCGAGGAAGCCATGGCTGCCGACACGCTGCCGACCGGTGCCGGCGTGGGCCACATCATCAAGATGAAGGACGCTCGCAAGGCATACGTCGACCACGCCATCGATACGCTTGATGGCCTGAGGCTCGACGGCCTGGTCGTTGCCGTCGACTGCGGCCACGGTGCTTCTTGCCAGACCACGCCCGCCGCGCTGCAGCGCCTGGGTGCTACGGTCCATGCCATCAACACCGATTATTGCGGCACCGACATCAACGTCGAGTGCGGCTCTACGCACCTCGAGCCCCTGCGCGAGCTCGTGCTGCGCACCCATGCCGATATCGGCCTGGCCCACGACGGCGACGCCGACCGCGTACTGTTCGTGGACAGCGAGGGCAATGAGATCGACGGTGACTACATCCTGGCTATCTGCGGTTCTGACCTCGCCGCTCGCGGCAAGCTCGCCAACTCCGAGATCGTCTCGACCGTCATGTGCAACCTGGGCTTCTCCATCGCTATGAAGGAGCAGGGCTTCGAGATGGTTCAGACCGCCGTGGGCGACCGTTATGTTCTTGAGCGTATGCTCGCGGACGGCGCCGTCATCGGCGGCGAACAGTCCGGCCACATCATCTTCCTGGAGCACAACACCACCGGTGACGGCTTGGTGACGGCTCTGCAGCTGCTGGCCGTGCTCAAGCGCACCGGTCGTACCCTCACCGATCTTTCCGGCATCATGAAGAAGTACCCGCAGGTGCTCGTCAACGTGCATTCCGACAACAAGGCTGGTCTGGACGATTGCCAGCCCATCTGGGATGCCGTCGCTGCTGCCGAGAAGGAGCTTGACGGCCGTGGCCGCATTCTGGTGCGCCCGAGCGGTACCGAGCCGCTGGTCCGCGTGATGGCCGAGGCCGAGACGCATGAGTTGACCCAGCGCGTTGTCGACGACATCGTCGAGGTTGTCAAGCGCGAACTTCCCTAATGGTCAAAAACCGTTGCCAAGTGGTAAACTGTTAAGGTTATTTTGATTGATCGGTATGTCCGAGGGGGAGCATGTTCACTAAAGTCCTAAGGTCTTTTGGTATGCGTGGTCGAGTCCTTACGCTGGATGCTCCCATCTCGGGCGACGTCATTCCGCTTTCCGAGGTAAACGACCAGACGTTTGCCACCGGCCTTTTGGGCCAGGGCGTGGCGATTCAGCCCACCGGAACGCGCGTGATCGCGCCGGCTGATGCCAAGGTCGAGGCTATTTTTCCCACGGGACACGCCGTTGCGCTTAACACGGTCGATGGCTTGGACGTGCTCATCCACGTTGGTTTGGACACTGTTCAGCTCGAGGGCAAGCACTTTACCGTACATGCGCAAGTGGGTGACATCGTCCATAAGGGCGATGTACTCATTGAGTTCGATCGCGAGGCAATTGCTGCCGAGGGCTACGATGTGACGGTTCCCATCTTGGTATGCAACTCCGTTGAGTTCTCGAGTATCAAGGGCTCCGTTGGTGTGCATGTCGAAGAGATGGACCAGCTCATCGTTGCTCGCGAGCGCTAGCAAGTGCACGTGGCCATTAGCCTACAATTCAAACACGTTTACGGAGGGCGCCCTTGAAAGAGAACGCCCTCCGTGGCAAGATGGGAAACGTCCGAGGCTAAACAGCTTCGGGTCACCGTGGACGGGCAGGGGCCTCGACGCGGCTAGACACGAGACACATACATTACGCGACCTCGCCCTGGTGGCCGCACACGTTGGTTGCGGCCGACGCGGGCCGCGGGCAAGTGCTTGTAAGGGGAGCCTTGCCTCTCTTGTACGAGAAAGGACGCGTAATGAAGATCATTAAAGCTAAAGACTACGAGGATATGAGCCGCAAGGCCGCTAATATCATCTCGGCCCAGGTTATCCTCAAGCCCGACTGTGTGCTGGGCCTTGCCACCGGCTCCACCCCGATCGGTGCCTACAAGCAGCTCGCTGCTTGGTACGAGAAGGGCGACGTCGACTTTGCCGAGGTCAGCACCTACAACCTGGACGAGTATCGCGGTCTTTCGCACGACGATCCCCAGAGCTATCACTACTTTATGCGTGAGAACTTCTTCGATCACATCAACATCGACCTGAACAACACGCATGTGCCCGATGGTTCCAACCCCGACGCCGCCGCCGCCTGCTCTGAGTACGACAAGATCGTCGCCGCCGCCGGTTACCCGGATCTGCAGCTGCTCGGCATTGGCAACAACGGCCACATCGGTTTCAACGAGCCCGATGACCACTTCTCCAAGGGCACGCACTGTGTCGACCTTACCGAGAGCACCATTCAGGCCAACAGCCGCCTGTTCGACAGCATCGACGATGTTCCCCGTCAGGCCTACACCATGGGTACCCAGACCATCATGTATGCCCGCATGATCCTGGTCGTCGCCAACGGCGAGGCCAAGGCTCAGGCCGTGCATGACATGTGCTATGGTCCGGTTACGCCCGCGTGCCCGGCTTCGATCCTGCAGCTGCACACCAACTGCGTTGTCGTTGCCGACGAGGCCGCCCTTTCGCTCTGCGAGTAGCGCGAATCCTGCACCTCGACATAGCCTTGCCTAAGGCCTCCGCTTTGCGGGGGCCTTTTTGCTATCCCTTTTTGCCCATTTGACCAAAATCTTGCCGCAAGCTTGACGAATGCCGGATGTCCAACAGTTTGATTCATTCCATACCAGATTCTATGCAAAAATGCCACTAAAAGGTCGTAGACGGTAGCGGGTGCTAGGCGAGTTGAATGACATAGCTGAACCTTGTTCACTTGCGTTACACTGCCGCTTAGATGGGACAAGCTGACAAGCTCATTTACCTGCTTAAAGACCGATTAGTCGGGGGATTAATAACAATCGGCCCTCGCTGTACAAAAACTTGCCGCTTGCGTACCAAAAGACAACCTAAAACACAAGGTCGCTCTATTCATAGCGCGGCTTGTATGGTCTTGCGGCTACAGTGTCCATACGGTCGAGTGGAGGAGCGGGCATGGTAAACGATTTGAGCGGTATAGACGAGCTCGAGCTGATGCCGTTGGGCGGAGGCTATATGGTGCGACGCGAACGCTTGATGAATGAGCTTATCGCCAAGGGCCGAAAGGCCGGCATCGTGGTTCTTTATGCGCCCGACGGGTTTGGGAAGACCTCGGTGCTGCTGCAGTACACCCATGAGGTTAAATGCGACCCGACGCGAGGTCCCGTGCGGATTATCGAGGCCGATCGTGCCATTGGGCGCGAGGTGTTTATGCAGCTCGAGGTGGTTACCGAAGAACTCAAAGACAAACCGCACTCCCTTATCGCGATTGATAATGTGCCAAACCTCGATCAGCACGATACCGAAGACCTCATCGACAGGATTCGCGGCCTGCGCGCTATGGGGGTAGGGGTCTTTATTTCCTGCCGTCCTTCAAATCGTCAGCTGATTCATGGGCTGGGCGATTCGGTTAAGATCAATGCGCAGATGCTCAAGGTGCATGCCTATGAGTATTCGGCGTGGGCATCGGCGTTTTCGATCAGCACATCGCTCGACTTTTATCAGCTCACGCAGGGCGTGCCCGAGCTCGTTTCGGCATTGCAGACGGGGCTGTATGGCCAAGGCGACGTAGCCGGTCTGCTCGAAAACGAGATTGTCAACGTATATGGCGCGGCACTTGCCGATCTGGCTTCGCTCGACAATAATGCGCTGTTTTGTGTGGCATGTCTCATGGTTTTGATGGGCGAGGGCAATATCGCAGAACTCGAGGCTTGCGGGGTGAGGCTGTCGATGGTCGACCAGTCCTACTTTGTACGCGACTACCCGATCTTTGGCTTGGATCCCGCCGAGCGGAGTTTTACGTGTCTGGGCACGGAGGATAACGGACGCTTGCGTTTGCGTAAGTTGGTGGCCGAGGTTCGCCCCGAACTTGTTCCGAGGGCGGCCCGGATTTTGCTTAAGGCGGGCCGATGCGATGCGGCGATGGGCCTGGCGGACGCCTTTTTGGACCGTGAAGCGGTCCTTGAACTCGCTGGGCAGTATGGGGTCGATCTGGCTCTGACGGGGCACGGGGCCGATATCTGCCGAGCAGCGCTGGGCACGATCGATGCCGACGATCCGGCTCCAGAGCCAACGCCTGCCGAGGCGCTTGGCGTATATCTGGCAGCGGTCAGCGTGTCCAATACAAAGCTCGCTCGCTATATGGCATCGGTTATCGAGCGCGGGGGCGAACGGGCGGCCTGCGAAATAGACTCTGTTTCATGGAGGGTGGCCCAGACACTGACGGCTGTTTGCTATGGGGACAACGGGATTGGGCTCCCTACGAACCTGGCCGTGCCAGAAATCGAGACATCCCATACCGCACTCGATATGTTGTCTGCGCATATCGAGGTCAAGCGATGCCTGACCGAACGAGGAGATGACGGCGACGTTCTACAGCAGCTCAAAACGAGCAAGGCCTACGACTGCGAGCTCGACATCGCGGGGATTGTTATACGGGCCGATAGTATGCTGGTGGAGCTCTTTGACGGGTCGTTTGCGGGAACCGACGAGCGCGACGACGAGATGACGGTGGTGCGGGAGGCGCTCGACGTACGTGGGCTTAAGGCGATGGCTATCTGGGTGCGCATGGTGTTGGCGGCACGGCGGCTCCTTTCCGGCTTGCCGGTAACCGACGATGCGGCGTTCAACGAGCTCGATCGTTTTGCCGTGCGCATGCGCGACAACCAGATTCAGCTGTTTGGCCTGTTGTTAGAAGGCTGGCAGTCGCTGGCAGAGGGACGGCCGGTTAATGCAAAGTTCCGTGCGGTCCAAGTGCTCAAACTTGCCGAGGAGTCGATTGCGTACATGCGCGATAACGCATTGCTGCTGGAGCGCGCAGCGTATCTGCGAAATACATCGATGGTTTCGGTGCGCGAGGAAGCGGAGCTACTCGATATAAGCCAGACGCAGGTTGGTGGAGCAGAAGCCTGGATGGTGGCGCTGCATTTGGCCTGTGCGGGTCGAGATAGCGATCTTGCGGCCTGGATGTCCATGAATCGTGCGGGGATTCTAGAGCCATCGTATCGGCTCTTTGCGCGCCTTGCCATGCATTGTCTGGGCGAGCCGGCGACCAGGATTCGCAAGAAGCTTCCCGTGCGCGAGCTGTCGCGGTACTCGCTGCGCGACGATCTGGAAGGGGAGGGCGAGCGCCTGTTCCAGGCCGGCGAGGTTGAAGCCGTCGACGCCATTGACCATATCGAGATTCGCATGTTTGGTGCGTTTCGCGCCGAGCGCGACGGGTTTCCCATCACGGACAAAATGTGGCGCCGCAAGAAGGCGGCGACGCTTGCCGAGCGGCTTGCATTGGGCATGGATGCGCTCGTCGACCGCGAGACGCTGGCAATGGAGCTGTGGCCCCATGCCGAGTTCAATAGCGCCCGCAACAACCTGTACTCGACGATATCGCGCTTGCGGTCGGCTTTGGGACCGACGCCGGATGGCAAGTCGTGTGTGCTCATCCAAAATGAATGCATCGGACTCAACGGCGACTACGTCAAGACCGATGTACGGCTGTTCGACCAGATAAGCCGCGAGGTTTTGGGAAATCGCACGGGTGCGCGCGGGCCCCATTTAGTTGAGCTGTGCCTTAAGATTGAGCAGCTTTATGCCGGACCGCTGTATGTTCCCAATGGCTGTAATCCCACCTACTTTTTGCGCATGCGGCGCATTATGCAATCAAAGTACATCGATTGCATGATTAAGGGAGCAAATGCCGCTCTAGAAGAAAACGATCTGCAGTCGGCGATTTGGCTGGCGGAGTCGGGGCTTCGGCAGGAAACGGCGCGTGAGGATATGGTGCGCTGCGCCATGCGCGTCTACAGTGCGGCGGGGCGGCGGCGCGATATCGTCGAGCTGTACAGCGGGCATATGCACCACCTGAGGGAGCAGGTCAATGGCGTGCCCGAGCCCGAGACGCGGCGTCTATACGAGCGCTTGGTGGAGGGGCGGCTCAATCGCGTGCTGGTCGAGCGATAAAAAACGGGCGCCCGAAGTACTTGGGCACCCGTAAGCTTGCTATGTGTTGGCTCGCCGGATTATTGGCTCTTAGACGAGCTTGATCTTCTCGATGTCCTTGCGCGAGGACTCGCGATACAGTGAAAACTTGCGGCCGATGACCTGGACGACCTCGGCGTGGCAACGCTCAGCGAGCTCTTCGGCGGCCTCGCGGGCGGAAAGACTGGAGCCATCGAGCACGGAGCACTTAACGAGCTCGTGCTTCTCCAGGTAGGCGACCGTCTGCTCGACGGTGCCCTCGTTGACATCGGACTTGCCGATGATGATGGCGGGGTTGAGGTGATGGGCCATGCTGCGAAGCTGCTTGACCTGGGCTCCTGTCAGTGCCATGGGTTCTCGCTTTCTATGTATGGGGCGCCCCGCGACGGGGCCTTAATCTACGTGAGCTGTCCCACGATAGCGCAGGAACGGCGC
>DBEZGO010000070.1:0-21728 GCA_048189345.1 Collinsella sp.
AAAGCCATCCAGACGGTACGTGGTGACCTCGATACGCTCGCCATCGGAAATAGCCGTGATTCCGCCAAATTTAATGCCCGACTCCACAACCGCGATGCCGGCGGCCTCGAGCGCCGCTTTGGACTCCTGCCACAGGCCGCTGCAACACATATCTACATCGTGGCTGGGGCATCCCATCAGCGCGTCACGCACCCAACCGCCCACATACCAGGCCTCAAGACCGGCATCCTCGAGGGCTCGCAACACGCGCAGAGAGGCGGCTGACGGCTGCGTGGCGTTGAGCGAAACATTGCACATTCCTGTGGCCTCCTGTGATTGCGGGTATATCGATTGACGGTTTCCAAGAAGTCTAGCAAGAAACGGGAGCGGGCGCACACGCAAACGCGTTTCAAGCACGATTGAATCCCAAGAGCTCTGCCACCGAAATGAAAAAGCACCCGCCTCGGTAATCCGAGACGGGTGCTCAACAAAGCAAGAAACCAAGGCCCGTACGTTGCGTTAGCAGACCTGACGGATGGCGATGCCCTTCTGATACTCATCGACCTTAGCAAAATCGCCCAAACCCGGGCACTCGACCACGTTGGCGCCGGTGGCCATCGAGAGGCGCAGAGCGTCCTCAACACGCTCGGGAGCGTCGTGCCACACGGACAGGAAGGCAGCGAGCGAGGAATCGCCGGCGCAGACCGTCGACAGCAGCTTGACCTCAAAGGTGCGGTTGGCAAACCAGATGTGCTCGCCGTTGGAGAAGTACGCGCCGTCGCCACCAAGGGTCAGCAGGACGTTCTTGGCGCCCTTGGCATGCAGCTCGGCCATCGCGCCCTTGACAGACTCGTCGTCGCCACCGCTCACCTTAATGCCAAAGATGTCGAGCAGCTCGTCGTCGTTGGGCTTAATGAGCAGCGGCTCCATGGCAATGAGGTCTGCCAGCTGATGGCTCGAGATATCGAGCACGAACTCAGCGCCTTTCGCCTTCACGCGGCGCAGGACCTCGGCCAGGAAGCCCTCGGAGGTGTTGGGAGGCAGCGAGCCGCTAATGACCAGGCAGGTCATGTCTGCGAGCGAATCGATAAGCTCAAACATCTCCTGCTCGTTGGCCTCGTTGATGGCGGCACCGGCGTTGACCATGTTGTACTCGGTGTCGGGGCCGGCGTTGAGGAAGACGTTGACGCGCGTGATGCCGTCGGTCCACACGGGCTTGACGGGCACGCCCAGGGCCTCGGCGCCCTTGACGATGAACTCACCCGAGAAGCCGGCAAAAAAGCCCAGGATCGTGGTGTCGACGCCGTAGTGATCGAGCGTGAACGAGACATTGAGGCCCTTGCCGTTGGGCGTATAGACCGCGTTGCGCGTGCGGGTGACGGTGTTGGCCGAAAGGCCGTCGCAGGCGATGTTGTAGTCAATGGCGGGATTTGCAGTGAGCGTATAAATCATGAATGTTCCTTTCACGAAGCAACGTGTTAATGAAAGTATATTCCACGTATCGGTAAAAGGCTAGGACAACTCGGCGAACGGTGTGGAAGCGATGAAGTACGGCAGGACACCTCTCCCCCATGGCGGAACAAAAAGGCGCCCCAGCCGAAACCGGGGCGCCGCATGCGCACGAATATGTCGCGTTTCGATTACTGACGATCGAGCTTGCGGACAGCAACGCGCTTGCTGTACTCATCGACGTGGCCGAAGTCGCCGATGCCGACGGACTCGGCAACGTTGGCGCCGGTGGCCATAGCGAGCTTCATGGCCTCCTCGACGTTGTCGCGATCCCTGTACCACTTGTGCAGGAACGCAGCGAGGGTGCAGTCGCCGGCGCAGACGGAAGAGACCAGCTTGATGTTGAACTCACGCTTGGCATACCAGATGTCCTCGCCGTTGGAGAAGTAGGCGTCACCGCGGCTACCACGGGTGAGCAGCACGTTCTGGACGCCAGCCTCGTGAGCCAGCTTCATGGCAACGCGGACCTCGTCGTCGGTGTCGACCGGCACGCCGAAGATGGCCTTCATCTCGTGATGGTTCGGCTTGATGAGCAGCGGCTTCTTGTGAGCGAGCTCCTTGAGCTTGTCGGAGGACAGGTCCAGGACGACGTCGGCGCCACGGGCCTGAGCGTGCTCCATGACCTGAGCCAGGAAGTCGGGCGTAGCTTTGGGAGGCACGGAGCCGGAGACGATCAGGCACTCAAGGTCGCCCGCGGTGTCCAGGATGTTGTAGAGCTCCTCCTGGTGCTGCGGCGTGATCGGAGCACCAGGGTTCAAGATGCCGTACTCGTGCTGGCCATCGTTGACGTAGGTGTTGATGCGCGTGATACCGTCGGTCCAGACCGGGCGGCAGAGGCAACCCAGGTTCATGACCTCCTCGACGATAAACTTGCCCGTGAAGCCGGCGAAGAAGCCGAGCGCGACGGTGTCGACGCCCATCTTCTTAAAGGCGAAGGACACGTCGAGGCCCTTGCCGTTAGCCGTGTAGCTGGCCGAGCCGGTGCGGACGTTCTCGTCGGGCTCGAGCGGAGAGCTCGAAACCGTCATGTCGACAGCCGGGTTAGCGGTTAGCGTGTAGAACATTTACAGTACCCCCTGTATATGTGAGGGCCGCGTGGTCGGCCCATTCCAACCACGCGGTTACCTCTGATACCAAATTAGCGAGCTGCGGACTCGAGCAGTGCCTTGACCTCGGCAGCGGTGTTGCAGGCGAGCGCCTTCTCGGCGAGCTCGTCGCACTCGGCCTTGGTCCACTGGCTGATGGTCTTGCGGGCGCGCAGGATGGACGGAGCGCTCATCGAGAACTCCTCCAGGCCCCAGCTGATCAGCAGCGGCTCGAGCAGCGGATCGGCAGCAGCCTCGCCGCACATACCGACCATGATGCCGGCCTTCACGCCGCTCTCGATGATGTTCTTGAGCGAGCGGAGCACGGCGGGATAGTAAACCTGGTACAGGTTGGAGATGGTGTCGTTACCACGGTCGGCGCACATGGTGTAGCCGATCAGGTCGTTGGTGCCGATGGAGAAGAAGTCGGCGACCTCGGCCAGGCGGTCTGCGAGCAGCGAGGCGGCAGGCGTCTCGACCATGATGCCGACCTCGATGTTCTCGTTGAACTTGCGACCCTCTTCGGTCAGCTCGGCCTTGCACTGCTCGACAAGCTCCTTGACAGCCAAGACCTCCTCGACACAGGTGACGAGCGGGATCATGATCTTGACGTCACCGAAGGCGCTAGCGCGCAGCAGGGCGCGGAGCTGGACCTTGTACTGGTCGGGGTTGGCCAGGCAGTAACGCACGGCGCGGAAGCCCATGAAGGGGTTCTCTTCCTTGACCATGTGCAGGTACGGAATCTCCTTGTCGCCACCCACATCGAGCGTACGGATGATGACAGGAGCACCCTTGAGCGCGCTGGCGACCTTACGGTAGGCGTTGAACTGCTCCTCCTCGGAAGGAAGCTCAGCGGAGTCCATGAACAGGAACTCGGAGCGGAACAGACCGATAGCCTCGGCGTCGTGATCGAGCGCGTTGGGCACGTCATCGGGGTTACCGATGTTGCAGGCGATGATCTTCTTGATGCCATCGGCAGTCACGGACGGCTTGCCACGGAAGGCCTCGAGGGCTGCCTTCTCGGCAGCGAAGGCCTCGGCCTTGGCGGTGTAGGCAGCGAGCGTCTCCTCGTCGGGATCGGCCTCGACGATACCCTTGCCACCGTCGACGACAACGGTCATACCGTTGCGCAGCGCGGTGCAGCTGTTGGAAACCGAAAGGACAGCCGGGATCTCGAGGGCGCGCGCAATGATCGCGGAGTGCGACGTGCGGCCACCGGTCTCGGTGACGATACCGGCAACGTGGGCCTTATCGATCGTGGCGGTCATGGACGGCGTGAGGTCGTGCACGACAACGACGGTGTTCTCGGGCAGGACGGAGAGGTCAACGACCTCCTTGCCCAGCAGCTCGGCCAGAATACCGGTGCGGATGTCGGCGATGTCGGCCGCGCGCAGACGGAACATCTCGTCGTCCATGGACAGGAACATGTTCTCGAACATGGTCGAGGTGTCCATGAGCGCCTGCTCGGCGCAGGTACCGCCGTCAATGGCGGCGTTGATGGCGTCGGTCATGCCCGGGTCCTGAGCCAGGACAATGTGTCCGCTCATGATCTCGGCCTCGGCCTCGCCCACCGTCTCCTTCATGTGGTCGGCCTGAGCCTGGGTCTTCTCACAGAAGACCGAAAGAGCGGACTGATAGCGCTCCTTCTCTGCTGCCGAATCAGCAACCTCGTGCGGCTCAAACGTCAAGTCGGGATCGACGGCGACCATGACGGTGCCGATACCGATTCCCTCGGAAGCGTTGACTCCCTGATACATTCCCATTCCTCTCTCCGTGTCATGTGATAAAGCGTTTTGCCATATCCATGACAAAAGAGCGCAGTTACCTTACAACAGGTCACTGCGCCCCCAAATATGAACTTAGTTGTTCAACATGCGACCCGTTTGAGTTCTACTCGCCAAGACCGCTCTTGATGAGCTCGATGGCAGCAGCCAGAGCCTCGGCCTCGTCGGCGCCGTCGCACTTGACCTCGACCTCGGTACCGCAGGGGATACCAGCAGCCATGAGGGCCATCGGGGACTTGCCGTTAACCTCCTTCTCGGGGGTAACGACCGTCACGTCACAGGCATACTTGCCCATGGTGGAGGCGAACAGACCAGCCGGACGCATGTGCAGACCCTGAGGATTAACGAGAGTAGCCTTCTCAGAAACCATAGTTGACTCCTTTTTGTGTTTAACCCCTGTCAAGCATGTGGCAGGAGTCAGATTCACGACGTTGTTTATATTAACTCACATCAAACGGTTTTTCATTATGTTTCAGACGAATTATTGGACAGATGTGTTTGTCGTCCGCTTGCTCGCCCACAGGGGCCCGTGCGCGGCCTGTGAGATTTCCTGCTCTACAGTCCTGCTCGCACGAAGAGCACATTATGTGCTCTTCGGCTCGTGCGGAACTCGCGATAAATCTCGCAGGCCGCGCCCGGCCCCCTGTGGGCGAGCAAGCTGCGGAAACTCGGTCGATCCAGAGTAATATCGGCTGAAAAGAATTCTGGCTGATGAACTGTTCGCGACAAAGACTCGATAGGCAGCCCCCTCTATGCCCTTTTATAAGTTGCGGTGAAATAGGGACTGAATTTGGGGTTGAATCGTTTAAACAGTCCCTATTTCACCGCAACTTATGGGAGGGATAGAAAAAAGGCGGGGGCTCCTAGTGGAGTCCTCGCCTTTTGTGCAGAGGGCGATGGTATTCGCGTATTGCTGGATTAGACCAGGCGGGCGTTGATCGTCTTGGCGATCTCGGCGGCGTCGGTGGAACCCTTGACGGTGGCACGGAAGTCCTCGTCCATGAGCGCCTCGGCGACCTTGGACAGGATCTTGAGGTGCGTGGTGCCAGCCTGAGCGCCCGGGATGAGCAGGGCAATGGCAACGTTGACGGGAGCGCCGTCCATGGTGTCCCAACCGGTCACGCCAGAGTCGTCCTTGACGACGATGACGGCAGCCTCGGTGATGGCGTCGGACTTGGCATGCGGAATAGCGAAGCCCTCCATCATGCCCGTGGTGCCCTCGGCCTCGCGGGCCAGGAAGGCGTTCATAACGGCGTCGGCGTCGCCGGCGATACCGGCCTTGACGGCCTGGTTGGAAACAAAGCTCAAGGCCTCGTCACGAGAAGCGAAGTCCTCGGCGACAAAGACGTTCTCGACCTTCACGAAGTCGGAAGCCTCGGCCTTGGGGGCCTCGACGGCAGCGGCCTTGGGGGCCTCAACCGGCTTGGCTGCAGGAGCGGCCTTATGGTTCTTCTCGAAGTCGTACTTCTTGAAGGCCACGAACAGGATGCCACCGATCACGGCGCCGATGAGGATAGCGAGGACCCACAGCGGACCGTTCTCGACAACGGGCAGGACCAGGAAGCCACCGTGGGGCGCCGGATCGTGAACGTTGAACATAATGGTCAAGATCGAAGCGATAGAGGAACCGAGCATCATGATGGGCATGACGGGCCAGATGTTCTTGGTCATGAACGGAATGGCGCCCTCGGTGATGTGGGTGCAACCAAGGATGAGGTTGACGACACCGGCGTCGTGATCCTCCTGGCTGAAGTACTTCTTGCCGACAACGACGGCGAAGGTGGTGATCAACGGCGGAACGATGCAGGCGGCGGAGACGGCAGCCATGAAGTTGGTGCCGAAGTTGTAGGTATCGGTGCCAACACCGGCGGCCAGAGCCTCGGTGAGCATAGCGGTACCGGTGACATAAGCAGCCTTGTTGACCGGGCCACCCATGTCAAAGGCGCACATGCAGCCGATAGCAAGACCCAGGACAACGGCGCCAGAGGCGGACAGGCCCTTGAGGAAGTCCATCATGGCGGTGTTGATGGCAGCCATGGGGCCGGAAATGCCGAGCATGACCAGGCCGACGATAGCCGTCGAGAACAGCGGGTACAGGAAGATAGCCTTGAGGCCGTCCAGGTTCTTGGGCAGACCGGCAAAGACCTTCTCGAGCAGCAGGATGACATAACCGGCGAGGAAGCCACCGACGATGCCGCCCAGGAAGCCGAAGCCCACGCCGGCGCCACCGGCGTCGATCATGCCGGTCTCGGCGTTAACAGGCAGGCCCTGGATGGCGATCATGCCGGCAACAAAGCCGGGGACGAGCGCCGGGCGCTTGCCGATGGACTCGGCGATGTAGGCGGAAAGCACCGGAACCATGAGGTTCATGGCGATGCCGCCGATGATCTTGAGCATCGCAGCAAAGCTGTTGTAGTCAGACGCCGTCGAATCGAAGGACGTAATGCCCCACAGGAACGAAATGGCGGTCAGAACACCACCGGCAACGACGAAGACCAGCATGTGGCTGACGCCGTTCATGAGGTGCTTGTAGATGATGTGGCCGATGGACTCCTTCTCCTCGACCTCGTCCTCGACATCGGCAGCGGCTGCAACCGTGCTGTCGCCCTTGGCGGCGAGCGCGCGGTCAATCAGCTTACCGGCGGCCTCAACGGACAGGGCCTTGGAAACACCAACGGAAACCATGGGCTTACCGGCGAAACGCTCAGCCTGGACATCCTTGTCGGCTGCGACGACGACGGCCTTGGCACCAGCGATCTCACTCTTGGTGAGCTCGTTCTCGACACCGACCTGGCCATGAGTCTCGACCTTAATGGTCAGACCGCGCTCGGCAGCTGCCTTCTCCAGCGCCTCCTTCGCCATGAAGGTGTGCGCAATGCCGGTCGGGCAACCGGTCGCGGCGATGATGTCAAACTTAGCCATGTGTCCCTCCTTCTTGAGTACAGCGCCCGCGGGCGCTCCCCTACACGCGCTTCGATGCGCATTTTTCCACAACTGAAAGATACCAACCTACCGTCCGCGTGAGAAGAGACAAGGTGCAATTCTCCGGTGAAAGGTTCTTTCATAACCGTAAACGGTAAGTGAAAGTTTACCATCAACACTTGAAACGGCAAGGTGTATCTTGTAATTGAAAATGCCCGTATACTATGGCATTGCGAATCAAATTAGATTTTCATGCCAACCAGGAGCCATCCATGACCGATAGTAGCAAGAGCGCACTTTCCCTCATTAGCACCCACCAGGGATACAGCGAGTCCGAGCAGCGCATTGTCGACTATATATTGGAGCACCAGTCCGAGGCTCCACGCCTCACGGCGGCTCAGCTCTCACGCGCCGCTGCCACGTCCGAGGCGACCGTTTCGCGCTTCTGCCGCAAGCTTGGGTTTGGCAGCTTCCGCAGCTTTCAGTTTTCGTTGGCGAGGGATTTGGAAAGCCAGCGCAACGAGGGCCTGACCGACGAGGTCTCGCTCGACAATATGGAGCAGAGCCTCAAGAACATCCTGGCTGCCAAGGTGAGCGAGCTTAATGCGACCATCGACGGAATCGACCACGATACGCTGGCGGCTGTTGTGCATGCCCTTAAGCATGCAGGGGTTATTGAGTTTGCGGCTGTGGGCAATACGAACGCGGTCGCGCTCGATGCGACGTTTAAGTTTTCGCAGCTGGGCCTGCGCTGCATGGCGAGCACCATTAGCGAGACATCAATCGGCTTTGCGCTCACGTTACGCCCGGGTGACGTCATCGTGCTTATCTCAAACTCCGGCAAATCGCGCCGACTGAATCGCATGGCAAAAGCGGCTCGCAACTGCGGCGCAACCGTAGTCGTCATCAGCAGCGACAGCAAATCCCCGCTCGCGCGTCTGGCAGACTACACCTTTAATACCGTCAACCACGAAGCGCTGCTGACGACGGGCGACTTTGCGTTCTCTAAGATCAGCGCCACGATGATCATCGAAGTCATCTACAACTTCCTGCTGCCCGAGATTGAAGACGCGCGTGAGCATATCAGCTACTACGAGGAGCTCATCCAGCCGGATAAGGTCGTTGAGTAAAACGCGTAGTGGGACAAAAATTTCAGTCTATTTTGTCCCACCAACACCGCTGATACGACCTAACCTCGAGCTTCTTCGAGCATCTGCTTGGCATGCGCTAAGCTTGCCTCGGACTGATCGCCGCTCAACATGCGGGCGATCTCGGCGATACGCGCTTCGCCGGTTACCTCGTCCAAATGCGTCTGGGGAACATCGCCCGGTTCCTTGCTGACGACATAATGCTTGTCGGCCATGACGGCAACCTGCGCCAAGTGGGTTACGACAATCACCTGATGCGTAGCGGCGAGATCTGTCAGCACGCCCGCAAGTGCACGCGCCGTGGAGCCACCGACACCAGCATCGACCTCGTCAAACACCAACGTATCAACACCGTCCGCGTTACCGAGGACAACCTTGCTTGCCAGCATGACGCGGCTGAGCTCGCCGCCCGACGCAATGCGGCGAAGGGGACGTGGCGTCAAGCCGGCACCGCTGCGGTATAGCAGCTCGTAGCTCGAAGGACCAACGGGCGTCCACTCAGCACGGGGAAGATCGCGCGACTCCCAGACGAGCTCGGCACTACCCATCTCCAAGCGCGCCATCTGGCGGCCAACCTCGTGGCAGAAGCGCGGGGCCGCCGTATTGCGAGCGCGCTTAAGTGCCTTGGCAGCGGCAAACAACTCGCGCTCAGCGCTCCCGAGTGCCTCACGCGCCTTTTTGATCTGCTCATCGCCATCATCGACCAGGGACAGCAGCTCTTGCGAGCGATCGCGCATAGCAAAAACATCGTCCATGGTGGGACCCCACTGACGCAACAGGCCCTTGAGGTCGGAATACCGCTCACGCATGCGAGCGAGCTCGCGCGGGTCGAAGGCGACGCCATCGCGATAGGCACGAAGCTCGTTCGCGCAATCCTCAAGGGAGATGCAGGCATCCGAAAGCGCATCGGCAATGTCGCCCAGTTTGCGATCGACGGTAGCCATACGGGAAAGCTCTGCCACGGCGCTGTTCACGGCATCGAGCGCTCCCCCTTCGGAGGCAAGCGATGCATGGGCATCATTGGCCGTGGCAACCAGTACCTCGGCATGTTCGGAGCGCGGCAGCAGTTCCTCGAGTTCCTCATACTCGCCCGGCTTGGGGTCGACCTCGCCGATGCGCTCGAGGGCAAAGCGCGCCTCCTCGACGCGGCTCCCCTGCGCACGCGAGGCCTCTTCGACACGTCGAACCTCCTTGGCGGCAGCACGCGATGCCTTAAAGCAGGCGCGGTACGCATCCAGCGCCTCGAGCGCAGAGCGTCCCGCCCAGGCATCGACCATCGCAACGTGATGCGCCGGGTCGAGCAAGCGCTGATGCTCGTGTTGGCCGCACAGATCCATCATCACGCCAACGCGCTCCGAAAGCTCGCGCACACTGGCGATGCGACCGTCAATCTTCACGCGGCTGCGGCCCTCGGCAGAAAGGCTGCGCTGTACGGTGAACCCCTCCGTGTCGTGCGGCCCGTCGAAGAGTCGCGCCTCGACGCTCGCCAGTGCCTCGCCCTCGCGCACTGTCGACGAATCCGCACGCTCGCCCAAAATAAGCTTGAGGGCCGAGAGCAGCGCGGTCTTGCCGGCACCGGTCTCGCCAGTCAGGACAGTCAGGCCGGCACTCGGCACCAGCGTCGCCTCGCGAATGAGTGCAATGTTAGAAACCTGCAGCTCATCGATCATGACGGACTCCGTAGAATACGCGGCTCACCGAGTTATAGAAGCTCTCGGGGCCATAATCGAGCAGCAGCACATCTCCGGGCCCGCGACGCACAGCCACGCTCTCGACCGTGCCATCGCAGGTAATAAACTGTCCGTCGATGGCGATAGCCGGCACGCTCGGGCGATCATCGGACATAAAGATCTCAACGACATCACTCGGCGAAGTCAAGAAAGCGCGAGCCTGAATGGTATGTGGAGCGATGGGCACGCAGACCATGCCCGTGTAATCGGGGCTCACGATGGGGCCACCGGCGCTGAGCGCGTAACCCGTAGAACCAGTCGCCGTGGACACGACCACACCGTCGCCACGCAGTCGGTCGATATGGTGGCCCGACACCGTGATGTCGAACTCGACCATATCGGACAGCGGACCTCGGGTAAGCGCCATGTCGTTGAGGGCGAACGTGCGCACGACATCCTTCGTACCGTCTTCGCGCACGGACACGATATCCGCAGCGATGGTGGCGCGACGGCTCACATGAAGCTCGCCGGACAGGGCGTCGCTTACGACCTGCAGAATGTCGCGCTCCTCGGGACTCGCAGCAGTTAAAAAGCCCAGGTGACCATAGGAAAGACCGAGGATAGGAATCTCGCGATGGTTGAGGATGCGGGCAGCGCGCAGCAACGTACCGTCACCGCCGAGCGTAATGACCAGATCGGAGCCGTCAATATCAGGCGTGCTTTGAATCTTCGATCGCTGGTCGGCAGCCCATGCGACCTCATAGCCCTGGCGCGTCAGCCAAAGCTCGAGTATCAGGCCGCTCTCGACCGCCTCTTGCTTGTAGTAATTGGGAACCAGAAAGACCTTCATAGCGTTGCAGCTTTCTCGCTCAAAACCGATACCTGGGATTGCAGCTCATCGTCGGTACGTCCGCCGGGGGCACACCTCATGCCGTACAGGAAAAACTCAACGTTGCCCTTGGCACCATGAATGGGTGACACGCACACATCGACCGGGAACAGCCCCTTGGCAGCAAAGAGTTCAACTGCCGCAACGAGTGTATCGCGGCGCACGGTGGGATCGGTCACAATGCCGCCCTCGCCCACCAGCGCCGCCGGAGCTTCAAACTGCGGCTTTACGAGCGTGCAGAATGCACCCGTAGGCACCAGGCACGCCAGTACCGCATCGATAATGTTCGCGATGCTGGTAAACGAGACATCACACACAGCCAGGTCGATGGCGCCGGCATAGCCAAGCTCAGGCAGCTGCGTCACGTTTGTGCGCTCATGCAGCGTCACGCGATCGTCCTGACGCAACGACCAATCGAACTGGGCGCGACCCACGTCCACAGAGACAACGGTCGCAGCTCCGCGCTTGAGCAGGCAATCGGTAAAACCCCCGGTAGAGCAGCCCACATCCAAACAGGCAAGGCCCGTCGGATTGATACCAAACGCATCAAGCGCGCCTTCGAGCTTAAGACCGCCGCGGCCAACATAGGGAATGCGCCCCTTCACGTGCAGCGGCAGCCCAGGCATCACCTTAAGACCCGGCGAAGTCAAGCGCTCACCGCCACTCGAGACCAAGCCGGCCATAAGAGTGCGAAGGGCATCCGCGCGATCGGCGCAGATGCCCTGTGAAATCAGTTCGTCATCAAGACGCACGCGTTTCATGAATGCCATCAACCATTCGTATCCGGAGATGCGGCCTAGCTATCCTGGGATTCGTTTGCCGCATCCTCATCATATTCCTGCTCGAGCTTGTCGGCCTCACGCGGCGTAAGCTCAAACTTGTCGACCATATCGACCGCGCGGGAGCCCAGCTCTATCGCTTCGTCAAACAAATCGAGCGAACGTTCCAAGGAGGTATCCTTGGAACGAACGGTAGCGATGATCTGGTCCAAGCGGTCCGAGATCTCGTCGAAGTTGCGGACGGAACCCTCTGGCATAGCTACTCCTCGACGGAGTCGACAACAGCCTCGGCGGCGTCCGCATCCTCGGCCAGCACGCCGGCCTCAGCCTGGGCAACCGCAACCTTGGCGGCAGCCTCGGCAGCCTGGGCCTCCTCGCGAGCGCGATCTTCGGCCAGCAGCTCTTGGTACAGGTCCTCGCCCGGCAGCTCCTCGCTGCGAGCGATCTTGCCCAGCACGCCGTTGACGAACGACGCGGACTGGTCGGTGCCATAGGCCTTGGCAAGCTCGACGGCCTCGTTGATTACGATGGCGTCCGAGACCTCCTCGTCGGTGAGGAAACGCATCTCGTAAACGGCGATACGCAGCAGATTGCGGTCGGCGCCGGGCATGCGCATAAGATCCCAGTTCTTGGCAACGGAGCGCAGAGCGCAGTCGATGCGATCGATATGCTCATAGGCACCGCGGCACAGCTCCAGCGCATAGGGATCGAGGGGACCCTTCGAGATCAGGAAATCACCCTCGAGGACGCGCTCGAGCGGGCTGTCCGTGGCCTCGGCCTGGAACAGCAGCTGCAGCGCCTGACTGCGGGCAAGCGTACGCCCGCGATAAACCTTAAGGCTCAAAGGTTACTCCTTGGGGAAAACGAGACCGTCGATGCAAACGTCAACGCGCTCGACCTCGACGCCCACCTGAGCATCGATGGCGGCGACCACGGCGGCGCGAACGGCCTCGGCGAGTTTCTTGAACGGATAGCCAAAGAACACCACGACACGCACGGTGAGTGCGAGCTTGTCGCCAACGACCTCGGCCTCGACCGCCGGCTCGGAAGCCGGGGCCTTGGACGAAAGCATCATGGAGACAAGGTTGGTGGCAAGGTCCTTGACGCCAACGGAGGCGATGCCCTCGACATCCGACACGGCGCGCGAGACGATGGCGGTCAGAACATCGGGCGAAATGCCGATGCCGTCAATCTTGATTTCCTGGGGCATGAGTCCTCCTAGAAGAGTTGGTTGCTAGACGCGGGAGACGAACTTGCCGTCGCGGGTGTCAACCTTGATGACCTCGCCCTCGTTGAGGTACATGGGGACCTGGATGACAGCGCCGGTGTCGATCGTGGCCGGCTTGGTGGAACCCTGGACGGTGTCGCCCTTAAAGCCCGGGTCGGTCTGGACGATGGTGGTCTCGATGAACATCGGCGGAGTCACGCCCATGAGCTCATCGTCGGCGAAGAGCAGCTGGCAGATGTCGTTCTCGCGCAGCCACTTGGAGTTCTCGCCCACCATGTCCTCGGGAACGGGAACCTGCTCATAGGACTCGTTGTCCATGAAGATGTAGTCGGTGCCATCGTTGTAGAGGTACTGGAACTCACGGGTGGTGAGCATGACGCTCTCGAACTTGGTGCCGGCGTTGCAGGTGTTCTCGACGACGCGGCCGCTCTTGATGTCGCGGGTCTTGTAGCGCACAAACGCGCCGCCCTTGCCCGGCTTGACATGCTGGAACTCGACGATGGTGTAGACCTTGTCCTTAATGCGGAGACCGAGGCCGTTCTTGAAGTCGGCGGTAGAAATGGTAGGCATAGCGACCTTTCTTGTTATGGGCAGAACGCACAAGCGTCCAAATTACATACGACCGAAATTATACACTTGCAGACGGCGCCTGCAGCGAGCGCATAAAAAGAGAACGCGGGGCGTCCGAATTGCTCCGGACGCCCCGCCCCAAAAATCTATCGAAATGGGCTAGCAGTCGATGACGTGCAGGTCGTGCGGGGTCTTGGTGAAGGGCTCGTAGCCGTTCTCGGTGACCACGCCGTAGTCCTCCAGGCGCACGCCGCCCACACCGGGCAGGTAGACGCCGGGCTCCATGGTAATAACCGAGCCGACCTCAATGATGTTCTTGCTACGGTTGAAGTTGGGCAGCTCATGGATGTCGATGCCCACGCCGTGGCCCAGGCCATGGTTGTAGTAATCGCCATAGCCGGCATCGCCGATGATCTTCTTGGAAAGCTTGAAAATGTCGTTGCCCTCGACGCCCGGATGGATGGCGGCGACGCACTCCTCGTGCGTACGGCGCACGAGCGCGTACAGGTCGAGCTGCTCCTGGGTAGGCTCGCCCATCACGACGGTGCGCGTCATGTCGGAACGATAATCGCAGTAGCCCGCGCCGTAATCCATGAGAACGAAATCGCCCTTCTCGATGACACGGTCGCTCGGGACGGCATGCGGGTTGGCGGTGTTGGGACCGCTCGCCACGATGGAGCCGAAGGCAAGGCTGTCGGCGCCGTTGGCGAACATAAAGTTCTCGAGCTCGTTGCGAACCTGCTTCTCGGTCATACCGGGCTTAATATAGCCGAGCATGTGCTGGAAGGCGGCGTCGGTGATCGACTGTGCGTGGCGCATGAGCTCGATCTCCTCGGCATCCTTGATGGCGCGCATCTTGCGGATGTCGTCGTGCATCAACGGCAACATGCAGGCGACGGAGCGATCCTCCAGACCACGCTGGATACCCTGGTAGAAGTTAATCTGCATGTCGTCCTCGACGGCGCAGACACGGCACTTGTTAGCCGCGATCTTGCCGGCGACCCAACCGGGGATGGTGCCCTCGTCCATGTCGTAGACCCAGGGGCTGCCGGCGGGCGTGTTCTCCTCAAAGCTGTTGAGATAGCGCGAGTCGGTGTGGAACAGGCACTGATCGGCCGTAATAAACGCGGCGTGCGGGAACTCGAAGGTGTAGTCGAAGACGCCCTTCACGCCCGTGAGCCAACGGAGGTTGGCCTCGTCGCGCACGACGATGGCGTCGTAGCCGCGCTCGGCCATCAGGGCACGGACACGCTCGATACGACCGGCAGGACCGGCAGCAAACTCAGACATGCAGATTCCTTTCTTGTTGTCCTCATTAAAGCGGGACGGGCCTCGATCGAAAGGCGGATTCGCACGCGATCCGCAACCGATTGAAAACCCGTCCCTCAAAATGATACGAAAGACGATGGAAGTCAATAAATCTTAGAGAAGTTCTTTGCGAGAAGCCAAGTAGGCATGAGCATGGCGCTCAAGAACCTCGTCCTCGACGCTCGTTAGGCGAATGGCGCCGAGCGCCGCGGGCAGCGGCAACATGCTGCGGTTCGAGCGGACAAACTGCTGTCTGCGGAACTCCTCGATATATGCGGCAGGCTCCAGATCGAAGGCAAGCTCCTCGATACCAAAGTCCTCCAGGCAGTCATCGACCTCAAAAACGTAATCGATATCGAAGTCGCAGGCGTCGTGGGCAAGGCGCGCCTCAAAGCGCATGCCCTCGGACAACAGCTGGTAGGCAGGGACCTGCGAAGCGGCATCGCCCAAGCAGACGCGCAGGGTGCGCTCCCCCGTCTTGCCAAAATCGAGCGCATGGCGGGCGCTCGGGTTCGTGGCCATCAGTACGTCCTTACGGGCAGTCTGAGACCATTGAACGGCATTGACGAGCGCGACCTCCTCGCCCGCGAGAATCTCGGGGACGGTCTCGGTAAACTGATTCCAGCGGGACTTGCTGCTCGAAAGCATGGTGCCAACAAGTACCACATAGCCGAGCTTGAGGTCCTCGGGGTCCGCCTCGCGAACAAGGTCGAGGTCACACACGACCAAGCCCGGTTCGGGACGGAACGAGATGGCGGGAAGCGCATTGGCCGACGAGGCGACGAGCGGCTTCATGGCCGTCGCGACCGTGAGCATGGCATCGAAGGTCGTCGGAAGCAGCGCGCACTCGGTTCGGCCGCACCACTGGTTGGCGCACCAGCTAACAACCGAGCAGGTCGCTGTGTCGCCGACAGCGACAACGAGATCGTCGCAGGTAATGCCGTTAGCCGAAAGGGCGCCAAAGACGGTATCGGCATCGGCCAGCGTAGCACCGGCAGGCGAAACATCGAGGACGAGCAGCGACACAGCAAAGCCGGCGTCGACGAGCGCATGCTCAACAACCTCGCCAAAGCGCTCAGATGTGGCGTCGTTCCAAACCACCATCGCGCGCTTAGGCTTGCCCACAGCCGAGGAAAACATGCGCGACAGCTCATCGAACGCGCCCAATCCGACGCGGACATCGACACTGCGGTTTTGGAAATTGATCAGTTGACGGCGAATCATAGCAGCCCACGCTCCAAAAGCATCTCGGCACAAAGGTAGGAAACGTCCTCGAAGGACTTGTTGCGAATATCAAGGGTAAGGTCGGCGGCTTGGCGATACAGCGGACGGCGATGCTCAAACAGGCGCGCGGCATGCTCGGGCGAACGGAAATCGGGGCGCGTGTCGGACCGACGAATCTGGCGAATCGAATCCTCAAAGTCGCCCTCGAGGTACACGCACGTACCCATTTCGTGCATCAGCTCAATATTCACCGGCGTCTCGACAATGCCGCCCCCGCACGAAACCAACAGGCTGCGCTCGCTTTGGAGCGAACGGAGCGCCGAGGTCTCGAGCTCACGAAAACGATCCTCGCCCTCGGTCTCAAAAATCTCGGTTACCGACTTACCGCAACGGCGCACGACCAGTCGGTCGGTATCGATAAAACGCCGCTTGAACATAGTGCCGACGTTGCGCGCGAGCGTCGATTTGCCCGCGCCCAAAAAGCCGATAAAGAAGATATGGTCGCAGCCGTGTTTGGTGTGCTGGGACATGACGAGACCTATTCCTCGCAGTGAAGGTCGCGCAGGGCCCGGCGCTCAAAGATACGGAAGATCTGCGTATACCACAGGTCCTGCGTCGCCTGCGGCTTTACCAGGATGGTATCGACGCCGGCGAAGTTGCCGCTCCACACGTCAGTGTAGAGCTGATCACCGATCAGCACCGCCTCGTCGACCGTGGCGCCGAGGCGCTTAAGACCCGCCTTGAGGGCAAACGGCGCCGGCTTCATGGCGTGGCTGATGGCCTCGAGTCCCAGCTCGCGTGCAGAGCTCATGACCTGGTCGCGATGCCAGTTGTTGGACACCATGCACAGCTTAAAACCCTTGGCGCGGGCGGCGTCGAGCCACGCGGAAACCGCGGTGGGAACCTGCTCGGTGTCGCGCGGCACGAGGGTGTTATCGCGATCGAGCAGAATGGCGCGTTTACCGTCGGCCCACAGGGTATCAAGGTCGATGCGATCGACCGAGGCAACGTATCGTTTGGGGCTAAAAATCCTCATGTTAATTCCAAGACTGTTGATGCTCTTCGTAGGTTTGCGAGAAGTACTCCTCGTCCTGCGTAATGTAGAAATACAGGTCCTCGGAGTCGGTCGGCTCAAGCGTGGCCTTGAGTGCCTCGAGCGACGGAGAGCAGATGGGCGTGGGCGGCAGACCCTCGTGTTTATAGGTGTTATACGGACTATCGCTCTGCAGGTCGTCGGCGGTAACCTCGCCACCGGTGACATACATCATGGTCGCATCGCTGTTGAGATAGCGCAGACCGTCGAGCTTGCCGGCAAGGCGGTTGTAGAAGACCGAGGCCACGTGCGCACGTTGATCGGCGTTGAGGCCCTCGCGCTCAACGATAGAGGCCAAGTTGACGATGTCGTAGTCGGACATCTCCACGCCGTAGCGTTCCTTGATCTTGGCTTCGCAGCTCGCAAAGTCAAGCGACTTGTACTCGGTCTTAAACTGATCGAGCATGGCGCGAATCACGTCATCGGCCGTCGGCGAATCGCCCAGCGAATAGGTCTTGGGGAACAAGAAACCCTCGAGCGAATCGTTGGCGGCGCCCTTAAGGAAGCTATAGTCGTCAACGTAGTTGGAGGCCTTGGCCTGGTTGAGGAAGTCTTCCTTAGAGATGCTGTCGTAGGCCTGGGCCACACGGTCGGCGACTTGATCGACCGTTAGGCCCTCAGGGATAGTCAGCGCATTGGAGCCCGCGTTGGGGCCTTCCATGAGCTGCTGAACAACCTTGGTCGCATCCATGAGTGTGGTGAACGAGTAGGTGCCGGGCTTGAGCGACATATCCGCGTTGAGCTTTTTGACCGCCGCATAGTAATCCTTGGGATTTTCTACGATATGGTTCTCGGAGAGAATCGAAGCGATGCTGTCACCCGAGGCACCATCGGGAATCGTGATAGTAACCTGCTGGCCTGCAACGACTTTCGCACCCTCACCGCCAAAGAAGCCCTTGACGGCTGGCACGACAAAGAAAACGATCGCGACAAGCGCAAGCACGGCAACAACGCCACCGATAATCATAGGCACCGGGGAGCTTTTCTTTTGAGCACCGCGACGAGCATGCGTGTTGTAGCTCGAGCGGGTCGCCGGAGCAACGCCATGCGAACCACGAGCGTGATGCGAATGCGATTGGGGGGCCTGCGTTCGCTGGGTAGGTGCCTGCTGCTTAAAGCGGGTGCCGCCTGCAGGCTGGGCCGTACGAGCAGTGGGCTGCTGAGACGCGTGAGAAGCCGAATGCTGAACCGAACGAGCAGAAGGCTGCTGACCCGTCCGTTGAACAGGTTGGGCCGAACGAGAGAAGGACTGCGCCGGGCGCGCGGCAGGCTGAGCTGCGCGCTGCGTCGGCTGTGCCGGACGCTGGCCAGGCTGGGCAGGGCGCGACGCCGGCTGCTGTGTACGATTCGACTGGCGCGGATCGGAAGCACTAGGCATGCGAAACCTCCTCGTTTTTACGATCGAGCCACGTCTGCAAAAACAGGCTGGCGGCAATCATGTCGATCTTGCCCCTCATCTGCTTTTCGTTGAGTCCCTGCTCGCGCAGGATACGCTTGGCCTCTTGCGAGGACAGACGCTCGTCCTCAAACTCCAACGGAAGATCGAGCTCGTCGGCAATCTTTTGCGCCACAGCGGCAACGCGCTCGGCCTGAGGGCCGGGCTCACCGGCCATGGTCAGGGGACGTCCGCTTACCAGGATGTCGGGCTCATAGTCCTCAACCAGGTAGCGGAACGTCTTGGCCATACCGGTGACCTCGGCAGCCGGAAGCACCTTGACAGGCATCGCCATCTTGCCATCACGGCTCGAGACGGCGATGCCAATCCTGGTCTCCCCTATGTCCAGCGCGAGCGCAACCACAGCGACTTCTTAGATTCTTAGGCGCCGAGCGCGGTCTTAGCGGCCGCGAGGGCATCGGCGATGCCGGCAGCATACTTGCCACCGGCCTGGGCCATGTTGGGACGACCGCCACCGCGACCGTCGACCAGACCCGCGATCTGCTTGATCACGTTACCGGCGTGGAAACCGGCCTTGACGGCGTCATCGGAGCCGGCAGCGAGCAGGGCCGGAGTGCCCTTCTCAGTCACGCTGGCGACGACACAAGCAACAGGGCCGGCGACCTTCTGATGCACGGTATCCCATACGTTGCGCAGGTCGGCAGCCTCAAGGCCCTGGAGCTCAGCGACAACGAGCTTATAGCCGTCGAGCTCGACGGCGCCCTCGATGGCGCTGGAGATCGCATCGGAGGAGCCACCGGTCAGAGCCTTCTTGAGCTTATTGGACGTCTCGCGCAGCTCGGCCTGCAGGTTCTCCACGCGAGCGGGAACCTCATCCACGCGGCACTTGAGCGCAGTAGCAGCGGCGTCAACGAGTGCCAGGCGGTCGGCCATATAGTCGAGGGCACCCTTAGAGGTCACGGCCTCGATACGGCGGACATTGGAGCCCGTGGAGGACTCGGAAATGATCTTGAACAGGCCGATCTCGGCGGTGTTGGCAGCGTGTGTGCCACCGCAGAGTTCGCGGGAGAACGGCTGGTCCTCGGCGCCCACGGAGACAACGCGGACGACGTCGCCATACTTCTCGCCAAACAGGGCGACAGCGCCGGCAGCCTTAGCCTCGTCGATGCCCATGACACGGGTCACGACCGGCTTGGAAGCGAAGATCTGCTGGTTGACCAGGTCCTCGACAGCCTTGAGCTGCCCGGAGGACAGGGCCTCGAAGTGCGTAAAGTCAAAGCGCAGGTGCTCGGGCGTCACCAGCGAGCCGGCCTGGGAGACGTGCTCGCCCAGGACCTGCTTAAGGGCGGCGTCGAGCAGGTGCGTGGCGGTGTGGTTGCGGCGCAGGAAGCCACGGCGCTCGGCGTCGAGCGCGGCGGTCACGGTAGCACCGACGGCCAGCGTGCCCTCGGCAACGTGGGCGACGTGAGCATACAGGCCGTTGTGGTTCTTGGTATCGGAAACGGTCAGCGAAACGCCCTCGGCGGAAAGCTCGCCGGCATCGCCCTGCTGGCCACCCATCTCGGCATAGAACGGAGTGCGGTCGAGAACGACCTCGACGTCCTCGCCGGCGGCAGCGGACTCGACGGACTCGCCGTTGCGCACGATGGCAACAACCTTGGCGCCCTCGATCACATCGTTGTCATAGCCGTCGAACTCAGTCGCGGCAACCTTGTCGGAAAGCTCGACCCAAACGTCGTTGAAGCTGCCCCAGGCGTCGCCTTTGGCATTGGCGCGGGCGCGGGCCTTCTGGTCCTCCATGCAGGCAGTGAAGCCGTCCATATCGACATCGTGGCCAGCGGTGCCGGCGATCTCGACGGTCAGGTCGATGGGGAAACCAAAGGTGTCGTGCAGCTTAAAGGCAACAACGCCCGGAAGCACAGCACCCTCGGCAAGCGCTGCCAGGGCCTCATCCAGGTAGACGCGACCGTTGTCGAGCGTCGTGGAGAAGCGCTCCTCCTCGGAGGCGACGATACCCTTGACGAGCGCGACGTTCTTGAGCAGCTCAGGATAGGCCTCGCCCATCTGAGCGTTGACCTCGTCGATAAACTTGGTCAGGAAGGCGCCCTCGATGCCCAGCAGGCGACCGTGGAACACGGCGCGGCGGAGCAGGCGGCGAAGGACGTACTCGCGACCCTCGTTACCGGGGAGGATGCCATCCGAAATCATAAAGTCGACGGCACGGGAGTGGTCGGCGATGATGCGAAGAGATCGGCTGGCACCGGAGTAATCGTCGGCGTCATAGGTCTTGCCGCTGATCTCCTCGCCCAGCTTGATGAGATGCTGCATCAAGTCGCCGTCGTAATTGGCGGTCTTGTGCTGCATGATGGCGGCCATGCGCTCAAGGCCCATGCCCGTATCGAGGTTGCGGTGCGGCAGCTCCGGCATGGAGCCGTCCTCCTGGCGGTCGTACTGGGTAAACACGAGGTTCCAGAACTCAAGGAAGCGGTCGCAGTCGCAGCCGGGCTTGCAGTCGGGGCTGCCGCAACCGACCTCCTCGCCCATGTCAAAGTAGATCTCGGAGCAGGGACCGCAGGGGCCGGTGGGGCCGGCGGCCCAGAAGTTGTCGTCCTCGCCCAGGCGGGAGATGTGGTCCTCGGCAACGCCCAGAGAACGCCACACGTCGTGGGTCTCGTCGTCCTCGGTAAAGACGGTAAAGTACAGGCGATCGAGCGGCAGCTTGAACTCCTTGGTGATGAGCTCGAAGGCCCAAGCGCAAGCCTGCTGCTTGGAGACGCCGCCAAAGGAGAAGTCACCGAGCATCTCGAAGAACGACAGGTGACGGCCGTCCTCGCCGATACAGTCGATGTCGTTGGTGCGGACGCACTTCTGGCAGGAGATCGCGCCGATCTCCTTCATGGTCTTCTTGCCCTGGTAGTACTCCTTAAACTGGTTCATGCCGGCGTTGGCAAGCAGCAGCGAGGGGTCGTCGGGAACAAGGGACGAAGAAGGATAGAGCTTAAGACCGCGCTCCTCAAAGAAGTTGAGGAACTTGGAGCGGATCTCGGCCGTAGTCATTGACGGGTAGTCAGCACTCATAGAGGGAATCTCCTCGGTTTCACATCGAAACAGTTCAAACGTAACGATATTACCATCCCGCCGCGC
>DBEZGO010000071.1:0-15435 GCA_048189345.1 Collinsella sp.
CAGGTCCATTTTCGAACTGGCAAGCTGAGGATAGCCGAGCTCTCGATAGCGCAGGAGGCATCTTTCGCCACCGCAATACCGCTCGGCGCGAGTTGCGCGACGTGGGGCGCAAATGGGACACGCCTCCGCGAGCGGTCCGCACCCAATGTGGCAAAATCGAACTACTAAGGGGGCTCAGAATGCTCAAGATTATTGCCTGCGACGACGACGTCGCTTTTCTAGATAGACTGCACCGGATGATCGACCGTTGGTCGAGCGAGACGGGCACGGCGGTCGATGTTGCGCTCGTCACGCGCGGCGAGGACCTGCTGGCCCGCCATGCCGCATCGCGCGCCGACATCATCTTGCTCGATATGATCATGCCGCTCGTCAACGGCATGGACACCGCGCGCGAATTGCGCCAGGCCGATACCGCCGTGCGTCTGGTGTTTCTCACCTCATCGCCCGAGTTTGCACTGGAGTCCTACGAGGTCCGCGCCTTCGATTATCTGCTCAAGCCCGTGGCTTACGAACGCCTAGCGCAGTTGCTCGACGAGCTTTCGAGCATGCGCCCGGCGGCAACCGACGAGCTCGTGATCAAAACTTCCTTTGGCTACCACGCCCTGCGCCTGTCCGACATCGAATATGCCGAGGCGCGCAACAAGCACGTGGTCTTCCACCTGCGCGACGGACACGATATCGAGGCACTTGAGTCGTTCCGCAGCGTCGAAGACCGTTTGGCGCAAAATGCCACCTTCTTTAAATGCCACCGCAGCTACCAGGTCAACCTGCGCAATATCGATCACTTTGACCGCACGGACATCGTCATGCGCTCGGGCGCGTGCATCCCGCTTTCGCGCAGCTGCAAGCAGGGATTCCAAGACGCCTACTTTGCGGTGCGCTTTGAGGGTGGGAGACACTGATGGTCTCCACGGTCGAAATGATCCTTTGGGCAATCCACCACGCCACGACGCTGCTCTTTGGCGTCTTTGCCTCGGCGGCGCTGTGCGGTGTCGAGATCAACCGGCGTCATGCGCTTGAACTGGTGCTGGTCGGTGCCGTAACTGGATGCGCATTTGGCCTCGCCAATGCCGTCGGCGGCGAGCTTTTCGCCCGCCAGGTATATCCACTCGTCGTGCATCTGCCGCTCGTCATCTATTTGTGCGCGCGCTACCGCCTGAGCCCGCTGCTTGCCGTACTCGGCATTACGAGTGCCTATCTGAGCTGCCAGTTCAGCAATTGGATGGGCATTGCCGCATTTGCCGCAACCGATTCTCAGATCGCGTACTATCTGGCGCGCATCGCGACCACACTCGCCGTCTTTGCCGTCCTGTTGCATTGGGCCGGCGACATCGGTCCGCGCTTGGCGATTAAAAGCACCACCGAGCTGGGCATCCTTTTAATCCTGCCGCTCGTCTATTACGTCTTTGACTATGCCACCAACGTCTACACCACGCTGTTCCACTCGGGCTCGGTGGTGACGGTTGAGTTTTTGGCATTTGCGCTCTGTGCCTTCTATCTTATGTTTCTTGCCGTTTACCTGCGCGAATACGAAGAAAAGGAAACCGCCGAGCGAGAGCGCTGGATGCTCGAAACCCGCGACAGCGCCGCCATCAAAGAGCTCGAGGCTTGGCGTCAATCTGGGCGCGAGCTGTCGATTCTTCGCCACGATATGCGCCACTTCCTACGCGGCCTGGCCGCTTTAATTGAGGAGGGCCACACCGACGAGGCGCTCAAACGCATCGATGAACTCTGCGAAGTCGGCGATCGCACCGCCGTACGCCGCTTCTGCGCCAACGAGACCGTAAACATCGCGCTTTCGTCATTTAACTCGGATATCAATAGAAACGGCATTACCGCCAACCTGCGCGCCGCCGTACCCGAAACCATCCACGTAGGTGACGCCGACCTGTTTAGCGTGCTCTCAAATGCCTTGGAAAACGCTATCACCGCTGCAAGCGCCGCACCCCAAGGAAAGCGATTCGTCGACTTTGACCTGCGATTAGAGGACGGCCAGCTGCTGCTGTTAGTTTCCAACACGTTTGACCGCGCGCCGCGCATGGTCGACGGCATGCCCGTAGCCGGGCACACCGGACACGGCTTTGGAACCAAGAGCATTAAGCTTGCCGTCGAACGCATGAACGGCAACTGCCAGTTCCGCATTAACGGCGATCGGTTTGAGCTGCGCGCTGTGATGTAGAAGTGCGGCGCCGATCTCGAGGCGTGCCTTGCCCGCCAGACAATCGCTCGCCGGCGCTAATCCGCTACAGCGGAGCGGCCGCCGGGGTCAGCTGCTTGATGTATGCCCACATGCGCTGCTTGGCGGCTTTGTCAGTTAGCGCCGCCTCAAAACCGTCGAGCGCGAGCACGCGGCGACCCTGCACATGGGCGACCAAGCCGGGCTTGAGCATGGCGGTGTCGAAGTCATCGATCGCCACGAGCATATCGGCGTAGGTCTCGCGCATGGCGTCAGCCGCGTTGTTGTCGAGCAGTAGCACCGCCTCGGGATCCAAAGCCTCAAGCGCCTCGCGGAACAGCTCGCACGGCAGAGTCTCGCCCACCGCGACCGCTCCGTCACCCACGCCGGCGACGCTTGCCAGCACGCAAAAATCCTCGGGCGCGTAGCCGATGGCCCCAAGCGCCTTGCGCAACGCCGTGCCATCCGGGCCGGCAGCAAGCTCGCCACCCGAACGCTCGGCGTCGTCCAAATCGCCTTTGACCAGAACGATCGGCGAGCACGCGTTGCCCGCGATACGCACGCCACGGACCGCAAGCGATGTGAGCTCCTGCTCGGCCGCCTGGGCGATGGCTTCTTTTTTCTGGCTTTGTGACGTGGACATGCGCTCTCCAATCGTTTGCGTGCCCACCATTATATAAAAGAGCTGCCCGCGAGTGGTTGCTTTGCGGGCGGCTGGGTATAAGCACGGTCGTACTGAGTTTTACGCGGCCGAGCCGCGTCGCATTATGGAGGTCACCATGGCTGGCATTAATCAGATTACCCCCGAGAACTTCGATTCCATCGTTAACGACAGCCTGCCCGTGCTGGTTGATTTTTGGGCACCGTGGTGCGGTCCCTGTCGATCCCTCTCGCCCATCGTTGACGAGGTTGCCGATGAGCTGGCGGGCAAGCTTGCCGTTGCCAAATGCAATGTCGACGACAACCAGGACCTGGCCATGAAGTATGGCGTCATGAGCATCCCCACGCTGATTGTGTTTAAGAACGGCGAGGAGATTGACCGCTCGGTTGGCGCTCTACCCAAGGCGAGGCTGCAGGCGCTGCTGGAGAAGCATCTGTAATACGCTTGTTACTTACTCGCCGTCTATGAGCGCTTTTGCACCGCTCGCCGGACTTCTGGATGCACCGAGTGCAACCACGGATAGTATGGTAGTCACAAACAGCCCCCAGTGAACGGGTGCGGGTCGCACAGACTCGTACCCGTTTTCTTATGCAACTGCGCGCAGAGCGGGCGTAGTAAAATCTGAACCACTGAACTGCCCCATACAAAAGGAGATTTCCCATGCATGATGTTGGAATGAACATGAGTCAGCTTGCCATGAGCGTCAAACAGGTCGACGACACCATCGAGCTCGCTCATGAGTGGAGCCATCAGCTGCTGCATGCGACCGAGAATTTTGACATGGAGCGCATCGGCGCCAAGCTCGAGGCCGCCATGGCCGCGCTGCACGAGGCGCATGACGCGCTCGAGGGCTACGAGGAAGCCATCGAGGCCGACCACAACTCCGTCGGCTCCGTGAAGCTGGTGTAACGTGGCCGAACATGAGCACGGCTGCGGGTACGAGCACGAGCATCCGCACGGGGCGGACGGTGACGCAGGCTGCCACTGTAGTGGCTCCGGCTCCGAGCTGGTCCGCTTTTCGGTTACCGCACCGGACGACCTGCTGCGCCGTTTTGACGAACAGATCGCGCGCCGCGGCGACGTGGCCAACCGCTCCGAGGCCGTGCGCGACCTGATTCGCGCCTCGATCGCCAAAGAGCAGATGCGCACGCCCGATGAGCATGTTATCGGGTCGCTCACCATGATCTACGACCACCATACCGGCGACCTGACGCGCCGTCTGGACGAAGTGCAGCACGACTACACCGACGAGATCGTATCGACCATGCACGTACATCTGGATCACCACAACTGCTTGGAGATCCTGGCGCTCAAGGGTCGCGGCGAGCGCGTCTACGAACTGTCCGACCGCCTGCTGGGCCTGCGCGGCGTTAAGCACGGCGAGCTCACGTGCGCCGCCACCAAGCAGAGCCTGGGGCTGTAGCGGGATTTCCCGCAGCGCACCTGCCAAAAAGGGACAGGTTTGTTTTGGCAGGTTTAGAAGTTTTACCTACCAAAATAAACCTGTCCCTTTTTGGTCGGTTTTGATGAGGGGTGTCGCATGCGGCATGTGCATATTCATGTGACGGGCATTGTGCAGGGCGTTGGCATGCGACCGTTTGTGTATCGCGAGGCCATGGCGCATGGCATTTGCGGATGGGTGCTCAACGCGGGCGACGGCGTGCATATCGAGGCGCACGCTCCGGCCGATGCGCTCGATGCTTTTGTTGCCGCGCTTTCTGAGCATGCGCCTGCGGCAGCTCACGTTGAGCGAGTCGATATTGCGGATTTGGAGCCTAGCGGCTGGAGCACTGCCAATGAGCAGGGCTTTCGCATCGTAGCGTCGCAGGATCAGACCGCGCACACGACTCTCGTCTCGCCCGATATCGCCACCTGTGACGATTGCCTGCGCGAGCTGTTCGACCCCGCCGATCAGCGCTATCACTACCCTTTTATCAACTGCACCAACTGCGGCCCACGCTTTACCATCATCCGGTCGCTGCCGTATGACCGAGCGGCTACCTCGATGGACCGTTTCCCCATGTGCCCCGCCTGCGCCGCAGAGTATGCCAATCCACTCGACCGTCGCTTTCACGCACAGCCCGATGCCTGCTTTGATTGCGGGCCGCATATTACGTGGCGCGAGGCTGTGAACGGCGATGCGTGCGGGAATTCGTCCGCGACACCGGCCGTCGGCACCACACGCGAGGCCAGCGACGCTATCATCGAGCGCTGCGTTGAGCTGCTGGCCAGCGGTGGCATCGTCGCCATCAAGGGCCTGGGCGGATTCCATCTAGCCTGTGACGCTGCCAACGAGCAGGCGGTGGCCGAGTTGCGCCGTCGCAAACGCCGCAGCAATAAGCCGCTTGCCGTCATGGTGCGCAGTCTTGCCGATGCCGGGCGCCTGTGTCATATCGACGATGCTGAACGCGATCTGCTCGCCGGCAGTATCCGCCCCATTGTGCTGCTGCGCCAGCGCACTGCTGGCGAGGGCAACGGCGGTTCCCCCGACATCCTCGCCCTCGCGCCATCTGTCGCGCACGACTTGCCCGAGCTCGGCGTCATGCTCCCCTATACGCCGCTTCAACATCTGTTGCTTGCCGTGGCAGAAGCCTGCGGTATGCACGCGCTCGTCATGACCAGCGGCAACCTGAGCGAAGAGCCCATCGAGACCGATGACGATCTTGCCTGGGAACACCTCGTTGCCGCCGGCATCGCCGACGCGTTGCTCGGTAACGACCGCGCGATCCTCTCGCGCTACGACGACTCTGTAGTGCGCGTGGTCGGCGGCGCCGTTATGCCCGTGCGCCGCGCTCGCGGATATGCACCCCAGCCGCTGCCGTTGCCGGCGCTCGACGGCGCTCCGTCCTGCGTGCTCGCCTGCGGGCCACAACAAAAGGCCACGATTGCGCTCACGCGCGAAGGGACGAACGGCGAGGCAACCTGTTTTGTGTCGCAGCATATCGGCGATGTTGAAAACGGCGGGACCTTCGATGCCTGGAACGCCGCGCGCACGCGCTTGGAAGATCTCTTTGACTTGGCGCCCGCCGCCTTGGCCTGCGATGTACACCCCAGCTATCTATCGGGCCAGTGGGCGCGCGAGCAGGCGCGAAAATGCAATCTGCCGCTCGTCGAGGTGCAGCACCATCATGCGCATATCGCGAGCGTAATGGCCGAGGCCATCGCCGCGGGCCAGCTTACAACCGACGCGCGCGTCCTTGGCATCGCCTTTGACGGCACCGGCGCCGGCACCGATGGGACCATTTGGGGCGGCGAGTTTCTTGTCGCCGGCCTTGGCGGCTTTGAGCGCGCCGCGCATTTGCGCACCTGGGCGCTCCCCGGCGGGGCGGCCTCCGTGCGCGACGCCCGCCGCAACGCCTTTGCCCTGCTCAGTGAGCTCGGCCTGCTCGAGCACCCAGGTGCCGCTCGACTTTTGGACAGCCTCGACGAGCAAACGCGCAGCGTGACAGCCACCATGATCGAGCGCGACATCAACAGCCCGCGTACCAGCAGCATGGGGCGTCTCTTTGATGCCGCAGCAGCAATTCTGGGCATCTGCGACAAGGCAACCTACGAGGGCGAACCCGCCATCGAGCTTGAGGCCGCCGCCTGGCGCGCGCTCGACAACGAAATCGCCCATTTTCCCGACGACAACGCCGGCTATTTCGCATCTGGCCCATCGTGGCTAGACGGCCCCTATGTTCTGGACCAGAAAGCACTCTTTGAGGCACTTTTGGGAGGAATTGAAGCCGGAGCGCCCGCCGACAGGCTCGCACTCGACTTCCATGTCGCCGTCGCGCGCTCCTCGGCGCGCATCGCCAGCGATATCTGCGTGCACGAGGGCATCGATACCGTCGCGCTCTCGGGCGGCGTGTTTATGAACCGACTTTTGCTTCAGTTCCTCACCCGCAAGCTTAAAGACGCAGGCCTTACGGTCTTGATTCCCCAAACCGTGCCCGTTAACGACGGCTGCATCGCCTACGGTCAGGCGGCAGTCGCACGCACTCGCCTCGCACAGGTCGCACCGCAATAGGCTGTTCGGCCAGCCCGCAAGCCGCCGTCTCACAGGTGTAGCGCGTTTGCCCGCAGCGCCCGCGAGCGCTACCATCAACTGATGGATTATTGAGCGCCCGTCCAGCGCAAAGCGTATAAAAGGGGAACAATATGTGCCTTGCCGTTCCCGGTAAAGTAGTCAAACGCGACGACGACCTCAAGGCCACCGTCGACATGATGGGCATCGAGCGCCCCGTGTCGCTGCGACTCGTGCCGACGGCGCAGGTTGGCGACTATATTCTCGTACACGCCGGCTTTGGCATCCAGATCGTCGACGAGCAGGAAGCACAGGAAACGCTCGAGCTTGTTAATGCCATGTCCGAGCTGGTCGAAGAAGACCAGCTTGCCACCAACCCGGCGGAGGCTTACTAGTGGCGCCCGAACAACCGGCTCGCTCCGGTATCGACTTCTCGGCATTCCGCAATCCCAAGCTGGCTCGCGAGCTCATCGAGCGCATTCATGAGCTTGTCGGCGACCGCGCCATCAACCTTATGGAAGTCTGCGGCACGCATACCGTGAGCATCGGGCGCTATGGCTTTCGCTCCATTATGCCGGCCGGGCTCAAGCTGCTGAGCGGCCCGGGCTGCCCCGTCTGCGTCACCGCCAACCGCGACATCGACCACGCAATCGCGCTCGCCAACATAGACGGCGCCATCATCACCACCTTTGGCGACATGATGCGCGTGCCCGGATCATCCACCTCGCTCGCTGCGCAAAAAGCGGCAGGGCGTGACATTCGCATCGTCTACTCCCCGCTCGACGCGCTCGACATTGCCGAGCAAAACCCCGATCGCCCGGTCATTTTTATGGGCGTGGGCTTTGAGACCACAACGCCCACCATCGCCGCCGCCATCTTGGAGGCCGAAGCGCGCGGGCTTTTGAACTTCTCGGTCTATTGCGCCCACAAGACCACGCCGCCGGCGCTGCGCGCCATCGCCAACGATCCCGAGACCGCCATCGACGGCTTTATCCTGCCGGGACACGTCGCCACCATCACGGGCTTAGCCCCCTTTGGCTTTTTGGTCGACGAGTTCAATACCCCGGGCGTGGTCACAGGATTTGAACCGGTCGATATCCTGCAGGGCATCTGTATGCTGGTCCAGATGGTTGTCGAGGACAGGCCCGCAATCGACAACGCCTACCGTCGCGGCGTCAATGCCGACGGCAATCCCGTGGCGCGCCAGCTGGTCGAGCAGGTATTTGAGCCGTGCGATACCACATGGCGCGGGCTGGGGCTGATTGCCAACTCGGGTCTTTCCATCCGCCCCGAGTTCTCGCGCTTTGATGCCCGTGCTCGCTTTGACGTGCCCGTTGAGGCGACGGTCGAGCCGCGCGGGTGCCGCTGCGGCGACGTGCTGCGCGGGGCCATTGCGCCGAGCAGCTGCCCGCTCTTTGGCCGCACCTGCACGCCCGAGCACCCCGTCGGCCCGTGCATGGTGAGCTCCGAGGGCAGCTGCGCGGCGTACTACCGCTACCGCGACTAGCCCGGACACACCCACACACCGGCACCACCCACGATTGGAGTTTTCGATATGTCCCGTACTGCCACCGATAGCACCGTCCTGTTGGGCCACGGCTCTGGCGGTCAGATGATGAAACGCATCATCGATGAGGTCTTTCTGGATGCATTTGGGTCGCCCGAGCTGCTCGAAGGCAACGACGCCGGCGTCGCCGCGCTGCCCGCGAGCGGGCGCATAGCCATGTCGACTGACAGCTTTGTAGTCTCGCCGCAGTTCTTCCCCGGTGGCAACATCGGCCGCCTCGCCGTGTGCGGAACCGTTAACGACGTCGCGACCTCGGGCGCCAACGTGCGCTACCTGTCGTGTGGCTTTATCCTCGAAGAGGGCTATCCCATGGATAAGCTCCACCAGATTGTGCAGACGATGGCCGAGACAGCACGTGAGGCGGGCGTGTCCATAATCACGGGCGACACCAAGGTGGTCGAGCGCGGCGGGGCCGACGGCGTCTACATCAATACCGCCGGCGTGGGCGAGGTTCCCACGGGCGTGGCGCTCAGCGGCGCCAACTGCCAGCCCGGCGACGTTATCCTGGTGTCGGGCACACTGGGTGACCACGGTATCGCCATCATGAGCCAACGCGAGGGCCTGGCGTTTTCGAGCACGATCGAAAGCGATGCCGCGCCGCTCAACCACCTGATTGCCGACGTTCTGGCCGCAGCGCCCGGCACGCGTTGCTTTCGCGACCCCACGCGCGGTGGCCTGGCGTCCACACTCAACGAGTTTGCCCAGGCCAGCAATGTTGCCATGGAGGTCGACGAAGATGCCGTGCCCGTGCGTCCCGACGTGCAGGCCGCCTGCGAGATGCTCGGCTACGATGTGCTGCAGGTGGCAAACGAGGGCAAGATGGTTGCCGTCGTGCCGGCCGAGCAAGCCGATGCCGCGCTAGCCGCCATGCGCGCCGCCCGCTACGGCGAGAATGCCGCCATCATCGGTCGCGTGCTGCCACTTGCCGAGGATGCCCGTCCCGCCGTGCGCGTGCGCACCGGCTGGGGCTCGACCCGCATCCTCGACATGCTCGTGGGAGAGCAGCTGCCGAGGATTTGCTAGCGACAAAGGCTCAGGGCTATTAAAGATATTCAGATTCCAAACATGCCCGGCACGCATGCCCAGTATCATGGGGTGCGTTTTGGAACCCAATGACGGGAGCTTTCATGGCAGCAGCTTTTTCCCATGTGATCTTTGACCTGGACGGCACCATCCTCAACACGCTCGAGGACCTGGCGGCCGCCGGCAACCATACCTGCGAGATGCACGGCTGGCCCACGTTTGCCGTCGACGAGTACCGCTACAAGGTGGGAAACGGCATGCTCAAGCTCGTCGAACGCTTTATGCCTGCCGAATATGCGGGCGACGGTCGCATGTTTGAGCAGACGCTTGCCGAGTTTAGGGCTTACTACGGCGAGCACAAGGAGGACCACACCGCCCCCTATGCCGGTACAATCGAGATGCTCGACCGCCTACGCGCCGCGGGCGTTCAGCTTGCCGTGCTCACCAACAAGGACCACGTCTCGGCGGCTCCGCTTATCGAGAAGTATTTTGGTTCCGAGCGCTTTGCGCTGGTACAGGGCCGTGTCGATGCGTTTCCGCCCAAGCCCGAAGCACCCGTTACGCTACATGTGATGGAAAAGCTGGGCGCCAATCCGGCAACCACGCTCTATGTGGGCGATTCCAATGTCGATATCCTGACCGGCCACAACGCCGGCCTTAAGAGCGCGGGCGTCAGCTGGGGCTTCCGCGGCCGCGCAGAGCTGGAAGCCGCCGGCGCCGACTACGTGGTGGACACCCAGGCAGAGCTCGCGGCGCTGATTCTGGGCGAGTAACGCTGGTGCTGCTCAACCCAGCCGTCGCAATACCGTTGCGCGGAAAGTAGTCGTTGGGGACGTTCTTAAACGACTAGTCAAACAAGAACGTCACCAACGACTAGTCATTTAAGAACATCCCCAATGACTGCCATGACAACGCCGATGTTTTGGCAACGACAGCGAGCGGTCACCAGAGCGAACAAATTGGCATGAAAAGAGGGCGGCATTGACCTTCTGGTCATGCCGTCCTCTTTGAATGACAAGTTGTCGCTCTGGTGACCGCGCAGCGTCGAGCAGTTGCGGCGTTTGGTAAAACGCCGCAACGAACTAGCTCAGCATTGCATCCATCATCTCGGAGTTGACGGAGTCGTCGGCAGACCACTCACCGTCGTCGTTGCAGGTGTACTTGAAGATAACCGTGGTCTTCCTGGGCTCGGTGGCCTTGGTCACATCGACCATAACCTGACCGGCCATCTTGTACAGCTCGTCATCGGAAGGAACCGTGTCAAGCGCGGCAACCTTCTCCTGATACTGGGTGGAGAAGTCCTCGACGATCTTGTTCATGGACTTGCAGGTGATGGAGACCTCGGCGGTCGCGACACCCTTGTCTTCGTCGACCGTCACGTCGCCGATCTTGTAGTCAAAGCCCTCGAGATAGGTCTTGGCATACTCCTTGGGATCGATACCCAGCTGCTCGAACTCGTCGCCCGAAGCCTCCTCCAGACCAGAGAGGAAGTCGTCGCCACCGTTCTTGACCTCGTCAAACTGCGTCGTAAGATCCTCGGTGATGAGCTCCTCAACCGAAGGACCTCCACAGCCGGAAAGCACGACCACGCATGCAACCAAGACGGCCATGAGGGGCGCAAGCAGCAGCTTCTTTTTCATGTTGTTCCTCCCAATGAGCGGCACCGCGCTTCCCGGACGCGGCACACGTTGTAATAAGTAAGCCCATACTATCCACTTATGAACACCCTCGGCAACGCGAAGGCGTGGTCGGTTCGTTTTAGCGTCCGAACGGTTTGCAAGCCCGCCCAACGTGCAATAAAACGCTTCCCCACGGTGCAATAAAAAAGGTGGCCGGAAAACCCGACCACCCTTGCACATCCTTTGGACGCCGCAGTTTACTTGCGGACGACCTTGACGATGGCGTCACCGGCGGCGACGGCGGACTCTGCCTCAACGGTGAGCTCGACATCGGCAAACTCGGCGGTGTTGGACACGGCCACGACGACGCAGTCCTTGTAACCGGCAGCGGCGATCTTGGCGCGGTCGATCTTGAGTATGGGCTGGCCAGCCTTCACAACGTCGTCGGCCTTGACGAAGCCCTCGAAGCCATCGCCGTTCATGTTGACGGTATCGACGCCAACGTGCACCAGAACCTCGATGCCGCTATCGGACTGCAGACCCACGGCGTGACCCATGGTGACGGTCACCTTACCGTCGCAGGGAGCGTAGACCAGATCGTCCTCGGGCCACACGGCACAGCCCTTGCCCAGAACCTCGCCACCAAAGACGGGATCGGGCACGTCGGCCATCTTGATGACCTTGCCCTTGACGGGCGAGCACAGCACGTCGGCGCCAGCAGAAGCAGAGATGGAGGCCGGAGCAGCGGCAGCCGCGGGCTCAGCCTTCTTCTTGAACATGTCAAACAGACCCATATGTTTTCTCCTCTTGATTAAGCGCAACGTTGTGCGCATGCCTACGGTAATTATAGTGCCAAATGGTTCAAATGCTAAGGTGGGGACTCGAATCGCGAGCCCTTCCCGGTAGTGTTCGTGGGGCGAGCATCTCCTTTGCATCGCGGGTCGATAAGCCGAGTATCGCCTGCACACGGGACGGGCAGAAGCGGGCGCACCAAACCCGATACTTCTTTTCGCTCTCGAGTCCTGCCGCCGCCCCATTACAGTTTGAGCCGTCCGAAAGGGCGGCTCTTTTCCGTTGCACGGTTATACGATTGAGCCGTACCGGTGGTCGCTGGCCGACCGCCCCGGACGGCCGTCAGCCCCTGCCCCGTAGAGGGCCCGGGACGTGTTGCCGCCGGGGCGGGAGGGGCCGCGGGGAACGACTGATAGAGATGTGCCGGGCCCGGACCGGGCCACGGCGGGGTAATGTGGGTGTCGCTTCCGCGGCTAACGGCCGGCTCAAGGGAGAGGATACACCATGCCTGCAGCAGAGACGCCCGTGGCCTACCTGGGGATCGACGTCGGGAAGAGCTCGCACAGCGCGTGCGCGCTCGATGCGGGAGGGGGCGTCGCCTTCAGGGCCGAGCTGGCAAACAGGCCCGACGACATCGACCGGCTGCTCGAGCGGGCCGGCTCCGGCGCGCTGGTCGTCGTCGACCAGAAGCGAAACATCGGCGCACTGGTCCTCGCGCGCGCCCATGCGCACGGGAACCCCTGCGCCTACCTGCCCGGATATGCCGAGAAGCAGGCCCGCGGGATGTTCCCCGGCATCGCGAAGACCGACGCCATCGACGCCGAGGTGATCGCGCGCACCGCGCTCGGCGTGCCCCGCGCCCTCAGGCCGGCGCCCGAGGAGCCCGAGGGGACCGCCTCGCTGCGGATCCTGTCGTCGCAGCGCGAGTTTGCGTCGTCCGCCAGGACCCGCGCGAAGAACAGGCTGCGCGCGACCCTGCTCGAGGCCGACCCCGCGCTCGAGGGCGCGGTCGACCCGTCGAGCCGCTGGCAGGTGTCGATGCTGGCCGAGTTCGGCGGGGCCGCCGGGTGCTCGGCCGCCGGCTGACGCAGGTTCTCGAACGCCGCCAGGCGCGCGGGCGCCCCCGCGGCGGGGGCCAGGAGGCTCTGGGAGGCGCTGCTGGCCTCGTCGCGCTCGGGAAGGCGGCTCCCGGCCGGCGAGGGCGTCGCGGTCCGGATACTCGCCCGGGAGATAGCCTCCCTCGACGCCGACATCGAGGAACTCGACTCGCTCGTGGCCGACTCGCTGGCGGGCGACGAGGTCTACGAGTGCCTCCTCACGGTGCCCGGGATCGGCCCCAAGACCGCCGCGGCGCTGGTGACGTCGATCGACATATCCGCGTTCAGGGGGCACGACGAGCTCGCGAGCTATTGCGGCGTGGCGCCGTCAGACAGGCGCTCCGGGAGCAGCATCAGGTCGACGTCGCCTCAGCACGGCGGGAACAGGCGGCTCAAGAACCTGCTCATATTCAGCTGCAACTCCCTCATCGGCACGGACAACAGGTTCGGGAGGTACTACGGGGAGTGCAGGGCGAGGGGGATGAGGCACAGCAAGGCGCTGAAGGCGGTCGCGAGGAAGAGGCTCAAGGTCATCTACGCGATCATGCGCGACGCCGTCCCGTACGCGGCCTAGCGGGCGGCGGGATCAACCGAAGAGGAAACCAAGCGGGGGCGCCAGATGCCCGGATGCGTCATGCCGAAATGGCGCGAAGCACGCGGTTGACAAAACTATAGAGACACGTCCCTGACACTTCCTGATACCGACCGAAACGTGCCAAAATAAACCCGTCCCTTTTTGGTAGGTTTGGCGAGTGTGGATTTTCGGACGCTTAACTAACGAGCGTGGATAATCTCCCACTTTGACTTTGAGGCCGTCACCGAGCCAAAAACGGGAGATTATCCACGTTCATTTTGGATGACCCCCTTGTACCAAGCCGAGCTCCATGGTCAAGTAATAACGACTTCTCATCATTAGATTGTTTACATGAATTCTAATAACTATTTAATCCTTAAACTCGTTATTAGAATTGATATGATTAGCCTAATAACGAGTTTCCGGCACTAAAGATATGGAGGGCGCGATGCAAATCGAGGAGAACGGCCAGGGAACGCTCCGCAATAATCTATCGGGGAAATTGGCTTACTATTCGTTTTTTCCAACGCCCTTGCAATCATTGAGGCAGCTAAACCTCACCGAGGAAACCTATCGCACGCTTTCCGCATGCTCACGAAAGCTTGGAGAGCTTGAAGGCATGCTCTACTTTGTTCCCAACGCCGACATGTATCTGACAATGTACGTGCGCAAAGAAGCACTCCTTTCTTCGCAAATTGAGGGAACCCAGTGCACGTTTGACGACCTACTTAGTCCATCGCAAACACAACTCCATCATAAAGATGTCGCAGACGTCGTGAATTACGTCCGTGCTGTCGACCGCGGCGTAGAACTGCTCAAAAAGATGCCCTTGTGCACGAGACTTCTTAGGCAAGTTCATGCGGTCTTGCTGGACGGAGTGCGCGGAACGGAGAAGAATCTAGGCGAACTGCGCTCCTCACAAAACTGGATTGGCCCCTCAGGCTGCACCATTGCAACCGCATCGTTTGTCCCTCCAAACATTGAAGATTTGAGTAACACGCTCCAGGACCTCGAACGCTTTATCAATGAGCCTCAAGTCGAAATGGATCCGATTGTGCGGGCGGCGCTCGTCCATTACCAATTTGAAATTGCCCATCCATTCCTAGACGGAAACGGTCGCCTGGGCAGGCTTCTCATTACACTTATGCTCATCAATGATGGCGTTCTTCATTCTTGCTTGTTCTATCCATCGTTCCAGTTCAAGAAAAATCGAAGCGAGTACTACCGGCAACTCACATCCGTAAGGGAGAGAGGCACTTACGAGGAATGGATAGAGTTTTTCTGCAACAGTCTTCTCGAGAGTGCGGAGGACTCGGTAGGGTCTTTAAAAAACCTTGTTGACCTCCATAACCGTTCCACAGCAACCATTACCGAAAATCTCGGAAGGACTGCTGCAAACGGGCAAAGGCTGTTGGGCATTCTTGAAGAGCACCCCATCGTCGACACCGCATTCATCGCTGCCCAACTCGATATCGGCAGGAGTACCGCGAGCTCGCTCGTCAAATCATTTGAAGAATTGGGTATCCTCCGTCCGCTCGACGAGTCAAGACAGAGATACCGGCAGTACGGGTATGAAGAGTATCTTTCGATTCTCAGGGAAGACGCCGAGCCGATTAGATAGGCATCGCAACCCAGGCAAATTAAAGCGAGCGTGGATAATCTCCCACTTTGAGCCTGCACACAGGCCAAAAACGGGAGATTATCCACGCTCATTCCTGAGTAGTCATTTATGAACGTCCCCAATGACTAGTCCGGCAACGCCGATGTTTCGGCAACGACAGACACTATGACCCAATCCGAGGGCACGGAAACGACAGGAGCCCCCGCTCGTGACCGCGGGTCGGGGCTGCGACAATGTTGTTGAAGTGCCAGAGGCGCAGCCGCGCCGCAACGAGGTTGGGAGGCTCCCGTGCCTAG
>DBEZGO010000072.1:0-21995 GCA_048189345.1 Collinsella sp.
CCCACACGCGCAGGCAAAAATCCGCATCGTTAAAGCCGACGGCGAATTCCTCGTTGTAGCCTCCGACCTGCTCAAATACGTCGCGTCGGACCATCTGGCAGGCACCTGTTACGGCGCTAAAGTTACCCGGACGTACGGCGCGGGCAAGATAGCCCTCGCGCTTTGCCGAGAAATCCTGGTTGGCATGAGCAAGTGCGCCACGCACGCCGACCAAAATGCCAGCGTGCTGCACCAAATAATCGGCAAAGTAGAGTTTGGCGCCCACCACACCCGCATCGGGACGCTGCAGATAGCCCATCATCTCTTCGATAAAATCGGGACTTATAACCTCAGTGTCGTTGTTGAGCAGCAGCAAATAATCCCCCTTAGCGTGCTCAACGCCAAAGTTGATGATCTGGGAGTAATTGAACTCGCCCGGCCAGTACAGAACGCGCGCGACGCCCTTGCCTTCGGATGCTGCAGCCACGCGCTCCGGCAGGGTTTCGTAATACGCAAACGTCTCCGGGGCTTTGCTGTTATTCTCCACCAAGACGATCTCGTAGTTGGCATACGTGGCCCTCTGGGCGATCGACGTCACGCAGGCATCGAGCGTCTCAACGTGGTCCTTGGTGGGAATCACAATACTCACCAGCGGCGCAGGCTCCGGCAGCGCATAACGCATGCGGTAGACAAACGGCGTCTCGGTATCCTCGACCGTTCCGCGAACGCCCAGCGACTCAAAGTGGCGCTGCAGCGCCAAACGACCAGCTTCAATGGCATACGGCTTGCTATCTGCAGAGCCATCGGCGGTGGAACCGGGGTGCACACGCCAGTGATACAGCACGTGGGCAATATGCTCAAACCGTGCGCCCGATGCAAGGCAGCGAAGCGTCAGGTCGTAATCCTGGGCACCCGCAACGTCTTCTGGGGACGTGCCAATGCGATCGATAAGCGCCTTCTCCACCATCAGAAAATGCGTCACGCAGTTATGGCTATAGAGCAGGTCGACGTTGAGCTGCGTCTTAAAGACCGGCTGACCCCACTCCCCCGTTTTCTGGAACATGTCCTCGTCACAGAACAGGACCTGGGGACGCTCCCCCTCTGCCGCTTTGTTCAACGCGGCGACATAGTGGAACAACGCATCCGGCTCCAAGATGTCGTCGTGGTCCAAGAATGCGATGTAGTCGCCCGTCGCTTGCTGAATGCCAGCGTTGGTGTTGAGTACAATGCCGCCGTTGCCGGGAAGCTCGATGCGACGGACGCGCTCGTCGTTGGCGCCTGCCGCAAGGGTGGCCACCGCGTCCCATTCAGGCGAGGCGTCCATAAGCAGCAATTCCCAGTTGTCATAGCTCTGGGCTAGCACCGAGTCCAACAACTCGCGCAGGTAAACCCGATCGGTCTTATAGCACGGCACCACAATGCTCACGAGCGGCCTATAGGCAAAGGCCGCCGAAGCGACACGCTGGCACGCCAGATCGCCCGGCTTTGCGCGATGTTGCTCAAACCAATGTCGATAAGCTGCGTCATCTGCGCGCGCGTCCTTCATGCGATTCCAACTGTCGTCGACCATGCCGTTGTACAGGCGGCCATCCATGGCGCAAAAACCACTCTGGATCTGGCCCGTGGGGTCGATCGCAATTGCGACAAAATCTCGTATATCCTGAGGCATCTCAACGCTCAGATACGTTTTATTGACGCAGCATCCGTTCTGCTGTGGCACATCGACCTGCGACTCAAACACATGCACGGTGACATCGATGGCATTCATATGCGTATCGAGAATCTGAAGCTGGGGCGCGTACTTTGAGTCCCCCACCCACGTAACCTCATAGCGCCACACCGCGCCCGCGTCGGCCGGCAGATAACGGACGGCATCGATCTCGTAGCGGCCGCAGTGTTCGCCGCGCTGTGCATCACGGATAAGCGCACACAATGCGGGCTTTGCTTTGTAGTTAATCTTGGATTCCAGCTTAGCCTTACGACTATCAAGGTGAATGGAGCCCAGCTTTTGGCCACCGGATGCAAAGTCGACGTCGATCGCAGAGCCATCCAAAAACGGCAGCACCAAGACGGCAAGCGCGCGCTCATAGTCGGCAACCGATGGACAGATTGCCAGCACACGGCCATGATCGACCGGGAGCGCCAGCGATGGCACACTGGCACCATTGGTCGTCGCGTGGGCAAAAGCCTGGAAGCCCTCGTGCTCAATAAGCGCGGCGACATCCTGGCCGGCAAAACGAAGCAGCACAAACAGACGGCCCTGGCTGCGGCAAAGTGCCAAACGCTTGATACTCATCTACACTTCTCGCTTTCCCAGGGCGTTCGCTGCCATGCGTTTGCAGGCACCCAGGCGCCCAAACCTCGAGACGTCGTAATCGAACATGAGCTTTTTGCACTCACGGGCATTGGGGGCCTTGCTGGTAAGCGCCGCACGCACCATAGCGGCAACAGAGGGAGCGCATTGTGCGAGCGCAGCGTCACTGCCCACAGCAGAACCGGCAAGGGCCGCAGCAACGGCAGCAAACACCTTGTCGCAGTCCGAACCCAGCAGCCTGAGCGCGTCGTACAGCACCAGATCGCACAGGAAGTACGCCAGGTCATCGGCATGCTGAGCATCGAGACCGTCGCGCTGCCAGTCGGCCAGCACCGCCGAGTAAATCTTCACGTGCTCAAGCAAACGTGTCTCGTCGTCATAGCGCATGGTGTCCATGAGCGAACCTTTGCGTGCCACGCGGTAGTCGTACAGCTTGTTCGAGATAAGCGCGGTCTTGCGGGAGCGACCGTACACGGCAAAATCGAAGACCTGGTCCTCGCCATACTTAACGGTTTCATCGAACACGATCCCGTTGCCCAGTAAAAAAGCGCGCTTACAAGCGGTGCGCCATGCAAAGGGGCGAGACGCTTCCTTAAACAGCAGGTCGGAGCTATAGCCCTCAAACGACACATCGCGCGGGCTCAGTACATAGTTAAGCCACGGATACCCCGCCTCCAACGGATACGGATTTGCGCCAAAGGTCAAAACGTCGCAATCCTCACGCTCAAAGGCATCAACGATTACGCGGCACGCATCAGGGGTAAACCGGTCGTCGGAATCCAAAAACGCAACGACAGGCGCCGTGGACGCAGCGATGCCCGCATTGCGCGCGCTCGACAGACCACCGTTGGGCTTATCGACAAGCTTAAAGCGCGTATCCTTTTCGCAATAGGCAGCGGCGATGTCGCGCGAACCATCCGGCGAGCCATCGTTGACCAGCACGCCTTCCCAATCGGACATATCCTGTGCAAGCAGGGAGTCCAGGCACCAGGCCAGACACTCCTCCACCTTGTAAATGGGAACGACAACGGAAATCTTGGGGGTAGCCATAATCACGCGCTCCTACTGTGCCGCCGGCACGTCGTCGGGATGCGGGTTATCACCGTAGGTACGCTGATACGTCAGCACGCGCCAGACCAGCGGCAGACCGCCAATCTTAAAGTAATGCTTAAACGTATTGAGCTTGCCAGGCTTCTTAAAGTCAAAGCGCGAATCGATATAGGCGCGGGACGACTTGACCATCAGGCGCAAGTCGGTCTCGCCACGTGGATCAAACAGCGACAGGTCAAAGCGACCGGCATTCCAATCGGCCTTGAGCTCGGGAGATGCCTTATCCCAAAACTGCTCGCGCAACTCATCGACCAGACGCTCGTCATTCCAGCGGTACGTATCGACCTTCATGCGCATTAAAATACCCTGAAGCCGAGCCTTAAGCTCGGGGCGTTCATCCAAAAAGCGTTGCATCTCGGCATATTCGTCGCACACGCAAAACACCTTGTTAGGCGAGTTGACAGAGCTCTTCTCATTATCCTGGCGATAGCACAAAATGGGATCCGCAATAAACGCAGCGCGCTCGGCGCACGCCCAAACCTTAAAGTTAAAGCCTGCGTCCTGATACGAGGCGCCCGGCGTGGGGAGGAACCGAATCTGATTGGCGTTGAGGAACTCGCGCCGATAGATGGCAGACCAAATGGAAGGCTTGCGGTAGAAAATGCCCGGGCGATCGGCGGGGCGATACGCCGCGCCCGTCATAGGCTCGTCGATAATTCCAAAAAGCTCTCGGCGCTCGCTGGGCGTGGACCAATACAGATAGAAATCGCCTTTAACCACATCGGCGTGCTCGGCATCCGCCTTGGCAACCAGTTTTTGAAGCGAGTCCTCAAACATAAAGTCGTCGGACTCAAGGATGCCCACGTACTCACCGCGCGCCATCTCCAGGCCGCAGTTCATCGAGTCACCGTAGCCGCTGTTGGCTTTGTCGATCATCTTTACACGGGGATCGCGCTCCATGTACTCGCGGATGATATCCGGCGAGCTATCGGTGGAGCCGTCGTTGATGCAGATGATCTCGATGTCATTGAGCGTCTGCGCCACGGCGGAATCGAGGCACACGCGCAGATAGCGCTCGACATTGCAAATGGGGACAAGCAGCGAAACTTTAGGGGTATCAGAGTTCTGCAAGAGAACCTCCTGTTGAATAGCGTGTAACAGGGTTATTTTAGCAGCCGGGTTGCGGCGGGCGGCAGCGCTTGGAATTATACAAAGCGCTCCAGGCAGGCTTTGAGACCGCGAGTCGAAAGATAGAACAGCGTGGCATCTGCCATCGAAACGCCCGAGGTCGCCGCAACGAGCTTGTGGGCAACACGGCGAACGGCGCCCTTAGCAGGCATATCCGCCCACTCCGTTCCCAAAAACGTCGTGAGGTCCATGTTGACGCGAGCCGTCACGCGATGGAAGTCATCGGAATCTAAGCGCGCCAAATCAAACACGATAAGGTCCAGGAACCAGGTGATCAGCTCGCCGGGACACAGGTCCATAAGACCGTAGCCCGCCCAGTCCTCCAAGACCTCCTCGAGCATTCTCATATGGGCATCGAGCTTTTTGGCGCGAGCCTCGACACTGTTGAACTCGTGCGTCGCCGATTCGCTCTCCATCACGTAGTGGTAGAACTTGTCCGGCATGACGACGGTCTTGTGGGCAAGCGCATAAGCCGCAAATTGGAAGACGACGTCCTCGCCCAAAGCCAGACCGAGAGCGAAGCGAATGCCTTCGCGATTGAGCAGCTCGCGCGAAAAAGCCGCACGGCAGGCATAGGGCTGCGCATTCGAATGGAACAGCAGTTGGGGATCACGGGCGCCGAAGGTACCAGCTTTGGGGCTCATGAGTTGCTGGACGCGTTTGGGAGCAGCATCGGCAGGTTCACAGACGCCGCCAAAAACGGCGGCCTCGGCATCTGCAGATTCCATGGCATGCAGCACGCGCTCGATCGTCTGGGCATCGATGTAATCGTCGGCGTCCACAAAAAAGACGGTCTCGCCCTCGGCGGCATCGATTCCGGCATTTCGAGCACACGAGACGCCCGCGTTTTCCTGGTCAATCACCAGTACACGATCGTCGGCCTGCGCGATCCGGCGCAACACGTTCAACGAATCATCGGTCGAACCGTCGTTAACGCAGACAACCTGAATCGAGCGCTCGGACTGAGCCAACAGCGAATCGACGCATCGCTGAATGGAGCGCGCAGAGTTGTAAACGGGGACGACAATCGTAGCTTTAGGACACGAGGCCTCTCCCATGCCGACCTACCCCCTCAGCGATTCGATGAGGAAGGCGGCGACCACGCCCGGGCCTCCAACCGAGGCGTAATACTTAGCACGCCCCAATGCACCATCCGTCGCAAAACTCGGATGTTCGTCAACCCAGCCCTCAGGATCTTTGAGGATGGCAGCGAGATTCGCACGCTTCCACGGCTTCAGATCGTCCAGCAAAAACTCCCCGGCGTCCAAGGCCGATTGGAACTCCTTGGCCATCTGCACCAGGAACTCCTTATAGAACTTAGGCGCCAAGCGCACATAGTTCCACATATACGAATCGTACTTAATGAGCTGATTGAACTTGAGCATGCGCGCGACGTCATCACTTGCGTGGTCGCGGGCATATTCCTCTCTGATCCAACGCTCAATCTCGGCATACTCGGTATTGACGCAAAAGACCTTGGCCGAAGAATTAACCGAGGAGCTCTCGTTGTCCTGACGATACGAAAGCACGGCATCGTGCAGGTAAACGGCCTTGTCGGCGCAAGCAATCACCTTAAAGGCAAACGACGTATCCTGAAAGGATGCCCCCGGAGTCGGCAGGAATTTGACGCCGTTGCGCTCAAGAAAATCACGGCGGTACACGGCCGACCAAATCGACGGCTTTTGCTTAAAGAACTGCGTCGTATCGCTCGGGTGCACCGGCTTGCCGCAGTCCTTGGGCTTAAACATCTCGTGCAGCGAGCGGCGCTCCTCGGGCTTGGACCAGTAAAAGTCAAAATTCGCCTTCGCAAAGTCGGCGTTGCAGCGCTCGGCAGCTGACACGAGCTTTTCCAGCGCATCGGGCGCCATAAAGTCATCGGACTCCAGAATGCCGACGTACTTGCCGCGCGCCATATCGAGCCCGCGGTTCATAGAGTCGCCGTAGCCACTGTTGGCCTTATCAATCATCTTCACACGCGCATCGCGTTCCATGTACTCGCGGATAATCACCGGCGAATCGTCGGTAGAGCCGTCGTTGATACAGATAATCTCGATGTCTTTGAGCGTCTGCGCCACGGCGGAATCGAGGCACTCGCGCAGGTAGCGCTCAACGTTGTAGATGGGAATGAGCAGCGACAGGACAGGGCTGCCAGAGGAATTAGTAGACAAATGTGCTCCTTAGGAAATACCTGTCGCTAATGGTATCAAAGGGCTGACGTGCCAACGGGCGTTTATATAATCTATGGAGCCCGCAGAGGCAAACCGATGCGAAAGGAAGTCATGCAGCCCAACGCCGCACGCAACATATCCATCGAAGCGCTGCGCTTAATCGCGGTCGCTGAAACGCTCGTACTCTCAAGCAGCAATAAGCACATCAATGTTACGTATAGCAGTCACCTCGCCCATGGCAGGTTCCTGCGTTTTATTCAAACCTTGTCAACATGGCGCAGCGACCCTTTACAATAGGTGCCGTCCTACGGACGCATTCGATAGCTTCCGCGCAGCGCTCGCCCGCCGCGCGTGAAAGGATATATCCCCCATGACTTCCACCCTTCCCGCTCCCATCGATAAGCTCGCCATCGTCGTCGTCACCTATAAGCGCCAGGAACTCTTGGCTAACCTGTTCGACTCCATGACCGAGCTCACGGCCGCACCTTGGCGCATCGTGATCGTCGATAACGAGAATTCGCGCGAGACCGAGGCCATGTGCATCGCATTTAACGAGCGCCTGGCCAACCTGTGGGGTATCGACACTGGCCAGCCCGATTCACAGGGTGGCACCGACCGCGTTATCTACGCGCCGCAGCTAAAAAACGGCGGCGGCGCGGGCGGCTTCTCCGCCGGCACCAAGTGCGCCTACGACCTGGGCGCCCAGTGGTTCTGGGTGATGGACGACGACGTACTCGTCATCCCGGAGGGCATCGAGCGCCTGGCCAAGTGGACGGACCGCTACGACGTCATCCAGGGTTCGCGCCTGGACTTTGACGGCGGCGCCTTCTTTTGGCAGTACCAGCTCATCCTTTCGCTTGGTATCCCCAACCCCATCGCTAAGTGGGATCTAGGCCCCGAGGGCTATCGTCCTATGAACCAGTTGTGCTTTGAGGGCGGCCTGTTCTCGCGCCGCGTAGTCGACAAGATCGGCCTGCCCGATGCGCGCTTCTTCATCTATGGCGACGACGCCTGCTACGGCTATGTCGCCAGCCAGCACTTCCCCGCCGCCGTGGTCGCCGACGTGGTGCTCAAGCGCGCCCGCGCCGTCTCTAACTGGGACATCGCTGGCAAACGACAGCTCAACTCCACGAGCGACACCAACCGCTACTACATCATGCGCAACCGAGGCTTCCTCGCTCGCTATATGCAGGTCTACGGTGACTACCACCCCATGCTGTTCCGCCTGGGCAATGCCGCGACCTTCTGTAAGGAATTCATTCGCCTGGCCGCGGTCGACAAATGCTTTAAGACCGGCATTCCGGCGCTGCGCCGCGGCATGAAGGACGCCCGCAAAATCATCAAGGACCCCAACTGGAAGCCCATGCCGCCCATGAAGGATACCGAGTAACGGAAAACGGAAACACCTCGGCGCTTAAAGCCGCTGGCACACCGTAGCCACATGCTGCCCATCAAAACCGAACCCCCAGCGTATGCGACCCACGCCGGGTCGCGGCACACGGATTTCGTCGATGCCGTCGCGCTCTATGTCGAGTAGCGACTGCACGGCCAGCAATTCCAACCCCACCGCATCCACATCGGGGTCATACATCAAATTGATCGATATCAGCGGGCGCTCGTCCAGCATGCCGATCGTGTCTGCCATGTCGAGCACGACGCCCGTAGGAAAAACCTGGATGTCCCAGCGATCCGTGCCACACTTTCGCCTCGAGGCAGGATTGGCATAGCCCGGCAATCCAAAGCAGAGTCCTTGCAAGAGTAGGTGATATGGCAGCGGCGCTTCTGGGTCGGTCGTACCGATTCCCGCATCTCCCAGGATGCGGCTTAGTGCCCGCCTCACCGCAACCTCGTCCCCACGGCACAACCCGTCGCGAAACGCATCGACGTCTCGAATGTCTTCGGCAGCGCACTCAAACCACTCAATAATCACCAGACGCAAGGCCTGGCGAAGCTCGTTATTGGGCAACCGCAGAGCACGGAGACGATTGCCATGCTCCGGCTCCTCAGTCATATCCGTCGTGAGAAAACCGGACAGATACAGCGCTGTCCACATACCATCGTCAGGCGAGGCCTCTGGCCCCACAGCGCCCAAACAAAGCGGGACCTCAACGCACCCATGGGCCTCGAGCAAATCGAACAGGGCCGAAAGGCGGTCGAGATTCCAGTCACTAACTACCCTACTCAGGCAATCGGCATATCCATACAGATCGGCACGCACGGGCGCCGTGCAGCCACGGTCCAGAAAACCGATCACACGAGTTGGACTCGAGCAATAGGCCCTACCAAACCGATATCCTTCGAGCCATTCACGCGCATCATCCAGGTATTCCTCGCGCCCAGCATGATTCAACAGAGCCTGGACCTCGACATCCGAAAAGCCGAACCAACGGTCACACCAGGTCGAAAGCGGCGTCGATAGACAATACGAGCAGCCGCGCGAAGAAAGTGCCGCCTCGACAGGGCCGGGACACTCCCCCATCAGACACGTCAGTCGCAACGAATCGCGCGCAGCGGCAATGGTCTCGAACAGCACGCGATCAAATAGCTCCGCCGAATCGGCGCTGGAAGCGTTCCACGCGCTTGCACGACCCAACCACGCCGCGTCGTACCCATCAACGAGCAATACAACCTGCTCATCGCAGGCCGTCTCCAGCAGCTCAATGAGCACGCCAAGCACCGAGGCAACCTCGTCCTCGCTCGCCACGCCACGCGCGACGCGTTCGATGTGACGCACCTTGTCTCGAGCTAAATCCGGAGCCTCCAAGAGTGGCAACAAGCGAGCGCACTCGCCCGAAAGAGCATCATGCACGACGCCGGCAACAGCGGCGCCACGCCTCGCAGCGCTAGAAAAGTCCAGCGATATCACCGGATAGCAAGCGTACTCGTCCCGATAGCGTCCGCCGTCCGCATCCCAAATCTGAGCATCGACAAACAAACTCTGACCAGCGCGACCGACCGCGGAACGCTCCAGAAAAGCCCTGAGCATCGACAGGTTCATACTCTTGCCAAAGCCCTCGGGTCGACAGCACACCACAACGAACGCGTCGCAGTCCAGCACATCGGCAATAAACATGGTCTTATCGATCAGCATGCAACGACCAAGGGCATCGGAAAAATCATGCACTCCGACCGGCAAAACCGCATCGTCGACATGGTTGACAAGCCGTACGCCAAAAGTATCGACACTGTTGCAATTTACCTGTTCAGACACCGTAACTTCTCCCTAAAACGCAGCACGAGGCCCATTGTAGCGAGCAGTTCAAGTGCAACGCTGGATCCGTGCAAAGGCATCGGGCAACGGTAGGAACAAAGGCCTTGAGGGGGCATAACAAATCGTTGTGCAACAAAATGGGGCCCGATGCAACTGCACCGGCCCCCATTGCGAATCTTTAGTTGTCGGGCAACCGAAAGGGACTACTCCTCGGAGTCGTTCTGCCCAGCAGCCTTCTTTTGCTGGTCAAGCTTATACTTGCCACTCACAATAGACGTGGCACCAAGCGTAGCCAAGCTCGCACTGGCAAGGCTCGCCATCACGATGAGGTCGCCCGTCTTGGGCATATTGCCGCCATCGTTGCCAGCATTACCATTGCCGGAACCGGAATCGTTCTTACCGCCGCCATTGTTATCTTTGTTGTCGCCGGCACCATCTTTGTTGACACCGGTATTTTCCTTGTTGTCTCCAGCATTGTCGTTGCCGTCGCCAGCGTTCTTACCACCGCCGGACTTGTTGCCCTTCTCCTCGGAGTCGTCCTTCTTCTCCTCAGAACCAGAACCCTTATCCGTTTCGGGCTTCTCAGATGTATCCTCGGATTTATTGTCCTTGGAGTCGGCCTGCGTGGCGTCGTTTTTCGTCACGGAGTTCTGACCGTCATTGTCCTTGTTAGAAGACGAGTTGCCGCTTGGACCAGCCATCAAAGACCCCAGCGTGGAGCCAAACACTTCGGAAACAGAGGGCTTCTTGTTCGTCGGGGTGACGGGCGCATCCGTCCCCTTATTCGAATCATCCTTAGAGCTATCGGAACCAGACCCATCATTAGAGCCAAAGCCGGCCCCGGCAGAGGAACCGCTCGAACCATTGGAAGGTATAGAAGAGCCATTGCCGGTCGAGCCATTGGAGGACTCGGGAGAGCCGGTGTTATTGCTACCGGTACCGGTAGCAGGCTTGTTCGTCTCGCCTCCATTGCTCTCGTTGTTATCAGTATCGGGCTTCTCTGCGGGCTTAGACCCCTCAGGAGTCTGGCTTGTACCAGGCGTCTGAGTGGCCTCAGAATCAGCAGGCTTCTTATCAGCCGCCTCGTTCTTATCAGCTGCAGCGTTCTTATCGGCCGTCTCGTTCTTATTAGCCGCTTCCTTCTCGTCCTCGGCAATATAGACCAGACAGTCCTTGAGCTCGTTGCTGTAGCGATTTCTCCAGCCGGGGTGATACTTGGACTGGTTCGGATACTTTTTCGCCACGTTATTGACCACGCTGCCCGAAAGCGCCGTCACAAACTCGCGGTCAGTCATGTCGTTGGAAAGATTCGCCCAACGGAAAAAGTCCTGACACCCATAGGTGCCACACATATTGGTGATGCTCCAGACCATGCCCTTGACGCAGTCGGCGCGGCCGGTAATGTCAATGCCGAGCGCACTCTTAAGCCACGACTCGGTTACGGCATAGTAGGAGTTATACGCATAGGCATCCTGCAGCGCCGAGAACTCCACGGGGTCGGTGTTATAGGCGCCCAGGAAGGCATCCTGCGCAATGCGGCCCAGCTCAGTAAGCTGACCGTTCGCATACATGGGGTTGTTCGCGTTGGAAATCTCGCTGCCACGATCGATCGCGGGCTTAAGCATGCCGTACTTTGCAGAATCGTAGTTGTAGGCCTGCTTCATAAACGGGATGAGCGACCAGCGGCGATCGAACTGATAATAGCCCAGCGCGTTATAGCCGTCGCCGTACGAAAAGCCCTGGTTATAGTTGCCATGGCTCTCGTACTTGCTAAAGTACTTCATCTCGTCGGTCACGTTAACCAACGAGACACCCTGGACCGACCTCAGCACGCCCGAGAAGGACTGCTGGGTGTAAAGGCCCTTATCAATATCGGTGGCATCCGAGGCAACACCCGGCGTGGGCTCCTCGGCAACAGCAGTCACAGGCGCGGCAACGGCGCCAAACGAAAGCGCCAACGTCAGGCCCGCCACAATCGCGGAATGCTTGGGCTGCATAAGATCCTCCCTGCATTGGTGTAGTTAAAGTGCAGTTTGCAAAGATGAAATTAAGTATTGCAGCTCGCCCGTTGTTGCACAACAACAACTCGGCAAACGGCAACAACCCTCCGCGAAATCTTAAGGAATTGCCCCCGGGCTACAGCTTAATGTCGAAGTTGATCTCGGGGACGGCGGCTAGGTCGGCCAGCGTCACGCCGTCAACGTACTTTTCGATGACCTCGTCCAGGCCGCGCCAGAACTTGACCGTTGAGCACAGATCACTACGGGTGCAGCTGTTGTCGATGCCATCGCACGCCACCGGAGCCGTGCTGCCCTCGACGGCGCGCAGGATGTCGCCGGCGCGCACTTCGGCCGGGTCCTTGGCCATCATGTAGCCGCCGCCCTTGCCGCGCACGCTCTTAAGCAGGCCCGCCTTCATAAGCGGACGAACCAGCTGCTCCAGATACTTCTGCGAAATGCGCTCGCGGTCGGCAACCTCGCGCAGGGCGATCTTGCCCTCGGCGTCACCGAGCGCCGCAATATAAATCATCAAACGGAGGGCATAGCGGCCCTTAGAAGAAATGAGCATACCTACCCTTCCATAACGCTGGGGACATACATAACCGATGAATTTGTCCCACATCTAGAAAAGTCGAGTGGATTAGTCGGGTTTTCCCTTGACTAACGCCGAACCCATAGTAACTTTATTCCGAGAAGATTCCTAGGGTTTAGTACACCTATGAGTACACCATATACAGAGAGGGACAGCATGAGCGCAAATCCGCTGCTTTCCATCGAAGGTCTGACCGCCTCCGTGGACGAGAAGACCATCCTCCACAACGTCAACCTCAACGTCGCCGCCGGCGAGACCCACGTACTGATGGGACCCAACGGCGCCGGCAAGTCCACCCTGGGCCACCTGGTCATGGGCGACCCCGTCTATACCGTCAACGACGGCCGCATCGTCTTTGACGGTCAGGACATCACCGAGCTCACCACCGACAAACGCTCGCGCGCAGGCCTGTTCCTGAGCTTCCAGGCCCCGGTCGAGATCCCGGGCGTGCCGCTGTCGAGCTTTTTGCGCGCCAGCATCGCCGGCCGCCCCGGCCTGGAGATGAAGGGCAAGGAGTTCCGCCGTCGCGTCAAGGAGCTCGCGGCCGAGCTCAACATGGACACCGCCTACCTCAACCGCGAGCTGGGCGTGGGCTTCTCGGGCGGCGAGAAAAAGAAGGTCGAGATGCTTCAGCTTCTGCTGCTGCAGCCCAAGCTCGCCATCCTGGATGAGACCGACTCCGGCTTGGACGTCGACGCCCTGTCCACCGTCAGCCACGGCATGGACGCCTACCGCAAGAGCTGCGACGGCTCCATGCTCATCATCACGCACAACACGCGTATCCTGGAGCACCTGGATGTCGACCGCGTCCACGTTATGGTCAAGGGCCACATCGTGCGCGAGGACGACGCCTCGCTCATCCCCTGGATCGACAAGAACGGCTTTGAGACCTTCGAGCGCGAGGCCGCCGAGCAGCGTGCCCAGGCCGAGGCCGCCGCTGCCGAGCAGCAGGCGTAAAGGGGCGACGCAATGACCAAGAACCGCACCGAGGTCGCGGACATCGACCGCAGCCTCTACGACTTCACCTATGGCGAGGAGGGATTCGAGCGCCTCGACGCCGGCATCACGCCCGACATCGTGCGCGAGATCAGCGCCAAGAAGGACGAGCCGCAGTGGATGCTCGACCTGCGCCTCAAGTCCCTCGAGATTTTCAACCGCTTCCCCGACCCGACGTGGGGCCCCTCCATCGAGGGCCTGGACATGGACAACATCGTCACCTACGTCAAACCCAACACCGACCAAAAGCACGACTGGGAGTCGGTGCCCGACGACATCAAGAACACCTTTGAGCGCCTGGGCATCCCAGAGGCCGAGCGTAGCTACCTGGCGGGCGTCGGCGCGCAGTACGACTCCGAGCTCGTCTACCACAACATGCAGGACACCGCGTCCAAGATGGGCATCGTCTACTCCGGCATCGAGGAGGCCCTGCACGACCCGCAGTGGGAGCCGCTCATCCACGAGAAGTTTATGACGCTCATCCCACCCACCGATCACAAGTTTGCAGCCCTGCACGGCGCCGTGTGGTCGGGCGGCTCATTTGTCTACGTGCCCAAGGGTACCAAGCTCGACTTCCCGCTGCAGAGCTACTTCCGCCTAAACGCCAAGGGCGCCGGCCAGTTTGAGCACACGCTCATCATCGTCGAGGACGATGCCGACCTGCACTTTATCGAGGGTTGCTCCGCGCCCAAGTACAACGTGGCCAACCTCCACGCCGGCGCTGTGGAGCTCTTTGTGGGCAAGCGCGCGCACCTGCGCTACTCGACCATCGAGAACTGGTCCAAGAACATGTACAACCTCAACACCAAGCGTGCGCGCGTGGACGAGGACGGCGACATCGAGTGGATCAGCGGCTCCTTCGGCAGCCACGTGGGCTATCTCTACCCCATGAGCGTGCTCAACGGCCGCCGCGCCCGCTCAAGCTTTACCGGCATCACCTTTGCCGGCGCCGGCCAGAACCTCGACACCGGCTGCAAAGTCGTACTCAACGCACCCGAGACCTCGGCAACCGTCGAGACCAAGGGCATCTCCAAGAGCGGCGGCATCCAGACCTTCCGCAGCTCCATCGTGGCCACGCCCAAGGCCGAGGGCTCCAAGGCAACCGTAAGCTGCCAGTCGCTGATGCTCGACGACCAGAGCCGCTCTGACACCATCCCCGCCATGGACATCCGCGCCAAGAATGTCGACATCGGCCACGAAGCCACCATCGGCCGCATCGGCGACGACAAGGTGTTCTACCTGATGAGCCGCGGCATCTCGGAGGAAGAGGCCCGCACCATGATCGTCAACGGCTTTGCCAACCCGGTCTCCAAGGAGCTGCCGCTGGAGTACGCCGTCGAGATGAACAACCTGATCAAGCTCGAGATGGAAGGAGCGATCGGATAATGAAACAGACCACGAACACCGCTGCAACCACGCTCGAGCAGGTTAATGCGATGCCTGCCGCCACTTGGGGCTGGCTCAAGATGAACCAGACCAACATCGATCTTTCCGACGAGCTTACCGTCGCTCCCGCCGAGGCCGTCGAGGTCAAGGGCCTGGACGAGCAGTTTGCCGGCTCGGCCGACGCCTTCGACGCCGCCATGGAAGCCATGGCCGAGCGCTTCCCCGAGCGCCGTGCCTCCGCCCCCGGCGACGCCGCCGACCGCGCCCGCATCACGCCCGAAACCGAGCTCGACGTGCCCGCCACCTCCGTCTACCAGGCCGGCGCCATCAAGCTCGAGGAGGAACTCTCCCCCGCCGAGGCCTTCGAGACCGGCATGGGCGAGGCTGCCTACACCTATCTGGCCGACCACGCTACCAAGTGCATCGTCATCGATGTGCCCGCATACCAGCACGCCACGGCTACCGTGCGCGTGAGTGGCGTCGACGCAGCGGCTGCGATTGCCGCCATCGACGTCGTCGCCCGCCCGCAGGCAACGCTCGACTTGCAGATCGCCCTGGACTCCCCCGTTGCCGGCGAGGGTGTCGTGGGATCCGTACTGCGTGTGTGTGCCCACGAGTACGCCACCGTCAACGTGACCTGCACGCAGACGCTCGACGACAGCTGGATCGCACTCGACGACACCGGCCTGTTCCTAGACGAGAGCGCGCGCGTCAACGTACAGCACACCGTCCTGGGTGCCGGCGCCAGCGCCACTGGCCTTGCCGGTGACCTGTTGGGCGATACCGCCAAGGTGACCATCGATACCGATTACCTGGGCGCCCGCGAGCAGGTGCGCGACTTTAACTACGAGCTGCGCCACCGCGGTCGCAAGACCGAGTGCGAGATCGACGCCAACGGCGTGCTGACCGGCACGTCCAAGAAGGTCTACCGCGGCACCATCGACCTCGTGCACGGCTGCAAGGGTGCCGTCGGCACCGAGCGCGAAACCGTGCTGCTGGCCAACAAGGGCGTCGACAACAAGACCGTCCCCGTCATCCTGTGCGACGAGGACGACGTCGCCGGCAACCACGGCGCCACCATCGGCCACGTCCGCGACGAGCAGCTGTTCTACCTCGCCTGCCGCGGCCTTGAACAAAGCGCCGCCGAGGACCTGTTCATCCGCGCCAAGCTGGAGGACGCCGCGCTTTCCGCCACCGATGAGCGCACCCGCGCCGCCGTCATCCGCCTGGGCAACAACCTGATCGATAACTTTGAAGAGGAGCTCGCATGATCGATACCGAGCACGTTAAATGCGATACCTGCACCGCCCCCGAGCCCATGGAGCTCGATGCCAGCGACGAGGCCTCGCGCGGCTGGCCTACCGTCGACATCGAGACCAATCCCTACAAGGCGCAGTTCCCGCTGTTCCAGCAGCACCCCGAGATCGCCTTCCTCGATAGCGCCGCCACCGCGCAGCGCCCCGCCTGCGTGCTCGACGCCGAGCGCGACTTCTACCAGCGCATGAACGCCAACCCCCTGCGCGGCCTGTACTCACTGTCCGTCGAGGCCACCGACGCTATCGCGAAGGTGCGCCAGCAGATCGCTGACCTCATCGGCGCTTCCCAGGCCAACGAGATCGTCTTCACCCGCAACACGAGCGAGTCGCTCAACCTGGTCGCCAAGAGCTTTGCACCCACGGTGCTTGAGCCCGGTGACGAGGTCGTCATCACCATCATGGAGCACCACTCCAACCTGATCCCGTGGCAGCAGGTCTGCCGCGAGACCGGTGCCAAGCTCGTCTACCTCTACCCCACCAAGACCGGCCAGCTCACCACCGAGGAGGTTCTTGCCAAGGTGGGTCCCAAGACCAAAATTCTGGCCGTGGGTCAGGTTTCTAACGTGCTGGGCGTCGAGAACCCGGTCAAGAACCTCGGCAAACTCGTGCACAAGTACGGCGGCTACCTGGTCGTCGACGGTGCGCAGTCGCTGCCGCACATGCCGGTCGATGTGGCCGACCTGGGCGCCGACTTCTTTGCCTTTAGCGCGCACAAGGCCATGGGCCCCATGGGCATCGGCGTGCTGTGGGGCAAGATGGACCTGCTCAACGCCATGCCGCCCATGCTCACCGGCGGCGAGATGATCGATTCGGTCACCGAGCAGGACGCCGTCTGGGCGCCCGTCCCCGAGAAGTTCGAGGCCGGCACGCAGGACGCCGCCGGCATATTCGCCACGGGTGCGGCACTCGACTACCTCGTCAACACGGTTGGCTACGAAAACATCCAGGCACGCGAGCAGGCACTCGTCCACTACCTGATGGGCGAACTCATGCAGCTCGACTTTGTCCAGATCATCGGCTCCATCTACTGGGACAACCATCACGGCGTCGTCAGCTTTAACGTCAAGGGTATCCACCCGCACGACGTCGCGAGCATCATGGACATGGACGGCGTGTGCATCCGTGCCGGTCACCACTGCGCGCAGCCGCTGCTTACCTGGCTGGGCGTCGAGAACCTCGCCTGCTGCCGCGCCAGCGTGGCCTTCTACAACGACAAGGCCGACATCGATAAGTTCATCGCCGGCCTGCATCACGTTTGGAGCACGTTCAATGGGTAATCTGTACACCTCCACCACGTTTATGGAGCACAACTCGCACCCCGACTACAAGTACGAGATGGATGCCCCCACGCACGAGCACGACGGCATCAACCCCAGCTGTGGCGACGAGCTCACCTTGCAGCTGCGCGTCGAGAACGGTGTGATCGAGGAGGCCTCCTTTACCGGTCATGGCTGCGCCATCAGCCAGGCCAGCGCCGACATCATGGCCGACCTCATCACCGGCGAGACCGTCGAGGAAGCTCACCGCCTGGCAGAGCTCTTCCTCGCCATGATCCGCGGCGAGCAGCTCTCCGAGGAAGATCTGGAAGACCTGGACGAAGCCGCCCAGCTCCAGGACATCTCGCACATGCCCGCCCGCGTCAAATGCGCCGAGCTCGCCTGGCGCACCCTCGACGGTATGCTCGAGGGGCAAGCTAACCAGTAGCGGATGCCCCAAATCCAAGGATTTTGATTGCCGAGCCGCCCGATACGGGCGGCTCGGCTTTTTCATAACGAGCGCACACGCAGCCCATGCGTCCGACGCCCCGTCTGTCATTTATCGCACGGCCAACCACGAACACGAGCGTTTTCCACCGTACTAAAACTTGTGACAGGACCACGGGCACGCCAGGCAATGTCCCAAGCCTCGTCTTACTGGGCTCCGGCTCGCCTCACGCCTGCCGCAGACAGGTCCCCTAGGGTGCGGCGTGCATTTTTGCGAGTATTCAGCACGCCAAGCCGTGTGTATACGCATTGGAAGCGTTAATCAACATCTCCAGTGGCCTTTATATTGCGTTTTAGAACAAGCATCGTGGTCTCAGGGGCGCAAACATGAGCTTCGGGAGCGCATCGGCAGGCATAAATAGCTTCAGAGCCCATATGTTGCAAAATTGCGGCGGTGCCGACAGTACCACGATGCAGAAAACTCCGCTTTTTGCACGGCGCAGACGGGGGTAGGTACGGGCAAAACCGAGCTAAGGCGTTATTTTATGCATAACGGCGTCTGTTCTATGCAAATTAAGAAGTGCAGTTACCGTACCCGAGCTTTTAGAACAATAGCTGTGGCGTATGGGCGACCCCAGCTGCGGTGCACCGGCGGCCCTACACCACGTTTCCGCCAGTCCGCACCGCCGCTCGCGCACGGGCGCGCACAATACGAGAAACGGTACTTTTGCCAATCCCCGTATACCGCTCAATCTGGCGCACCGTAAAGCCGGCATTGTTCAATCCAACAATAACGGTATCGCGCTGCGCCGTCGGTGCAGTTTTAACCCCGTTGAGCGGCACGCCCAGGCGCTTCGCCATCTTGTCGGCAAAGGCGTGGCGTTCCCACTCTGTCTCTTTCATATCGCGCAGCGCCGGTTCTCCGCCGTCGGGCGTCGAAAGCGAATAGGCAATAAAGCCCTCGGCAGAACCAAAAAGCTCAAGCACGCAAGAAGGATCAGAAAATCCCCTCGCGACATCGGCCGCGTCACCGTCGTAAGCGCACAAATGCTCCGGAAAGCTGCTCCAGGGATAACGCTCAATAAGACTGATGCCCGCCTCCTGCGGATCGGCGTGAACGGAGCGAATAGCCTCCATCACCTGCCAGTCGGTATCGAGCGAGCGCCGGTCAAAACGGTTCTGGAACAGATGCCCTGTGCGCCCCGTGCGTTTATTGAACCGCCGCGCGTACGTCAAAAGCAGCCGGTGCATCGCCGCGCTCATCGCATCCTCGTAATCTGCAAGCACCAGACGCACGTGATTGCCCATAAGGCACCAGGCGATAACCGTCACGCCCGCCTTGCGGCAGCACTCACGCATCAGCTCCAAGAACTCCCACCGGTCTTCATCGCCCTCAAAGATGAGCTGCTTGCCCGTACCGCGGGCACAGACATGGTAAAAGCCGGTAACCGTTCTCCAAACGCGCTGCATGGCGCTCCCTTCGCCGGGATCTGCTTGCCATCCAATACAGCACGATTGAAGCGTGCCATCAAAACATTCACGCAAAACAATTCGCTCGCGCGGCCAAAGGCAGTAAACAGGCGGCGAACGGCACCGTTGCAACAGGTCAACCCCTGCAACGCTTACAAAAGCTGACCAAAAGCTTGCCCAAGACGGACCCCCTCTACGGAAGTGCACGACCACAGAATATAGAGTTAAACCGTTTCAATTGAAAGTTCCGCGCATCTCGCTACGAAAACTGAGCCGTTCGCCGAATATTCCGTGCATTTCGCGGTATTATAGGGGCTGCATGTCATGTCCCTTTCGAAGGGTCGCCCGGCAATCGCCAGCCACGGCCCCCAGACGGGACGCCAACACGATAGAGAGGAGAGGCATGCAGTACTCACAGGAAGTGGAGAACATGTGCCCCGTTGCCAAGGGTGCATACCACGGCCCCGCACCCATCCCCGAGGAGGGCAAGTGGGTCCAGGCTAAGGAGATTTCCGACATCTCCGGTCTTACGCACGGTGTGGGTTGGTGCGCACCTCAGCAGGGCGCCTGCAAGCTCACGCTGAACGTCAAGGACGGCATCATCGAGGAGGCCCTCGTTGAGACCATCGGCTGCTCGGGCATGACCCACTCTGCCGCCATGGCTTCCGAGATCCTTCCCGGTAAGACCATCCTCGAGGCCCTCAACACCGACCTCGTCTGCGACGCCATCAACGTTGCTATGCGCGAGATCTTCCTGCAGATCGTTTACGGCCGCAGCCAGACCGCGTTCTCCGAGGGCGGCCTGCCCGTGGGCGCCTCCCTCGACGACCTCGGCAAGGGCCTTCGCTCTCAGGTCGGCACCATGTTCGGCACCAAGGCCAAGGGCGCTCGTTACCTCGAGCTCGCTCAGGGCTACGTCACCCGCATGGCTCTCAACGACAAGAACGAGATCATCGCATTCGAGTTCCTGAACCTCGGCAAGTTCACCGACGCCGTCAAGGCCGGCAAGACCCCCGAGGAGGCCATCGCTGGCGCTATGGGCCACTATGGTCAGTGGGAGAACGCTGCCAAGTACATCGACCCGCGCACCGACGAGGAGACTCACTCCGTCGCCAGCGTGTTCCCGGTTCACGAGTAGAAAGGGAGGGAAATAACTATGACTGTTACGTTCGAAGGTTACGAGCGCCGCGCTGACAAGATCAACAAGTGCCTCGCCGACAACGGCATCGCCTCCCTCGAGGAAGCTCTGCAGATCTGCACCGACAAGGGCTTCAACCCGCGTGAGATCGTCAACAACACCCAGTCCATCGCCTTCCAGAATGCCGAGTGGGCCTACACCCTCGGTTGCGCTCTCGCTGTCAAGCGTGGCGCCAAGTCCGCTTCTGAGGCTGCCGCCATCATCGGCGAGGGCATCCAGGCCTTCACCGTTCCCGGCTCCGTCGCCGAGGACCGCAAGGTCGGTCTGGGCCACGGCAACCTGGGCGCTATGCTGCTCTCCGACGACACCGAGTGCTTCGCCTTCCTGGCCGGTCACGAGTCCTTCGCTGCCGCTGAGGGTGCTATCGGCCTGGCTCTGAACGCCAACAAGGCTCGCAAGAAGCCGCTGCGCGTCATCCTCAACGGTCTGGGCAAGGACGCTGCTCAGATCATCGCCCGCATCAACGGCTTCACCTACGTGAAGACCCAGTTCGACTACTTCACGGGCGAGCTCAAGGTCGTCGAGACCATCCCCTACTCCGATGGTCCCCGCGCCGCCGTCAACTGCTACGGCGCCGACGACGTCCGCGAGGGCGTTGCCATCATGTGGCACGAGAACGTCGACATCTCGATCACCGGTAACTCCACCAACCCCACGCGCTTCCAGCACCCCGTCGCTGGCACCTACAAGAAGGAGCGCCTCGAGGCTGGCAAGAAGTACTTCTCCGTCGCTTCTGGTGGCGGCACTGGCCGTACCCTGCACCCGGACAACATGGGCGCCGGCCCTGCCTCTTACGGCATGACCGACACCATGGGCCGTATGCACTCCGACGCCCAGTTCGCCGGTTCTTCCTCCGTGCCTGCGCACGTCGACATGATGGGTCTCATCGGCATGGGCAACAACCCCATGGTCGGTGCCACCGTCGCCTGCGCTGTCGCCGTCGAGGAGGCCCTCAAGGCCTAATCGCGCCCGCGCGATGCTCATATAGTTGAGCTTTGGAGCCGCTACCCACCCGGGTAGCGGCTCTTTTTGTTTGCGCTGTCGCAGGGTAGCTAATGCCGATATATCAGCTGGGGCGAAATACAAGATGTGATGAGATGGAGCGTCAGAGCGTCCATGACACCCACCTGCCATATTTGCCCTTTACCGATTTGCCGGGTCTTTGCGGCCCCATTGCCGATCACCCGTGCGACAATGCGCCGGACGAGAAAGGAATCCGATGGAATCGACTGATGTACTGGTAATTGGATCTGGCATTGCGGGCCTTTGTGCCGCCATCGAAGCGGCACGCACGGGTGCAACCGTCACTGTGGCAAGCGCCGGCAAGACCATGAGTGGATCGAGCTTCTTCCCGGGTACCTGGGGCCTCGGCCTCATCGGTCCCGTCGACGAAGACGACGAGCAGGACCTCATCGACACCATCC
>DBEZGO010000073.1:0-13999 GCA_048189345.1 Collinsella sp.
CGCAAAAACGTCACGCTCGGCTCTTCGAGCAGATCGTCAACCATACTGGGTAAGCCGGCGAACACCAGCGCAAGACCGCGCTGGTCGCTATCGGACAAGCCCGTGGCATCCTGGTCTCCGAGCACCTGCTGATAGAGAACGGCAAGAGCCGCCAGCTCCTCGATAGACGCAGATTGCGCCTCGTCAATCGCAAACAGTATGCCCTTGCCTGGACCGAGCTTCTTGAGGCGCTCGTTGACCAGCCCCCGCAACGTCTCACCCTTTGCCCGCGCCGCCTCGACCGACATCCGGCCAAACGAGGGACCGAACTCCATTGACGTCACAACGGGTTTATTCGAGCGAAGCGCGTCGGCCAAGCGGTCGCATAAGCCAAGCGAAGCGGAATCGGAGACAACCGCCCATCCGTGCTCATTGGCTAGACGTTGCAGCTCCCTCAGGAGAACCGTCTTGCCGCAGCCGCGGTTTCCCGTAATGAGCATGAGCCTACCCGGCGCTCCGGCGCCGTTATCGAGCCCTTCCTCGAAATCTTCGATGACCGACTCGCGACCGATGAGTATCGGAGGCCGCTTGCCAGCCGTGGGCTTAAAGGGATTTGGATTCATCTCGGCCTCCTCGGATTGGCAAACCCTGGTAATAGTTATACCAACTTATACCAAGTTATACCAATAGCCTGTGACAAAGGAGCTGTCTGTCACATGTGGCCGAAAAACTCCGCGTCTGCTGCTCGCCAGGAGCGGAAGGTGGCGGGATCGACCTTTACGTGGGCTGCCTCGGGGACGTCGTACCATTTGACCGTGTAACCGGCGCCGTGAGAGCAAAAGACCGAGTCGGGCGTGTTGGGCAGATCGGCCTCGGGCTCATAGGCGGCCGCCTCGATGACGCGCTCGGCATCATGGCAAGCCGCATAACCGGCGAACTCCAGGTACAGATGGCCGCGACCACTCGTGTAGGCAGCCACCTCCAGCGCGTAATCCTGCATCTCGGATGCTGGCACGCGACCCACAAGCTTCGCTCGGTCTCCCGCCATCGTCGGCGGCTCGTACTCGGCACTCATGCGCGTGGCATCCGAGAGCGCCCGGCCCACGCACTCCCCCGGCACCTCGAGCTCAAAGTGGTACCACGGCTCCAACAGCACCGCCGCGCCGGCCTCGCGCGCCTGCATCAAACCCTGGCGAATCGCGCGGTACGTGGCCTGGCGAAAATCGCCGCCCTCGGTGTGTTTGGCATGCGCACGCCCGCCCGTGAGCGTAATGCGCATATCGGTGATGGGCGAGCCGGTCAGCACGCCCAGGTGATCGCGCTCCATGGCGTTGGTAAGCGCCAGGCGCTGCCAGTTTAGGTCGAGCTCGTCGGTCGAGGTCACGGTGCCAAACTGCACGCCCGAACCCGCTGGCAACGGCTCCAGGCGCAGATGCACCTCGGCATAGTGGCGCAGTGGCTCAAAATGGCCCACACCCTCGACCGGCTGCGAGATCGTCTCCTTATAGAGAATGCCGCCAGACTCAAACTCGACCGAAAGGCCAAAACGATCGGCCAGCACGCGCTGCACGACCTCGAGTTGCACCGCTCCCATGAGCTGCAGATGTATTTGTTCAAGATGCGTGTTCCAGCTTACGCCGAGCATGGGATCTTCGTCCGCCAGCTCAGTCAATGCTTTGAACACCGTATGGACGTCGTGTTCGCCCGGCAGCACCGTATAGGTGAGGACCGGCGCAATGACGGGCGCATCGCCCGCGGGCTCTGCGCCCAGGGCGTCCCCTGGGCGAACGTGCGCAAGACCCGTCACGGCGCAAATTCCACCAGCGGCAACCTCTTGGGCAAGCTCATACTTCTCGCCGTTATAGATGCGCACTTGATCGACCTTCTGCTCCCATGCCTCGGCACCGAAGTGTCCATCGATCATCTGTTTTGCACGCAACGTGCCGCCGGTCACTTTAACCCAAGCCAAACGCTCGCCGTGATCCCCGCGGCTGACACGATAGACGCGTGCGGCGAACTCCGGGGTCCACACCTGTTCACGCATCAGCGTGCACATACCATCCAGCAGCTCGTCCACGCCTTGGTCCTTGAGCGCTGAGCCGGCAAAGCAGGGAAAGAGCTTGCGCTCGGCAACCATGCGCGACAGCGTTGCGACAGAAAGCTCACCCGCCTCAAGAAACTCCTCGAGCGCCGCCTCGTCCAATGCGGCAGCGTCCTCCTGGACGGCCCCGCCTGCCAGCAGCTCGCTGGCATCCAGGCAGCCCTCGGAAAGACGCTGTCCCAGCTGCGCTAGCAAAACGTCGTGGCCGGGGTTCTCCAAATCGATTTTGTTGATAAAGATGAACGTCGGAATGTCATAGCGCGCAAGCAGGCGCCACAGGGTTTCGGTGTGCCCCTGCACGCCATCGTTGGCACCCACAACCAAAATCGCGTAGTCGAGTGCACGCAATGTGCGCTCCGCCTCGGCAGAAAAATCGACATGCCCCGGCGCATCAACGAGCATGACGTGGGTATCGCCGTGGTCGAGCACGGCCTGCGACGAAAAGATCGTAATGCCGCGCTCGCGCTCGATCGCGTTCGTGTCCAGGTGCGAATCGCCATCGTCCACGCGGCCGCGCTTGCGAATGCGACCCGCGTTGAACAGCATGGCCTCGGCCAGCGTAGTCTTGCCGGCATCGACGTGCGCCAAGATTCCAACGACCGCTTGTTTCGTCATGGCTCTCCTCTTATTGCCGGCCCATCGCACGCGGCAACGGGCATTCTCGTTCCACACTGGATGATACAATTTACAGGCCGGCGGGCGAAGCGGGCCCTATCCCCCGACCGAGCTCATCACCCCGCGTTGCCGCGCGGCGATTTTCGTAGGTTCGCGCCTTGCGAAAGCCGGCACCCCCCTTGCCCGCCCGGTCTCATCTGAGGCGGTAACAATGCGAGTCCCACAACGACGCGTTTTACCAAAAATGGCCCCACTCGGGGCCATTTTTTTATTTGAGCTGGGTGATGATACGTGCCTTGGCTCCTACGCCTCGCGTAGCCAATCAAACACGGCACGCGGCGTACCGTCCGACACATATATGATACCGGCGCGCTTAAACCCGGCCTTGGCGATGGCGCCCTGCATGGGCAGATTGTCTTGGTGCGTGTCGATACGCAGATGGTCGGTGCGTTCCTTGGCAAAGGCAAACATCGCAGCAGCGACGCCATGCGTGGTGCCGTCCGACGCCACGCGATGCAGCACGGCATACGGAATGTCGCTGCGCCATTGACCGTCCTCAATCACGTCATAGCACTCGTCCGGACCCGGTAAAAAGGCAAACGTCGCCACCACGCGACCGTCGACTTCGCACACATAGCTGCCACCAGCGGCGATATCGGCAGCCAACTGCTCGGCCGAAGGCGTGCCCTCGGGCCACTGCGTGGCGTTGCCATGTGCGCGCATAAAGGCGCGGGCCGCGTCATAGATAGCCATGACGGCGGGAATGTCGGTATCGAGGGTTTTTCTGATCATCACGCGGCGACCTCACGTTTATTGGTATCACTTTGATTGAGCAATGATACCAACGTTTGGAGAGGGTGCGAAGCAGATGGGAAGCAAAAAGCGAGCCGCCTGGTCAAAGGCCAAAAGCGAGTTTTTGGGCGCTGCCACCGGCGGCGATATGAGCGACCTGTTTGCACGCGAGGACGAGCGCCGCGACGCCCTGGACGCCGAGCGCGATGAAGCCTGGCGCTACAAGTCGTGCGAGCGCAAAAACCGTTACGACACACGCGCCGAAGCCGAGGCCGTTATGGCCGACTGCGAAAACCGCGGACGACGCGGTTTAGCCTGCTACAAATGCGAATACTGCGGCGGATGGCATCTGACGTCACACCCTTGGAAATAAACTCCGCATCGGCACGGCGCTGGCGAAGCGCCAGCCATCGTGCGCAAGCTACGGGCGCGGCGGCACCAAAACATCGTAACGAACGGCCTTGCCCGCAAGCTGATAGCTCGGCTTGACGTCGGCAAGCAGCGGCCCCTTCACCGGCCGTTTGATAACGACCTTGCGCGGCCGCACCGCAAGCGCAGCTTCGACCAGCGTCTCCTCATCGGCACACGGCTGTTCCAGATGATGCAAGAGTTGGAACTTCTTTTTCACCGCCGCGCTCTTGGTGCGCTCGGGAAACATGGGGTCCAGATACACCACGTCGGGAGCCGCGAGCCCGCCCTGCCCGATCAGCTCAGCTGTATGGCGAAGGCCGGCAATGCTGTCCTCGCCCGCATGCAAGCGCATGCGCGCCACGGCTGTCGCAAGCGCCGGATCATCTGCCGCGCGATCCAAAGCATCCTTGAGGAGCGCCGCGATCACGCAATCCTGCTCATACAGATCGACGGTAAAGCCCGCGGCAGCCAGCAGCAGCGAATCCTCGCCAAAGCCTGCCGTGGCATCAATCGCCCATGGGCTCTCGATGCCTTTTGCGCGTGCAGCCTTTACCAACAGCTCTTGCTGCAGACGGCCCTGCTTGAGCCGCGGAAGCATGCGGGTAAAATCGGCACGCAGCTCCATCGTGCCGTCGGTGAGCGTAAGGCCCTCGGGCTTCCCGGTCAGCTCAAGCCCCGCGGCCCGAGCAACAGAAAAGGGATCGACGACGCCCATGGACACTCCTTAACAAGCAAAACGAATACGTGGGAGCCGTTCATGTCGGCACCCAACCGTCCGCTATTGTCCCACATGCGACATGGCCCACAGCATCCCAATGCAAAGCACCGCCATCAATCCCGTGCACACGGCAGCGATCACAGAATCACCCATGCGCCTTCCCAACGACCGCGGCTCACACACTTGCCCCGCTCCGTACATCATGGCTCCTCCTTGAGACCAGCTCCTTGTTACGGCCTCATCATCGCAGCGTCGCACATGAGCTGCCATCGATTTGGCTTACGTCCAGCTTTCCCTTTTGAAAGGTTGGGGTGGGCTGCGCGGGGTCAAAGCGCTTTCAGGCGCATGCATCGCCGCGTTGAACTACAATGTGCTTCACCATATGTACAGCACATGGGCTACGCCAAACCGGCCGTACCCGTATCGAAAGGACTAGCCATGAGCAATGCCTGCAAATTACTCAAAATCCTATCGTTCTTCTTCTTTGTCGTCGGCATCCTGAGCGCAGGCATGGGTGCTACAGCGCTCTTTGCAGGCAGCGCGGCAGGCGATATCACGAGTGCCATGATCGTTTCTTGCGTCGTCGTCATCGTATTGGGCGTGATCGAAATTGTGACCGCTGTCTTTGGCATCCGCGCGGCAAATAATCCCGCTAAGGCTGGCGTTGTCTGGATCTGGTCCATCGTCTGCCTAGCATGTTCGGCCATCAGTTTGCTCCTCTCCCTGCCCCTCTTGGGTGGGACCGGCTCAAGCATCCCCGATTTTACCGGCCTGATTGTCAGCATTATCTACTTTGTACTCGCCAACCGCGTCAAGAAAGAGGGCATGGACCGTTTGAGCTAAGCCGCATCCGTGTCAATCGCTCAGCGACTCTGATATATACGCCAATAAATAGGGCCGATCGCGCATCTCCGCGGTCGGCCCTTTACGTTTGCCCAGATAAAACCTACCAAAATAAACCTGTCCCTTTTTGGTAGGTTAGTGGCGGTACTCGGCGATGATGAAGTCGATGTCGGTCTCGAGGGTGTCCAAGTTTGCCAGGCGCTCTTTATCGGCAGGGCGCGTGCGGTAGTAGTACGGCGTCATCTGGAACACCGCCTCGATGTCGGCCTGGGTCTGAAGCGTTATATTCGCAGACACCCGCTGCGTTCCTACTAACTCGAGCTCGGTAGTCTGCGGCAGCTTCTCGTCATTAAGATATGGCGTGTCGTAGAGCACCTCCTTGAGCCCAAACAAATGACGGGCACCCGGCACCACGGTATAGAGCGAGCCCCCTGGCGCCAGCACGCGGGCAAACTCGCGCTCGTTAAAGGGAGCAAAGAGCTCGGCCACCATATCGAAGGCGCCATCGGCCACGGGGATATCCTTCATGTTGGCCACGAAGTAGGTCGCATCGCCGCGCTTGGCGGCAAGGCGCACCATCTCTTTGCCCAGGTCGAAACCGTAAGCATCCACGCCCGGCACCGCGCCCATGGCGCTGGTGTAATAGCCCTCGCCGCAGCAAATATCGAGCAAGGTCAGCTGCTTGCCCGTAGACACCCCGTGCTCCGCCGCCCGCTCGCGCACCAGCTCAACCATCGCATCGCGCAACGGCGCATAGTATCCACGGTTAAGAAAGTCACGACGGCTGCGTGCCTGCGACTTGGGATCGCCCATGGAGTCGCCGCTCTTGGACGAGCGCAGCAGGTACAGATAGCCCTCGCGCGCACGGTCAAACCGGTGTCCGCCCGAGCATGCAGCACCGCGTTCGTCGTCCACCAGCGGCTCATGGCAAACGGGACACAACAACATAGCAACTCCTTAGCGCGAACAACACAACGCCCACCATTGTCGCACGCCTTCCCCACCTAGTCATAGAAGAGACAAGGAGTGTCCCCAAATGCCGGCAGAAAAGGAACGTCCCCAAGTGCCGGCTGAATGCATTAGGAGTATCATCGTCTGCGCAAATAAGCACGAAATAGCATGTTAGAGATTGAGAGCGCATGGCTGACACCGTATCTAAGCACATTGACATGACCACCGGATCGCTGTGGCGCAATATTCCCCTGTTTGCCTTCCCCGTGGCCGCCACGAGCATCTTGGAGCAGCTGTCGAACCTCATCGCCACAGTCATTATCGGTAATTTCTCGGGCGACCAGGGAACCCTCGCCATGGCGGCGGTCGGCTCCAATGTTCCGCTTACCAGTCTTATGCTCAACCTGTTTATTGGCATGTCGCTTGGCTCCAACGTGGTCATCGCCAACGCTATCGGCCGCAACGATCAGAACATGGTCAAACGCGCCGTCCATACCTCGATTTTAATGGCGCTCGTGGGCTTTGTCGTCATCGCGCTGGGCGAGATCTTTGCCGAGCCCATGCTCGCCGCGCTCAACGTCCCCGCCGAAACCATGCCGCTCGCATCGCTCTACCTGCGCGTCTTTTTGCTCAGCATGCCCTCGATCTTGCTCTATAACTTTGAGGCCGCGATCTTCCGCTCCGTCGGCATCACCCGCATGCCGCTGCAGGCGCTTGCCGTGTCCACCGTCCTCAACATTGGCCTGGATCTCATCTTTGTCCCCGTGCTCCATTGGGGCGTCACGGGTGTCGCCATCGCCACCGCCATCGCCTACACCGTCAGCGCCGCCACGCTCTTTATCCGCCTGCTCAAGACCGACTCCGTCGTCCGCGTCACCCCGCGCGACTTAGGCTTAGACCCCGTCGCCCTCAAGCGCATCGTCAAGATCGGCCTGCCCGCCGGCATCCAAAGCGCTGTCTTTGCCGTCGCCAACATCATCATCCAGTCTGCCATCAACAGCCTGGGCACCGAGGTCATGGCGGCATCGAGCGCCGCCATGAGCCTGGAGTACGTGTGCTACAACCTGCTCAACAGCTTTAGCCAGGCCTGCACCACCTTTGTGGGACAAAACCACGGTGCCCGCCAGATCGACCGCTGTACCAAGACGCTCAAGATCTGCCTGGTCGAAGGCGGCATCGTTGCACTCACCACGATTATCGTTATTGTCGGCCTGGGGCGCGAGATCTTGTCGCTGTTCAACAGCGACCCCAACATCGTCTCAATCGGCTATATCCGCGTGTGCTCGATCTTCCCGGCGTACGCCTTTAGCATGTTCTACGAAAACATGTCCGGCTACCTGCGCGGCTTTGGCATCTCGCTCATGCCCGCCCTCATCACCATGATCTGCGTCTGCGGCATCCGCTTCTATTGGGTGTTCTGCGTGTTCCCGCACTTCCGCACCTTTGCGAACATCATGATGGTCTACCCCATCAGCCTGGGCACCACGGCGTTCTTTATGGTCGTGGCGGTGCTACTTTGCCACCCGGCACGCACCTATCGCGCCACCCAAGCCAAAGCGACAGCCCGCTAAACACCGCACTCAACGCCACGCCAGTCATTAATTGACAATATGTGAGCTCATATAGTCGATAAAGCGCCTCGTGGCGATGGGCATGGTGTCCCAGCTGCGCCAGGCGGCCACCACGTCACGCGAAGGAGCATGCACGATGGGACGCACGTGAATATCGGCCCGCATGCCCTCGACGGTACGGCGATACAGCATGCTCACGCCTAGGCCCTCCTCCACCATCGCCATGATGGTGTAGTCGTCGGTCACCTCGCTCGTCACGTGCGGCGACAGTCCATGCGCCGAGAATGCATCGAGCACTAGGCTCTGTTCGCCCTCGTCCAGCAGCACAAACGGCTCGGACGCCAGGTCGGCAAGTGTCACCTTTTCCTTTGCCGTCAGCGGATGCGCGGCCGGCAGCAGTGCCACCAACTCGTCGTGATAGACCACACGCTTCTCGAGCCCAGCGGTAAATCCGCGCGCCGTAAAACAAAAATCAACCACGCCATCGTGCACCCACTGGGCGTTGCGCGTGTAATCGCCTTGCTTGAGGGTAAAGCGTACGCCCGGGTGCAGAGCACCAAAGTCGCGGATCACACGCGGCAGCACGGTACGACTCACATTGGTAAACGTCGCGATGCGAATGTCAGTCGAGGAGAGCCCCAGCAGCTCCTGGCGCTTGCCCTCGAGCTCGGCCTCTGCGGTCACGAGCTGGCGCAGGTACGGCAGATATTGTTTACCGTCGCGCGTAAGCGAAACGCCCTGCTTTCCGCGCTCGATAAGCGTGGTGCCCAGCTCGCGCTCGAGCGCCTTGACGGCCTGGCTCACCGCGCTTTGCGTATAGCCTAGCTCGTCGGCCGCGTGTTTCAGACTGCCGCGATCGACCACCATACACATAATCTGATACCGCGATGCCATCGTGCCTCCCCATCGATGTAGCCGTAAAACGTTTTGCCAGGGCTTTTTCTTCCGACATTAGCATTTCTTAATCATACTAAAGATACATTCGCTTTACTACATCCAAATCTGGGAGCAGAATCCTTTTTACGAAACCGTTCTGTAACAAAAGGAGTCCCATGGATCGCAAAAAAGCAATCGCGCTCTCATTTTCCGTTCCCGTCGCATGGGGCTTTTCATATCCCCTCATGAAGATCGGCATGGACAGCATGAACGCCACGAGCATCGTTGCGCTGCGCTGCATCATCGCCTTTGCGGCTTGCCTGCTGCTCTTCCACAAGCGCGCGTTCCGCATCAACCGCGACCTTATGGTTCGCGCCGCCATCATCGGTGCCATCATGGCAACCGAGCTCACCTGCATGTGTCTGGGCTCCAGCCTCACTTCTGCCTCCACTGCCGGCTTTTTGCAGAGCCTGACGGTCGTGATCGTACCGTTTGCCAACGCCGCCCAGCTGCGCCGCGCCCCCGAGCGCAAGGTGCTCGTCGGCACCGCCATCGTCACCTGCGGCATGTTGCTGCTCTCGGGCGCCGACTTTACCAGCCTGAATCCCGGCGCGCTCATCATGCTGCTCTCCGCTTTTGTCTATGCCGGACACATCATTGTCGCCAAGCGCTTTGTCGAAGATGTCGACCCGCTGGCTCTGGGCGTTTGGCAGCTGGGCTTTGGCGGCTTATTCTCGGGTATCGCCGCATTCACCTTTGGCGGTTTCACACTTCCCGGCACGCCGGGCGAGGTCGTGGTCGTCGTCGCGCTCGCACTCATCTGCTCTGCCTACGGCTTTATCACACAAACGCTCGTGCAGCCCCACGTGCCCGCCGAGACCACCGGCTTCGCTTTCTCGCTCGAGCCGGTCTGCTCTGCCGTCTTCTCGTTCTTCCTGGTCGGCGAGGTCCTGAGCCCCATCGCCTTCTTTGGCGCCGCCCTCATCCTCACCGGCGTCATGGTGGCAACCGTCGAGCTTCCGCGCCTTCGCGCGCATGAACAGGCTCGTATGGCAGGAGCGCCCGAGCGCGTCTCGTAGACCCCGCTCTTTATACAGCCGCGGCATAAAGGCAACCGGTGCGCCTTTACAATAGATACCAACAGAGTATCTGCCATAAAGGAGCCCCATGGACACCGCAACCCACGACCGCAACATAGCAACTTGGTTGGGCGATGCGCCGCAGCCGGTACGTGACACGACGAACCAGCTGCTCGAGCGCATCGCCCTTTTGCGTGCCGAGCGGACCATCTACCCAGCACAAGACGACATCCTCAATGCCCTCGCCTACACGCCGGCCGACCAGGTCAAGGTCGTCATCTTGGGTCAAGACCCCTATCACGGGCCCAACCAGGCCATGGGGCTGTCGTTCTCGGTCCCCGCGACGCAAACCAAGTTGCCGCCAAGCCTGCGCAACATCTACAAGGAACTCAATGCCGATCTGAACTGCCCCATTCCCGCCACGGGAGATCTAACCCCATGGGCACAACAGGGCGTCCTGCTCCTCAACACCACGCTCACCGTGCGCGAGCATGCCGCGAACTCGCACGCCAAACTGGGCTGGAGTACCCTGACCGACTACGTTATCGAACGTTGCTGCCAGCTGCCCCAGCCGATGGTCTTTTTGGCATGGGGCCGCTTTGCCCAGCAGATGGTCGAGGGCAAGCTCGCCGCGACCGGCGCGGGCAAGGCAACCGGCAAGTTCTGCCTGGCCTCCACGCACCCCTCGCCGCTTTCGGCCAACCGTGCCACGGCAGAACTCCCCGCTTTTATGGGGTCGCGCCCCTTCTCCGCTGCCAATCGGCTACTCGAACAGCACGGCTCGACCCCCGTCAACTGGACTTGCCTCGACTAAAAATCGAGACATCAAAAACGCGCCCGACGGCTTTCCATCGGGCGCGTTTCCTATTCGGGCCAAATAAATTGTGTGCGGCCGGCCTCGCCGCCATCGATCAGCAGGCTCTGCCCGGTCATAAAACGGTTGGTCACGCCCACAAAGTAGATCCACTCGGCGATCTCTTGGGCAGTGGCCCAGCGCTTAAGCGGCGTAAGCTCCATAATCTGGTTCCACAGGCGTTCGTCTTCCATCACGCAACGGTTGAGCGGCGTGATAACGCCGCCCGGGTCCACACTGTTGGCGATGGCCTGCGGCGCCAGGCGGTTTGCAAGGTTCTTGGTGTAGGCGATAACGCCACCCTTGCTGGCAGCATAGGCGGGAAACTCCGATCCCGTATGTCCGCTCGCCGACCCCACATTGACCACGGATTTAATAGCCGGCGCTGGCTTGGCAGCAAGCCCCTCTCCCACAAAGGCGTAGCGCTCGGTCACGTTGATGGTGCCACGCAGGTTGGCGGCAATGTCATCGGCCGAATCCTGTACACCGGCAACGTTCACGATTACCTGAGGCTCAAGGTCGCCTGGAAACGAGTTAGGCTCGCGTACATCAACGATCAGATGGCGGTAGCGCTCGTGCTCGACCGCCGCCGGCAGCAGGTCAAAGCCCACGACCTCGTGGCCCTCGTCTAAAAAGCGCTGCACGCACGCGGCTCCGATACCGCCCGAAGTGCCCGTGATCAAAACCCGCATACTTGCTCCTTAGGCGGTTGCGTGGCGCTCGAGGTACTCGGCGCCCACATTCTCACGCTCCCAGCCACGCACGACCTTGTAGCCCACGGGGCTCAGGAAGACCTCGCACAGCAGCTCGGCAACAGCGCCGGTCAGCGAGCACATAAGGACCTGCACCCAGGTCCAACCAAAGAACGTATGGCTCACCACAATGGCAAAGACCAGGTTGTCGATAAACTGGCCAACACCCGTGGACACATAGGAACGGAAGGCGAAGCTCGCAAAGTTATTCTTTTTGAGCATACGGCCGAGCGACTGGTTGAGCGTGGAATTAACCACGGCAGAAACGAGCATTGCCAGCGAAGAGCCCAGCACCACGTACCAGGTGCCACCGATGGTGGCATTAAGGGCAGTGTTGACCTCGATCATGCCCGTGTCGTAGTAAGCGCCCCACATGCCGGGCGTAAGCGAGCATGCCCAAAAGCACAGGCTCACGGCCAGGTTGACCAGCAGCGCGAGGATAGAGATTTTGATGGATGCCTTGGCGCCAAAGCGCTTGCAGATCATGTCCTGGCACAAAAACGAAACCCAGCTCACCACAAAGCCACAGTCGAGCGCCAGATACGGCAGGCTGATGAGCTCTTTGTTGGCCAGCAGGTTCATCATGATAACGCTCACGAAAAACAGCGAAACCGTTGCCGCGGGAATGCTCCGCAACAGGACCTTATAGTCCTCCATGACCTTCTTGATCATTATGTACTCCTTTGGTTTTAGGTTTAACGAGCAGGATATCGGACCCGAACTGCTCGGACGCCCCGGTCTTGAGACGACGGTGGGTATGATAGCCGCTCACACGGCATCAGGCAAGTAAATGGCGCGGCAGCCCCGCAGGGCCACCGCGCCGATGCGTTAAAAGGCTACGTTGCCAAACTCCGACAGGATGAGGTCGGGGTTGTGGTCGGTTGCCCAATCCACGTTCCACGGGCTCGTGAACAGCAGCAGCTTGCCGCCGCGCATGTCCTCGACGCGCAGCGTGTCGCGCGTGAGCGAAAGGCCCGGGATATCGATGGTGTCGGGATCGTTCTGGATCCAGCGAATGTCCGTATAGGGCAGCGGCTGGCGACGAACCTCAACACGGTACTCGGCCTTGAGGCGACGCTCGAGTACCTCAAACTGCAGCACGCCGACCACGCCCACGATGACGCTCTCCATGCCGGCGCCCAGCTCGCGGAAGATCTGGATGGCACCCTCCTGGGCAAGTTCCTCCATACCCTTGACGAACTGCTTGCGCTTGAGCGTGTCGACCTGCGTAATGCGAGCGAACATCTCGGGGGCAAACGTCGGGATCTGCGGATACTGCACGTGGCGCTTGCCGGAGCACACAGTGTCGCCGATGCTAAAGATACCCGGGTCGAACAGGCCCACGATATCGCCCGCGTACGCCTCGTCCACGATGGCGCGGTCATCGGCCATCATCGACGTGCCCGTGGCAAGCTTGAGTTTGCGGTTGCCCTGCACGTGGAAGGCATCCATGCCGCGCTCGAACTTGCCCGAGCAAATGCGCACAAAGGCGATGCGGTCGCGGTGGTTCTTGTCCATGTTGGCCTGGATCTTAAACACAAAGCCGCTAAAGTCTTCGCGGCATGGATCGACCGGCTCGCTGGTGAGCGTATCGGTATAGGCGCGCGGCGTCGGGGCCAGGCGCAGGAACTCCTTGAGAAAGGGCTCCACGCCAAAGTTGGTGAGCGCCGAGCCAAAGAACGCCGGGCTCAGCTTGCCGCAGGCCACAGCATCCAAGTCGAGCTCGTCGCCAGCACCATCGAGCAGCTCGATGTCGTCTATTAGGTTCTTATGGTTCTCCTCGCCGATGAGCTCATCCATGGAAGGATCGCCCAGCTCGGCCTCGACCTCGGCGACCTTCTTGGTGGCGTTGGCGTGACCGTCGCCCTCAAAGGCGATAACGCGGCGGGTCTGACGGTCGAACACGCCGCGGAAGTTGCGGCCGCTGCCAATCGGCCAGTTCATGGGATACGTATTGATGCCCAAGACATTCTCGATCTCTTCCATGAGCTCAAACGGATCGCGAGCCTCGTGGTCAAGCTTGTTCACAAAAGTGAAGATGGGAATATGGCGCAGCGTACAGACCTTAAAGAGCTTTTTGGTCTGGGCCTCAACACCCTTGGCGCCGTCGATGACCATGACCGCGGCGTCGGCGGCCATAAGGGTACGGTAGGTATCCTCCGAGAAGTCCTGGTGGCCGGGGGTATCGAGGATATTGACGCAGGCGCCGTTGTAGGTGAACTGCAGCACCGAGGAGGTAACGGAGATACCGCGCTCCTTCTCGATGTCCATCCAGTCCGAGACGGCATGCTTGGCCGAGCTCTTGCCCTTGACCGAGCCGGCGGTCTGGATGCTGCCGGTATAGAGCAGCAGCTTCTCGGTAAGCGTGGTCTTACCGGCGTCCGGGTGGCTGATGATCGCGAATGTGCGGCGCGACGAGATTTCATCCGACAGGCTTGCCATGCGGATCCTTTCTTGC
>DBEZGO010000074.1:0-8624 GCA_048189345.1 Collinsella sp.
AGACCTGCGTGGTCGATATATCGGCATGTCCCAAGATCTCCTGTAGCACACGGAGGTCTGCGCCGCCCGCAAGCATATGTTCGAAAACACAATATGTTGTGTTTACAGCAACAGCGGGATGCCACCTGTAGAACCACGCCCGCGAACCTCAACCTTCAAGTTGACCTTGAGGCGATTTTTACGTCCCTTTACACGCCGTTCACATCGCCCCCAAACTCCCCCGCCCACGGTACACACGGCCCACCACCGCGTCGGTGTCTGGCGAAAAATGGGACGGGCCCCAGATTGCCCATGCGCGCAAAAGTGCGTCTCGGCAATCTGGGGCCCGTCCCATTTAATATTTATAAATATGCAGGTCAGCGAGGTGCTAGCGATGTGCTAGCGGATGCGCCGCCAGATAGACCTCGGTCAGTTGCGTTCGGTCGACATGCGTGTAGACCTGCGTGGTCGATATATCGGCATGTCCCAAGATCTCCTGTAGCACACGGAGGTCTGCGCCGCCCGCAAGCATATGGGTGGCAAAGGAGTGACGCAGCGTGTGGGGATGGAGTCCCACCAGCCCCACCTGACGCCCATACCGCTCGCATATCGCATGCACGGCCTGGCGCGACAGGCGACGTCCGTTCTTATTTAAAAAGACCGCCGAGGTCTCGGTTCCGCGGGCATGGGCCGCCAAGCGAGAACGCCCCTCAGTTACATAGAGCGTCAGAGCTCGCGCCGCGCTTCCCACCAGCGGGGACAGGCGTTCCTTTGAGCCCTTACCGCGAACGAGTACAAAGCCATCGTCGATATGGATATCGCCCATATCGAGCCCAACCAGCTCACTCACACGCAAACCGCATCCGTAGAGCACTTCCAAGATGGCATGGTCGCGCAGTCCCATCTCGCCCTCGGGGAAGTCTTGATCGAGCAGCGCCGAGACATCCTCCACCGATAGATACTCCGGCAAACGCTCAGCCTTTTTAGGCAGGCGCAACGCCGCCGTCGGGTTTTGGGCCACGGCCCCATCGCGCACCAAAAAGGCATGCAGGCCCTTCACGGCAGCAAGCGCGCGCTCCACCGAGGCGTCGGAATAGCCTCCGTCGCGGCGATCGGCGACAAAGCCCTCCACGACCTGACGGGTCACCTCTTCAAAAGACACAATACCCGCCCGCTCCAGATAGGCGCAGTACGTCGTCAGGTCACGACGATAGGCCACAATCGTGTTGCGCGCCAAGCCCCGCTCGACCGCGAGATAATCGAGATACTCCCCCGCCGCCACGGCGAGCGACGAGGGAGTAGCTTCGGTATGTTCCTTATTCGCCGGCACCCTTAGTCCGTAGCGAGGTTCATGGGCGTCACCTGCAGACGGTCGACGCCCTCGTGCTGGCCGATCGAGGCGCGCACGAACTCGCGGAACAGCGGCTGCGGGTTGGTCGGGCGGCTCTTGAACTCGGGATGAGCCTGGGTTGCCACATACCACGGATGCACGTCGCGCGGCAGCTCGACCATCTCGACCAAGCGCTCGTCAGGCGACAGACCCGAGATAACCAAACCGGCGTCCTCGAGCTGGTCACGGAAGGCGTTGTTGAACTCAAAGCGGTGACGGTGACGCTCGTAGACGAGTTCCTCGCCATATGCCTCGCGAGCAAGAGTATCGGCGGCGAGCTTGCACGGATAGGCGCCCAGGCGCATGGTGCCGCCCTTCTCGGTCACGTCCTCCTGCGAGCTCATCAGATCGATGACACTATACGGGCCATCCGGATCGAACTCAGAGGAGCTGGCGCCGGCAAGGCCAACGACATTGCGGGCGAACTCGCACACGGCGACCTGCATACCCAGGCAAATGCCCAGATACGGAATCTTGTGCTCACGGGCAAACTCGGCCGCGAGGATCTTACCCTCCAGGGCGCGCTTGCCAAAGCCGCCGGGGACCAGGATGCCCGAGGCGTCGCCCAGAACCTCGGAGACATTCTGCTCGTCAAGACTCTCGCCGTCGACCAGCTGGACGTCCACATGGCGATCGTAGAAGACGCCCGCATGGTGCAGGGCCTCGATAACCGACAGGTACGCATCGGGCAGCTGCGTATACTTACCCACGACGGCGATCTTCACCTTGTCGGCGTGATGGTTGGCGTGATTCTGTTTGCGCAGGAACTCGTTCCACTCGCTCATGTCGCGCTCACGCGGATCCAGACCCAGGCGCTCGCAAATGCGCAGGTCAAAGTCCTGCTCGGCAAGCAGCTGCGGAACATCGTAAATGCTCGCGCAGTCCTCGTTGGTAAAGACGCAATCGGTGTCGACGTCGCAGAAGCTTGCGATCTTTCCGCGGATAGCGTCATCGATATGGTGGTCGGAGCGCAGCACGATGATATCGGGCTGGATGCCAAAGCTGCGGAGCTCCTTGACGGAATGCTGTGTGGGCTTGGTCTTGACCTCGTGGGCGGCGGCGATATAGGGAACGAGCGACACGTGGATGTAGCAGACGTTCTCGGGGCCGGCCTCCTTACGGTACTGGCGGATGGCCTCGACAAACGGCTGCGACTCGATGTCGCCGATCGTGCCGCCCAGCTCGGTGATGACTACATCGGAGCCGGTCTGCTCCTCGATGCGGCGGAACTTGTCCTTAATGGCATTGGTGACGTGAGGAATCACCTGCACGGTACCGCCCAAAAAGTCGCCGCGACGCTCGCGGGCGATTAGGCTTTTGTAGATGGCACCGGTCGTAAAGTTGGAATCGCGGGTCAGGTTCTCATCAATAAAGCGCTCGTAATGACCCAGGTCCAGGTCGGACTCGTAACCGTCCTCGGTAACGAAGACCTCACCATGCTGGAAGGGGCTCATGGTACCGGGGTCGACGTTCAGATACGGGTCGGCCTTCTGCATCGTTACTTTGTAGCCACGCGACTTGAGCAGACGGCCCAGCGAGGCCGCGGTGATACCCTTGCCCAGGGACGAAACCACGCCACCGGTTACGAACACATGCTTGGTCATATTGAGTTACCTGCGCTTCCCGTAGAAGTTGTTTATCCACATCTTACGGGTCTTCATTGTAATACTCGCACCGCGAACCGTTCGCAATTTTTCTCGCGTGCGATTGCATTTCTCAATCTTGAAACAAAACGCCGCCCGGTTTCCCAGGCGGCGTCGCTATGGCAAGGATTACATGATGCTATCGATCAGCAACCTCGTCTTCGAGCATTTCTTGAACGAGCATGCCGGTACGGACGCCCTCAAGATACCACTTGCCACGTTCGGTGAGGCAAATGCCATTTGCAAGCTGACCGCCGTCGTCGCTATAACGCGAGACGACATCAATCATGCCTTCGGAATCCAAGCGATCGATTGCGGCGCGGGCACGATACGGCGAAACCCCCACGCGCTCGGCAAGCGTTTTGCGCGAGAAACCATACGGCCCGCCATTGTCTTCGGTTTGCTGGTCGATCTCCATCAACACCAGCACCTCGACACGCTTCATATCGTTGACACTCGCACGGCCCTTGCCCGCCATAGCAGCCTCCTCAAACCGAGCACGAGCATCTAACGCGCCGTGCGCGACCGACACACCTCACGATGGCAGGTAATATCCATCATGCGGCATCCCGCTAAGGATGAAACAGTTACGGTTATTGTATACCGCTCAAATTGTTTCTAGGCAGGTAAACGGCTATTTTTCGCCGAAATAGGCGCTTTATTGATCAAAAAGCCGTACCGGGCGCTAACCCGATACGGCCAAAATGCAATGCAATTACCGCGGTGCTTCAAACTTAGCGATGGAAGAAACCGCGGCGCTCGAACTTGGGCTCGCAGCACACGTTGATACCCAGTTTGCGCAGTACCGTCTCGTCCGTCGGCGAGATGATCACGCTAAAGAAGGCATCGCAACCGCGCAGCTGCTCCAGGCCCGAAAGGACGCGAGCGGCCGTCTCACTCGTGGCCGAGGTGATCGACAACGCCATAAGCGTCTCGTCGGTGTGGAGGCGCGGGTTTTTGCTGCCCAGGAAATGCGTCTTGAGCTTGCTGATGGGCTCGATCGCCTCATCGCTAATGACCTCGAGCTCAAGGTCGACGCCCGAGACATGCTTGAGGGCGTTCATAATGAGCGAACTTGCGGCGCCCAGGCGCGTAGAGGTCTTACCGGTCACCACGGAACCATCGGGCATGACCATGGCACCCACGGGACCGCCCGTGAGCTGCTCCCTGGTGAGGGCCGCCGAGCGCGCCGGCGAGTAGTTCTTATCGATGCCGGCTTTCTTCATAATAATCTTGAGACGGTCGACTTGCTCATCGCCCACGCCGGTACGGCGCACATTTTCGACCGCGGTAAAGTAGCGGCGGACGATCTCCATCTTGGAAGCGTCGCGGCAGGCATCGTCATCGGTGATGGCAAAGCCGACCATATTGACGCCCATGTCCGTAGGGCTCTGGTAGGGGCTCTTGCCCAGGATCTTTTCCATCAGGGCACGGACTACCGGGAAGGCCTCGACGTCGCGGTTGTAGTTGACCGTGGTCTTGTTGTAGGCCTCAAGGTGGAACGAGTCGATGATGTTGGCATCGTCGAGGTCTGCCGTGGCGGCCTCGTAGGCAATGTTGACCGGATGCGTAAGGGGCAGATTCCAAACCGGGAAGGTCTCAAACTTGGCATAGCCGGCGGCGGTACCGTGCTTATGCTCGTGATACAGCTGCGAGAGGCAAGTGGCGAGCTTGCCCGAACCGGGGCCGGGTGCCGTCACGACGACGAGCGGACGGGTGGTCTCGACAAACTCGTTCTTGCCATAGCCGTCGTCGGACACGATCAGATCGACATCGTGCGGATACCCCTCGATGGGATAGTGCAGCTTGGCGGGAATACCGAGCGCGTTCAGGCGGTTGCGGAACACATCGGCAGCGGGCTGGCCGGCGTACTGGGTGATGACCACGGCCGCGACGGCAAAGCCGTTGCCGCGGAACAGGTCAACCAGGCGCAGCACATCCTCGTCATAGGTAATGCCAAGGTCACCGCGAGCCTTGTTTTTCTCGATGTGGTTCGCGTTGATCGCGATGATAACCTCGACATCGTCGGCGATGCTCTTGAGCATGCGGAACTTGCTGTCCGGTTCAAAACCCGGCAGCACGCGGCTCGCATGATAGTCATCAAACAGCTTGCCGCCAAACTCCAAATAGAGCTTGCCACCAAACTGCGAGATGCGCTCCTTAATATGAGCAGCCTGCAGCTCGATATACTTCGCGTTGTCGAAACCCTGGCGCATATATGGCTCCCGTCCCGTTTCCAATTAATGTTCTAGGCGATTATAACGGAGCAGACCCTCCCCAACGCCCAAGCAATCAACTGGCACCAACCAAACACGCCATCGATAAGTTGCGGTGAAATAGTTCCCGTTTAACCCCTCAAGACGGCCAAACGGGAACTATTCCACCGCAACTTCTCCTTCTTGGTTCAAACAAACCTGGCCTTTGTATCAATAATGGAAACGTCGCAGGTGGAGCATAAGCCAGCGAAAGCCCGCCAGAGCGAGCAAGGTGACGTGAAAGAGGAGGGCATAGGCCTTTTGGCCATGCCCGACGATTGAACGTCAGATTGCCGCTCTGGCGGGCTTGCAGCGTCAAGTGGTTCCGGCGTTTGGTAAAACGCCGGAACACAAGAGCGCCCCCTCCCGCGCACGGAACGGAAGGGGGCTAAAGGTAGGAGTCTACCGGTGGGTTCACCCCACCGGACAGACGATGACCAGGTGATCCTCTACAGGATCGTCAAGGTTTCCGTGGGGTACCCGTTGGGTACTTAGAGCAGCACGCAGGCGACGGTCAGGATGACGGCGCAGACGACGGAGAGAGCGACGATGAGCTTAAGGGCAAACTTGAGCCAGGTCGTCCACTCGATCTTGGCCAGGGCGAGACCGCCCATGATGGCGCCGGAGGTCGGGGTGAACAGGTTCACGACACCGATGGCGGCGGAGAAGATCATGACCATGACCTCGGGCGAGAAGCCGAGCTTAACAGCCAGCGGTCCCATGATGGGCATGGAAACGGTAGCCATACCGGAGGTCGAGGGGATCAGGAAGGACAGGCCGAAGTAGACCAGGAAGCTCATGGGAGCGAAGATCACGCCGGACAGGCCAGCCAGAGCATTGGCAGCAGCGTCGAGGACGTAGACGTCGAGGCCGGTGTTAGCCATGAGGACGGAGATACCACGAGCAAGGGCGATGACGAGAACAACGGACATCATGTCGGCAGCGCCGGTGATGAAGGTGTTGACGATCTGCTTCTCGGACAGGCCACCGATGATACCGATCAGGACGGCCATGAGGAAGAACCAGGTGGAAGCCTCGTCGAAGTACCACTGGCCAATGGGCAGGCCGGTGATCAGGGCAGACCAGCCCTGAACGACGGCGTTACCGTCGGCATCGTAGACAGCGCCAGCGTCAAAGAAGTTGGCGACGCCCTCGTTGAGGTCGGCCAGCGGGATGAAGCCGACGATCATGACGACGAAGGTGAAGGCGAAGGCGATCAGAACACCCTTCTGACGACCGGTGAGCTTGACCTCCTTGTGGACCTCGGAAGCAGCCTTGCCGTGAGCCTCTTCGGCGTCCTTGAGCTCCTGCATCGACAGGATGGTGGAACCCTTGTCAGCCTTGACCTTCTTGGCATAGTTCATCACGAAGAAGATGGACATAGCGGTAGTGACAAGCCACAGGACGGCACCGAGGCCGATGATGATGGACTGGTTCACGGCAATGTCAACGCCGGTCAGGGCGTCGACGGCAGCGCCGACGGCGAACGGGTTAACCGTGGAGCCCAGGCAGCCGCAGCCAGCGCCGAGCAGGACGGTAGCGGCGCCGACCATCGGGTCGAAGCCGGCAGCCATCATGGTAGCGGCGAGCAGGGCGTAGAAGGGAACGGTCTCCTCGCACATACCATAGGTGGTACCACCGAGGGAGAAGATGAGCATCAGCACGGGAATGAGCATGATCTCGTTGCCCTTAAGCTTCTGCACCAGGACGGCGATGCCGTTGTCCAGAGCGCCGGTCTCGGTCATCATACCGAGGAAGCCGCCCAGGATCATAACGAAGAGGCAGACGGGCAGAGCGTCAGCGAAGCCCTTAATCGGGGCGGTGCAGAAATCGCTCAGACGGGCGGCAGTAACCGCGCCGCCGGACGTGCCGGAGACGATAACGGTAACAACTGCAACAATTGCCAGCAGAGCAAGAAGAATGGTGAACGATGAAGGCATACCGCGCTTTTTCTTAGCGGTCTCAGTCATAGTTCTCATCCCCCCTTCATAAATCATTTACTGATCTCGCCCGAAGCGGCTCTTCCGTGCCGTGCCTGCCGCTCGATGCGAGATTTTTACCAGATAAAGCCGCTCGGGGTGTTCAACAATACACCCCGAGCGAGATGCTAGATGCTCTTACTTGAGCGTAGCGTACATGACAGCCTTGATGGTGTGCATGCGGTTCTCGGCCTCGTCGAAGACCTTGGAAGCGGGGCTCTCGAAGACCTCGTCGGTGACCTCCTGCTCGGTGATGCCGAACTGCTCGCACTTCTCGGCGCCAATGGTGGTGTTGGTGTCGTGGAAGCTGGGCAGGCAGTGCAGGAAGATGGCACCCGGGTTGGCCATAGCCATGACCTCGGAGGTGACACGATACGGGGTGAGCTGAGCGATGCGCTCGGCCCAGACCTCGTCGGGCTCGCCCATGGAGACCCACACGTCGGTGTAGATAACGTCGGCACCGGTGACGCCGTCCTTGACGTCGGTGGTCAGCTTGATGGTGCAGCCGTTGGCCTCGGCGATGGGCTTGCAGGCCTCGATGACGTCGTCGGCGGGCATGCACTCCTCGGGGCCACAGGCCACGAAGTTCATACCGAGCTTGGAGCAGACGACCATGAGGGAGCGAGCAACATTGTTCTTGCAGTCGCCCATGAAGACGAGAGTCTTGCCCTTGATGTCGTAGTTGAAGTTCTCCTGGACGGTCAGGATGTCGGCGAGCATCTGGGTGGGGTGCCACTCGGTGGTCAGGCCGTTCCACACGGGCACGCCGGACTTAGCAGCGAGCTCCTCGACGTCGTCCTGGGCAAAGCCACGGAACTCGATGCCGTCATACATGCGGCCGAGAACGCGGGCGGTGTCCTCGATGGACTCCTTCTTGCCCATCTGCGACGAACCCGGATCGAGGTAGGTGACGCCCATGCCCAGATCCATGCCGCCGACCTCAAAGGCGCAGCGGGTACGAGTGGAGGTCTTCTGGAAGAGCAGAACGATGTTCTTGCCCTCGAGATAGCGGTGCGGAACGCCAGCGCGCTTCATGTCCTTGAAGTTCTTGGAGAGCTTGAGCAGGTACTCGATCTCCTCGGTGGTGAGGTCGAGGAGCTTGAGGAAGCTACGGCCGGAGAGGTTAACACCCATGGTTCGAATCCTTTCGAAGAAATGAATTACATAAGTATCAGTGTTGCCCGTTTGACGGGCGAAACCGGTGCGGTTGTAGGGAGACCGCACCGGAAACGGAAAGACTTAGAGGTCCTCGCGCCAGAAGGGCATGCTCATGCAGCGCGGGCCGCCGCGGCCGCGGGAGAGCTCGGCGGAGGGCACGACGAGAAGGTCCAGGCCCTCCTTGTACAGCACGTCGTTGGTGACGGTGTTGCGGGCGTAG
>DBEZGO010000075.1:0-3916 GCA_048189345.1 Collinsella sp.
AATGGTTCGATGTCTGCCCGGATGCGACACTGAAGTTAGTGTCCATCCTCGCAGTATCCGGTTCTCAAGGTGCACGCCCCGCGGCCGATCCGGTCCGACCGGGCCGCGCGGCAAGGAGATATATTGCCAGACCGGAGGGGCCCCGTGGGCGGGAATCTGGGCGTACACATTTCCTACACATCCTGGGATTCGACTAACGTTTGCCAGCCGTTAACTACCGCTCGCCGAGCATCTCTTTATATAAGGCAGTCTCATGGTTAAAGCGGATACGTCCCCCTAGCTAAAGCACAGCCAGCATCGAGCAACTCATCGCGTTCTTCCACCGAGAACCCCTCGGCGTAGACGCGCACCACTGGTTCGGTCCCACTAGGACGGACCAGCAGCCACGTGTCATCCTCGAATGCCAAACGCAAGCCATCCATATGACTAACGTTTTGCGGCACCTTGCCACAAATCGACTTGGGGTTTACGCCCGGCAGCAGGGTTCGTAACGTTTCGGCATCTTCGGCCTCAAGGCGTAAATCGCGTCGACCGTAACTCGTCTTACCAAAACTGTCCTCGAGTTGGTCGACCAGAACGCCCAAAGGCGCGTCCGTCTTTGCCATAAGCTCACACAGAATCAGACAGGCGAGGATTCCATCGCGCTCGGGCATATGTGCGGCGATGCCGATACCACCGGCTTCTTCGCCGCCTATGAGGACGCCGCCCTTCTTCATCTCCGCCGCTATATATTTGAAACCGACTGGTTTGACGGTCACGCGGCAGCCAAGCGCCTCGGCAATGCGACGCACGAGCGTCGAGCACGAAAGATTGACGACGACGCGCCCCCCCAAATTACGAAATTGAACCAAGTCGCCCAAAACGAGCGCCATGATCTGATGCGGATGTATATATCTGCCGCGCTCGTCAACCGCGCCGATGCGGTCGGCGTCGCCGTCGGTCACCAGGCCAGCGCAAGCTCCGTCCTCGATAACCGTGCGCTCGCAAGCGTCCACCCACGGCTCAACGGGGTCGGGGCAGATATCTTCTTGGTCAGACGCCTGCCCGGCGTGAATCTCGTGCACCTCAACGCCAAGCTCGCGCAGCAAGTCGGCTAGATAGCCCTGGGCTGCGCCGCCCATGGGATCGACAACCACGCGCAGGTGCGCGGCGCGGATGGCTTCGGCATCGACAAACGATGCCACCGCCTGCATATAGTCAGGAATGATATCCGCGGTGCGATATTGCCCCTCGATCCCCATTGGCTCGGGAGCCATAGTCTCTTCGAGCTCTTCGATGACATCCTGGTTGGCGGTCGAGCCGTCACCCATGCGAATCTTGAGGCACAGATAGCCCTGCGGATGATGGGACCCCGTCACCATGAGCGCGCCGCACGCTTCACCGTCATAAGCCGCCGCCCACGTAAGGGCAGGGGTCGGGACAGGTCGCGAAGCGAGCACGGCGTCTAGCCCGTGCGCTGCTAGCACGCCCGCCGCAAGCTCAGCGAACTCGCGCGCCAGGGGCCGGGTGTCGAACCCTATATATACCGTTTTGCCCGGATTGGTCTTTTGCCACAACTCGCCGACGGCATCGGCGATACGGGCAACGTTATCGGCAGTGAAGTCCTCATCGACGCGAGCGCGCCAACCGTCAGTTCCAAAATGAATTATCGCGCACACGCGCAGACACCTCACAGTGTTTGGATCATGGTACGCATGGGGTATACCCGCAACATGCACTCGGCAACCTGCCGGCACCAGCATTCACCATTTGGGCAAATGCTGCCGAGGACATGCAAGCAATAAAAAAAACCGCCCCGTATGGAGCGGTTTGCCCTTTATATATCGAGCGCCTCGGCCATCGCGGCCGTAGTGATTGCCGTGGTTCCACAGCAACTGCCCACCATTGCGGCACCGGCATGTCTCCATTCGATGCATGCGCGCGCGAAAGCTTCGGGGTTCTCGTGCCATACGGGGCCATCCTGAGTCTGGACCGGATCGCCTACGTTGGGACGCACCGTGACGGGAGTAGTCGCCGATGCAACCATCCTGGGCACCGCCGCGTTCGCGGCCGCAAGCGAACAGCAATTAACACCAACCGAATTTGCGCCGTGTTTTTCGGCGTACAAAACGGCTGCCTCGATGTTGAGGCCATCGCCCAGCAGGTCGCCTTTATCGTCAACGACAAAACTCACCAGAACAGGCATGCCGTCGGCGGCATCTCGGGCGCCGGCAAGCATGGGCTGCAGATTACGGATAGACGTCACCGTCTCGATCAGCAGACCGTCAACACCAGCATTGAGCAAGGCGTGCGCCTGTTCGCGCGCAATGCCGCGGATTTCACGATACTCGGCAGAGTCCTCGGCAAACCACTCAATACCGATCGGGCCCATCGAGCCCAGCAGCAGCTGAGGGTGCGCCTGGCGGGCATCGTCGACGGCCCCGCGATTGACCTCCGCCACGGACGGCGAAATCTGGTCGTGCTTGAGGGCATAGCTCGATGCCTGAAAGGTGTTGGTAATGAGCACCTGCGCGCCGGCGACGACATACAAGCGATGGATACGAGAAACGCTCTGCGGCTCTGCCAGATTCCAAAACGCCGGTGGAATGTCGGCGGCATCGTACTCACTCAACAAGACACTGCCCATGGGACCCTGCGCCAACAAGGTCTCGCTCGACAAGCGGCGCGCAAGTTCCTCGGCACCAAAGCGGTTGTAATAACTCGTATCCATATATATCCCGCTATTCCTCGACGCTGATTCCCTGCTTTTCGAGATAGGCGAGCCAGCGGCTCATCGTGTCCTCGGATAGCGCATGCTCCATCATGCAGGCCTCGGAATCGGCTCGCTCAAATTCGACACCGAGCTCCTGAACCAAAAACGTGCGGATGAGGCGATGACGGTACCAGATAGCCGTGCCAACCTCGCGGCCGCGATCGGTCAGGATCACCTTGCCGTAGTGCGATTGCTCGACAAGCTCGGATGCCTTGAGAGCCGAAACCGCTTTATTGACCGATGCCTTGGAGACGCCAAGGCGCTGCGCGATGTCGACCGATCGAACGCCGTTGGTTTCCCCCTCTTCGCTTTCAATGCGAACCATGCACTCCAAGTAGTCTTCGTTCGCCACCGTCAGATGCAGTTCGCGCGAGCTATTTGTCGTATCCATGATCTTCCGTCCCTTCTGCATTCAATGGCTGATTCTACCCCATCCAAGCGTCGCGGTATGTCGTGGCATACCGTGCTAGAGTTCTTGTTGCACACGACGACCAAGATTGGAGCGGTCTTTATGGAAAACACAACCACGAACCCCGATGTCCTCGAGCGCTTTTTGCGCTACGTCCAGATCAACACGCAGTCCGAGGATGCAAACTGCGACCAGGTACCCTCGAGCGCCGTTCAGTTTGACCTTGCCAACGTGCTGGCTAAAGAGCTGCGCGAGCTTGGTGCGGAAGATGCCCACGTGACCGAGCACGCCTATGTCTGCGCGCATATCCCCGCAAGTGCGGGCGCTGAGGACAAGCCCGCCCTGGGCCTGATCGCCCATCTCGACACCACCGAAGTTGCACCGGGTGCCGGCGTGAAACCGCACATCGTACACTACGAAGGCGGCGACCTGGTCTGCGGCACGGTTGACGGTAAGCCCGTTGCCATGAGTACCGCCAAGCTTCCCGCCCTGAACGACCTCGCGGGTGAGGACCTGGTCTGCAGCGATGGCACCACGCTGCTGGGCGCGGACGACAAGGCAGGCGTCGCCGAGATCATGTCACTTGTCGCGCGTATCGCTCAGGACCCCTCTCTGCCCCATCCCGCACTCGGCATTTGCTTCTGCCCTGACGAGGAGATCGGCCACGGAGCCGAGCTGTTGGATATCGATACCTTTGGCTGCAAGTACGCCTACACGGTCGACGGCGGCCCCATCGGCGAGCTGGAGTGGGAGTG
>DBEZGO010000076.1:0-14744 GCA_048189345.1 Collinsella sp.
GATCCGTCATGCCCGCATCCAGACGCGCCTTCAGGCCCAGCTCTCGATATTTCATGCCCGACGAATTAAAGAAGCGCCGCACCGGCAGCCCCGAACGAGCAATCCAGGTCGCAAGCTCATCAGCCGTGGGATTGTCCAAAACGATATCGCGGTCGATATACTCTACCCCATGTTCGTCCAGCCATGCCTTGGCCTTCTTACAGGTCGAGCACTTGGGATATTCAACAAACAATACCGCCATGGGATTTCCTTTCTTAGAGAAAACAGGTGTATGGAAAACTGCACATCGACGACCGCTCGCGATTGCAGCCGTTATTGTAGTCAATGTCGAAGCATAGGCAGTCGCGATGTCTCGTCTTAAGGCTAGCGCCTCGCATGGGCGCCGATCGGCCGAGTCGCATGGCGCACCAACGCCGCTGCCAGCAATACCAACAGCATCGCGGTGACATAGCCCGCAGCATCGAATCCTAAATCGATAACGTCGAAATGCCTGCCGGGAACAAAGATCTTATGTACCTGATCGCCAACGGAGCAGACGGCGCAAAAGAGCAATGCGGGCACGCAACGGGAGCATACGCTCCACGGACGCCTGGAAAAGCAAACCACGACCACCGAGGCGAACAATCCGACGAAGAAAAACTCTAGGGTATGGGCAACGCGACGGACGTTCGTGCCCACCCACATGCGAATGGAAGCAAGTCGGCCAGACCGTACATTCGAGGCAGCCGAATCGGTGCCCCAGGTCATTCCGTTCTCCGTCTGAGCTTCACCCGTGGCATCGGCAGCCTGTACGCCCGTAGCCTGACCCTCCACCACACGCGCGGTGGACTCGCTCAGCAACGACGTCTCCACCGCATTTTGCTCCGTCAGCACCCAGATGCCCGCCAGCGTTGCAGCGAACAGAACGATCGCGGTCCATCCGATTATTTGTTTTACGCGCGCCAAGGGCCTACCTCCTTTTTTGAATATCAGCGAGTGTAGTCCCAAATGACATCGTCACCGTATCAAAATTTGAATCGCAACAGGAAGCGACAAAGCGACGCAAACCCCTACCCCGCCTCGCGCATCCAGCGATCGAACGTCCCCACGCACACGCCCAGGCACTTTGCTGCCTGGCTGCGGGTAATATCGCCTGCCTCATAGCTATCGCGCACCAGCTCAAACTGAGGAGGGCACGGCTTGCGAGGTCGACCGAAACGAACCCCTCGCGCCCGCGCCGCCGCAATCCCCTCCGCCTGGCGCCGATGGATATTCTCGCGCTCCACCTGCGCCACGTAGCTCAGCAGTTGCAGCACAATATCGGCAATCAGGGTGTTGGTCACATCCGGCGCGCCGCTGGCCCTGGCGCGCGTGTCAAGCAATGGCATGTCCAACACCACAATGGCAACCCCGAGCTCCTTGGTAATGCGTCGCCATTCCTCAAGAATCTCGGAGTAATTACGACCAAGTCGGTCGATAGAAAGCACCACCAGCACGTCCCCGTCTCCCAGGACGTGCAGCAGATCGCGATACCGCGGGCGATCGAAGTCCTTGCCGCTCGCATGGTCGGCATAAATATTCGCCGAGCCCACGCCATAGGCGCCCAGCGCATCCAACTGCCGATTAAGATTCTGATCGCGCGAACTCACCCGCGCATAACCGTACACCGTCGCCATCTCATCCCCGCTTTCTTGTAAACCTGCCAAAAAGGGACAGGTTTATTCTGGTAGGATTTACCTCTCCAATAGCAGGTAAGCGGGCGGCCGAGCAGACGGCAAGATAGCCACGATTCAAATGCGAAGGGCGGTCCTGAAAGGCCGCCCTCCGCCCCCACACCATGAGTCGGAATTTGGCTAATGGATAAGCTTAAAGTCCAAGTGCCCACGCGTGGTATTGACGCGCGAGACCTCGATAATCACGCGCTGGCCCAGTTCATAGCGAGTCCCCGTGTCGGCGCCCGTCAGCGTAAGCGCATCCTCGTCGAACTCGAACCACTCGTTGCCCAGGCTCTTGATCGAAACCAAGCCTTCGACCTGTGTCAGGTCCAAGCGTACGAACAGGCCCATACTGCTGACCCATGAGACCGTTCCGGCATAGCGCTCGCCCAGGCGATCCTCATAGTACTGGGCAATCTTGATCTTTTGCGTCGCATGGCTGGCGGCATCGGCCGCACGCTCCGCATCGCTGCACGCACGGCAAATCTGCGGCAGAATGCGCGGCAGCGACTCGCGCCCCTTGCCGATCAGCCGCGGCGTACGGACCAAGGCGTCCTTGCCGCCAAGCTGCTCATAGGCCAACTGCAGTTTGAGCACGCGGTGCACCACCAGATCGGGATAGCGACGGATGGGACTCGTAAAGTGACAGTAGCACGGCGCGGCGAGCGCAAAGTGGCCCTCGTTGCGCGGCTTGTACAGCGCACGCTGCATGCTGCGCAGAAGCAACGTGTTGACGAGCGGTGCGTTTGCCGTACCGGCGGCAGCATCAACTGCAGCCTGCAGCTCATCGGGACTCCCCAGGGCAATACCGGCAGCACGGCGATCGTCGATGATGCCCAGCTGCGCCAGCGCAACGGCGGCACCGTGCAGGCTATCGGGGCTCGGATCCTCGTGCACGCGATAGCAGGCCTCGATATCACGGTCTGCCAGCCACTCTGCAACGCACTCGTTGGCCAGCAGCATGGCTTCCTCGATAAGCGACGTGGCACACGAACGCTCGCGCGCCACAATCTGCACGGGTACTCCGTCCTCATCCAATAGAGCGCGAATCTCGGCCGTGTCAAAATCGACTGAGCCGCGGACGCGACGAATACGACGGCGAAGTTCGGCGAGTTCGTTGGCGGCGACAAGGAAATTGCCGAGATCGACGTTGCAGCCGCGGGCGGCCTTCTCGCACGCAAGACCGCGCTCAAGCGCCTCCTCGCGCGAGGCCTCAGCAGCCGCAACATCCTCGGCCGCACCCTCCAGCACCCCATACTCCACCGCGCCGGCGCGCACCAGCAGCGCCTCGGCGCCGTCATAGTCCATACGCACACGCGAGCGAATCACGCTGGGGTACGGATCGTAATGCCGCACGCGACCCTGCGCATCGAGCTCAATGTCAACGGTAAACGCAAGACGGTCCTCGTCAGGGCGAAGCGAGCACAGGTCACAGGACAGGCGTTCGGGCAGCATGGGAAGCACGCGATCGGCCAGATACACCGATGTCGTACGATGGCGAGCCTCAAGATCGATATGCCCGTCCCAAGCCACATAGTGAGAAACGTCAGCGATATGCACACCCAGTCTGTAGCCACCCTCGGGCGTGCGCTCAAGCGAAATGGCATCGTCAAAGTCGCGCGCGTCGACCGGGTCGATCGTGATGACAAAACGGTCGCGCAGATCGCGGCGGAGCGGGTCCTTAAGCGCCGCGGACACATCGAGCGAAAGCCCCTCGGCCTCGTCCAGCGCGGCCTCGGGATAGCTATCGGTATAGCCGTAACGCGCCATCACGTATTGAACGCCCAAATCGGGCGCGTCATCTCCGCCAATGCGGCGTTCGATCGTCACGGTGCCCGATTCCAGGCGCGTCGGGTAGGTCAAAATGCGCGCGACAACGGCATCACCCGGGTGGACGCCCAGACGATCCGCCGAGGTATCCTCGGGCAGAATGAAGAAGTCGGCCTTCAGGCGCGAATCGAGCGGCTCGATCACACCGAGCGGACCAGCAGTCTGGTACGTACCCACCACGCTTATGGCTGCGCGCTCAACCACGCCTTCGATCACGGCGCGCCGCTCACCGTGCGGGCTGTTCTTAATGCTCACGGCAACGGTATCGCCATCCATGATCTCGCGCTTACCGCGGCCCATAACCTTGTAGTCGCCGCTCTCGGTTATGACATAGGCGCCATGCTCATGGAGCTGCACGCGCCCGGTCAAGCTCGGACGGCGTTCGCTGCGCACCGGCCCACGCTTATTGCGGGCACCGCGCTTATGCTTGTTATTGCGCCCCATGGCGCCTCCTTGCTATCGATTGCCGTTTACATCCCAAGAGTCTACCCAAATGGCCCCTAGGGGACGGCAGGATTGCGGGTCACATAGATAGACCAGCGCCACAATGACCCGTTTTCTTCCGTCCCCTAGGGATCAAAAAACGAGCCGCCCCATAAGAGACGACCCGTTGGAAGGAATGAATTCCAGGCATGCCTACACGCGCAGGTAGCGGCGCATGGCAATGGCAGAACCAAAGAGACCGATAATCACACCGACCAGAATCAGCGCAGCATAGGTCACCAGGTAGTACTGCATCGGCAGGGCAAACGACATCCAGCCGATGCTCTCCTGCAGACGCGGAATCATCAGATTGCGCAGCAGCTCCAGAACGCCGATGGAAAGCAGCGAGCCCAAAATAGCCTGCAGTACGCCCTCGGTGATAAACGGGCCGCGAATGAAGCCGTTGCTGGCGCCGACCAGACGCATAATCGCAATCTCACGACGACGCGCCGTGATGGACAGGCGAATCGTGTTGTTGATGAAGATGAATGCGATAAAGGTCAGAAGGCCAACGAGCACCACGGCGGCGATGCGGATGTAGTTGGTCACCTGGAACAGGCGGCTCACTTCCTCCTGGCCGTACAGCACGCTCGCGTTGACGTCGCCGTCATCCGCGATCTTCTGGAAGTCAGCGTTCTTCTTGAGCTTCTCTGCCGTGCTCTCGACCTTGGACGGATCGTCCATCTCAATTGCAAACGAAGCCGGCAGCGGATTCTGGCCATCGAGCGCGCTCATGGTGGCGTCGGCGTTGCCCGACATCTTGCTCGTATACTCGGCCAGCGCGTCGTCCTTGTCCTTATAGGTCACGGACTTGACGTTATTCCACGTCTTAAGCTCGGCCTCAAAAGCCTGAACATCGGCCTGATCGGCGTCATCGCTAATGAACGCGTTGATGACAACCTGATCCTCGACGGTGCCGATCACGGAGTTCAGCATCGCGGAGCCCATGATAAACAGGGCGATGATAAACAGCGAAAGGAAGATCGTGATGACGGCGCCGAGCGAGGTAGTCCAGTTACGGAAGAAGTGGCTGATTGCCTCTTTGAAGGAGTAGCCCACGTTAGTTGGTGCCATAGTTGCCGTAACCTCCCCTCTCCTGGTCGCGGATAACGTGGCCGCCCTCGAGGGCGATCACGCGACGGTGCATGCTATCGACCATCTCGCGGTCGTGCGTGGCGACGATCACGGTGGTGCCGGTGCGGTTAATGCGCTCGAGCAGCTTCATGATGCCCAGCGAGATCGCCGGGTCGAGGTTACCCGTGGGCTCGTCGCAGATCAGCAGCGGCGGACGGTTGACCATAGCGCGGGCGACGGCAACGCGCTGCTGCTCGCCACCGGAAAGCTGGTCGGGCAGCGAGTCCATCTGATCGGCCAGACCGACCAGACGCAGCACCTCGGGCACCTGGCTGCGGATGACGCCCTTGGGCTTGCCGATGCACTGCAGAGCAAACGCCACGTTTTCGTAGGCGGTTTTTTGCGGCAGGAGCTTAAAGTCCTGGAACACGGCGCCAATCTGGCGGCGCAGGAACGGAACCTTGCGGTTCTTGATCTTCATGAGGTCCTGACCGGCAACCAGGATGCGACCGCTCGTCGGCTTGACGTCGCGGTTGAGCGTCGACAGCAGCGTGGTCTTACCCGAGCCGGAGTGACCGACCAGGAAGACGAACTCGCCCGGATAGATCTCGATGTTGATGTCGTCGAGTGCAGGCTTGTTGGGCTGTGCCGGATAGATCTTGGTGACATGCTCCATAAGGATGACGGGCTCGACACCGGCCTGCTTGGCCATCTTCTTGCGGCTGGCCTGCGGATCGATGGGCGCAAACACCGACGTAAAATCGGGGTTGTTGAGCGCGTTATCGAGGCTTGCGACCTCGGCTGCCTGATCGCTCTCGACCACCGGGGCAGCAGGCTGCGTGGGATCGGGAATAGCGGCAAAGAGACCGGACTGCGCAGGCTGAGGAACCGGCGTCGCAGGGGCCATGGGGTCGGGAATGCCGGCCATGGTAGGCTGCGGCGTGGCGGCGCCAGCCTGAGGCTGCTCCACGCGAGCGGTCACGGCCTGAACGGGCTCAAAACCCGCCGTGCCGGAAAGCGCGACATCGCTGGTGGGATTGTAGGCAAAGGGATCGGATGCCGGCTGTGCCTGATCTGCCGGCTGAGCGGGGGCCTGAGCAACAGGCTGGCCCTCTGAATCCGGAGTGGCGAAACGACTGCCCTGGACGCCTGTCTGCGTCTTGGGGGCATCATCGCCCGCACCGGAGGTACGGAAGTGGTTACCCACTGGTGCTCCTTATCGTCGTGCGTTTAAACTACATGAGCGCTTTGTATTTTAGCAGCATTAGCTTTACTGCACATAAGAAGCATGGCGAGGTTTGGGTCTCACCGGCCGGGCGCAGGGTTACTCTCCAAATCGTCCTCGGACATGTCGGAGCCCCCGCTGCGCGCTTCGCGCGGCAGGGGCTCCTCCGTCCTGCGGAAAGATTTGGAGAGTAACCCTGTGCCCGGCCTGCGGTAACTAAGGGGTCGCCGCGTTTCTATTAGGTGCAGCAAATGCATGCTTGGGAGGGTCTGAATTGCGCTTTGTTGGGATGGGCCCTTATCCCAATAGAAATCCTACTTGATACGGCCTCTTTAGAAGTTGCGGTGAAATAGGGACTGTTTTAGCAGTTAAAAGCCCTAATCAATCCTTATTTCACCGCAACTGAAACAGGGGCGCTCTCCAAGAGAGCGCCCCTACCGGGTTTCTATAGTACTGGCCGAAGCAGCTTTATAGTTCTGGCGAAGCAGTCCTTGAGATCCGTCTTGCCTTATGCCAAGAACTCCTTGGTGGTCGCCACGATGTTGGCGGCGTCCAGGCCGTACTTGTGCAGGAGCTCGGCGCCCGGGCCAGACTCACCGAAGGTGTCGTTGACGCCGATCTTCTTGAGCGGCGTCGGGCACTGCTCGCACAGGACGTCGGCAACGGCGCTGCCCAGGCCACCGATCACAGAGTGCTCCTCGACGGTCACGACGTGGCCGGTCTTGGTGGCGCTCTTGACGATCAGGTCGGCATCGATGGGCTTGATGGTGTGCATGTTGATGACCTCGGCGTCGATACCCTCGGCAGCGAGCTGCTCGGCAGCCTCGAGAGCCTCGCCGACCATCAGGCCGCAGGCGATGATGGTCACATCGGCGCCCTCGCGCATGACAATGCCCTTACCCAACTCGAACTTATAGGTCTCGGGGTCGTTGATAACCGGCGAGGCCAAGCGGGCGAAGCGCATGTACACGGGGCCGTCGCACTCGTAGGCGGCGCGCGTCACGGCGCGGGCCTCGATGTCGTCGGCAGGAACGATCACAGTCATGCCGGGGATGACGCGCATGAGGGCGATATCCTCGCAGCACTGGTGCGTGGCGCCATCCTCGCCCACCGAGATACCGGCGTGCGTGGCACCGATCTTAACGTTGAGGTGCGGGTAGCCGATGGAGTTACGGACCTGCTCAAAGGCGCGGCCGGCAGCGAACATGGCAAAGGTGCTCGCGAAGGCAACGCGACCGGTGGTTGCGATACCAGCGGCAACACCCATCAGGTTGCTCTCGGCGATACCCACATCGAAGAAGCGATCGGGGCAGGCGGCCTTAAACTTGCCGGTCTGCGTGGCGGCGGCCAGGTCGGCGTCGAGGACCACAAAGTCATCGTGCTCGTTGGCGAGCTCGACGAGGGCCTCGCCGTAGCTTACGCGCGTGGCGATTTTCTTGACGTCTGCCATCCTAGAGCTCCTCTCCGGCGGCCGTGAGCTCTGCCATGGCCTGCTCAAACTGTTCATCGTTGGGGGCCTTGCCGTGCCAACCAACCTGGTTCTCCATAAAGGAGACGCCCTTGCCCTTTGTGGTCTCCGCGATAATGGCAGTCGGCTGCCCCTTAGTGGCGCGAGCCTCGGCAAAGGCAGCGCGAATCTGGTCGAAATCGTTGCCGTCGGCGAGCTCCACCACATGGAACTTAAAGGCACGGAACTTGTCAGCGAGCGGCATGGGGTCGTTGACCTCCTCGACGGGGCCGTCGATCTGCAGACCGTTGTGGTCGACGATCACGCAGAGGTTATCGAGCTGCTGGTTGCCGGCGAACATGGCGGCCTCCCAGACCTGGCCCTCCTCGCTCTCGCCATCGCCCAGCAGGGCGTACGTGCGGTAAGTATCGCCCCAGTGCTTGGCGGCAACGGCCATGCCCACGGCGGCGGAGATGCCCTGGCCCAGTGAGCCGGTGGACATATCGACACCCGGGGTGTCGTTCATGTTGGGGTGGCCCTGCAGATGGCTACCGATATGGCGCAGCGTCTCGAGGTCCTCCTTGGGGAAGAACCCGCGCTCGGCGAGCACGGCGTACAGACCCGGAGCGCAGTGGCCCTTGGAGAGCACAAAGCGGTCGCGGTCGGCCTTGCGGGGATCGGCCGGGTCGACGTTCATTTCCTCAAAGTACAGATAGGTCATGATGTCGGCAGCGCCGAGCGAACCGCCCGGATGGCCGGACTTGGCAGCGTGCACGCCGGTGACGATGCCCTTCCTTACCTCGTTGGCAACCTTTTTGAGCTCTTCGTCGCTCATTGTGCCTTCCTTTCATCCTCATTAGACAAAATGCGCACGGCACAGAAGGTCGTCCCAACACAGCCGCGATGCACGTACGTCATTCATTATGCTGGAAACCGATGGCTTTACCAGACTTTTTATCATTATTTGAGCAATTTAGCAGGCAGACCCGCTGATGAAACGGTTTATCAATGTGAACGTCTTTTGGACGCGGTGGCTACCGCTCGCCCCGGCACAAAAATGATCCGTTTCCCCCGTCCCCTACGGATCACCTGATCCCTTGGGGACGGGGGGAAACGGATCATGTCCGCAAACCGAAATTCGGCCTACGCGTTAATGTCCTTGAAGCCCTCACCGAAGGTTTCCGTAACGTCGGCAACCGTCACGATGGCATGAGGATCGCGCTCGCGCACGATCGTCTTGAGCGTATTGAGCTCGCGGCGGCTCACAATGACCATGATCACCGGCTTCTCGGCACCCGAGTACATGCCAGTCGCCCTAAACTTGGTGCAGCCGCGTCCCAGACCATACATGATATCGGCCGCGATATCGGGGAAATTGTCCGAGATGATGAGTACCATACGACGCTTATTGCCGCCATCGACCACGGCATCGATCACGAAGCCGCTAATGACCATCGAAAGGCCTGCATATAGTGCGTTTTCGATTGAAAAGACCGGAGCCGATGCCGCACATACGGCAACGTCGATTGCCATGACGGTCGAGCCCACCGGCAGCGAGGTGTTACGCGAGATGATTTGGCCAATCGTGTCCGAGCCGCCGGTGTTGGCGCCGGCGCGCAACACCATGCCGTAACCGATGCCCGTGATAATGCCGCCCCACATAGCGGGAAGCATCAGGTCCGCATGCGCCAGAGGTGCTACAAACGGGGCGAACAGGTCGGTAAAGAAGCCCAGCAGCACAAAGCCCGTCGCCGTCTGCACCACGTAGAACATGCCGCCCTCGCGCATGACGACCAGTAACAGCAAGGCATTCATCACAATGGTCTGGATACCGACGGGAAGCGACACGCCTCGCGCCGCACCGAGGGCCTGGATGATAGTCGCAAGGCCTGTGACGCCACCGGCAGCAAGGCCGTTGGGAATCAAAAACAGGTCCGTCGCGATAGCGGCCAGAGCGCACCCCAACATAATCTGGGGCAGATCGTGAAAGAAGTTCATCGAAAGAATGCGCTTGATGTCCAGACGATATGCCATGCTACCTCCCTCAAAAAAGCGCACCCAAACGGATGCGCTTCGAACTTCTTGCTGTATTCGATTCTACCGATTCGCCGAACAAAAACCACCCCTGCGCAGGGTTAATTCTGGATACAAACCCGTCCAACCGTTGGGCTTAGCATCGGCTTGAAGCCGCCCGATGTTTTATACCTCCGAGCCTTCTGCATCGGCATTGCCGGTGGCCCAGCGATGGTAGCCAATAACAAACGGGTCCAGGTCGCCATCGTCAAGAACGGCCTCGACATTGCTGGTCTCCACACCCGAGCGCAGATCCTTGACCATCTGGTACGGGTAGAGCACGTAGCTGCGAATCTGGTTGCCAAAACCGATCGTGGTCTTGGGTCCGCGAATCTCATCGAGCGCCTCGGCACGCTTCTCGAGCTCAATCTCGTACAGGCGAGCCTTGAGGATCTGCATGCACGCGGCCTTGTTCTGGATCTGGCTACGCTCGTTTTGGCAGGTCACCACAATGCCGCTGGGGAAATGCGTCACGCGCACGGCGGAGTCGGTGGTGTTGACACCTTGGCCGCCCGGACCGCTTGCATGGTACACGTCGACGCGAATGTCGTCGGGACTGATCTCGATGTCGATATCATCGGGTAGCACGGGGATGACCTCGACGCCGGCAAACGTGGTCTGGCGGCGCTTCTTGTCGTCGGTGGGGCTAATGCGCACCAGGCGGTGAACGCCGGCCTCGGCACGAAGCATGCCAAAGGCATCCTTGCCTTCGACAGTAAAGGTCGCGCGGTCGATGCCGATAACCTCGGCCGCGGGACAATCGTTGATGGTGACTTTCCAGCCGCGACGCTGGCAGTACTTCATGTACATCTTAAAAAGCATGAAGGTCCAGTCCTGGGCCTCCAGACCACCCTGTCCAGGCTTGATGGTCACAATGGCATCACCGTGATCGAACTCACCGGTGAACCAGCTCGAAAGCTCAAGCTCATCGATGGCGCGGGCCAGGCGTTCTGCCGTGGCTGTAGCCTCCTCGCGAAGGGCAGCGGCGTCGGGGTCATCCCCCATCTCCTCGGCAAGCTCCAGAGCGGCGCGGGCATCGGAAAGCTCGCCGCGCGCGTTGTCCACGGCAGCGATATCTTCCTTGGTGCGCGCGATTTCCTCCATGGTGGCACGGGCGGCGTCGGCGTCATCCCAAAAGCCGGGGGCCACGCTTTTGGCCTCGAGCTCGGTCACGCGCGTGCGCTTTTCGTCCAAGTGGAGATACGACTCGACCTCGCCGAGCCGGTCCGCAAACGCGTCCAGCTCGGCGGGCGTTACCTCTAAAGCCTCAGCCATTAACGATTCCTGCCGTGGCAGTACTTAAACTTCTTGCCGCTACCGCAGGGGCACGGGTCGTTGCGGCCCACGTTGACGTACGGATCGTCGCTCTCGGACTTGCGATAGGTGGTCACCTTGCCACCGTTGTTGACGGCAGCCGGACCACCCTGGACAGCCGTGCGGGCCTGCACTTGCGCCTGTTTGCGCAGCACCGAGTCGCCGTTGTCACCATCGACCTCGGCAGGACCGGAGAAGTGCGCACCCTCGAGCGTGGGCTCCTCCTTGTGCTCCACGGCACGCGGGGCAGCCTTGATCTCGATGCGCAGAACCGTGCGCAGGTAATCCTCGTACATGGTGTCGACGAGTATCTGGAACGCGCCGTAGGCCTCGGTCTTGTACTCGACCAGCGGGTCGCGCTGGCCAAAGCCGCGCAGGCCGATGCCGGTCTTGAGGTAGTCCATCTCCTGCAGGTAGTTCATCCAGCGGGTATCGATGACGCGCAGCATGACCTGGGTGTTGAGCTCGCGCATCAGGTCCTCGCCCAAGCGCTCGGCCTTCATGTTGTAGCACTTCTCTACGTAAGCCAGGACATCGGCAGCCAGGGCCTCATAATCCTCGTCGGGGAACTTCGGCGTATCGATGTGGCCGGTGAGCTCCACAACCCACTTGCGCAGGCCCTCCAGGTCGCGCTCGCCATCGTGACTGTCCTTGGTGCAGAACTCCTGCACGCAGCGGTACACGGTGTCGTGCATGACCTCGGTGATGTGGTCGGTCAGGTCCTTGCCGTCCAGAATCTTATTGCGCTCAGCGTAAATGACCTGGCGCTGCTTGTTCATAACGTCGTCGTACTCAAGGACGCTCTTGCGCATGGAGAAGTTGATGCTCTCGACCTTGTGCTGGGCGCTCTCGACGGCCTTAGAGATGATCTTGTGCTGGATGGGCATGTCGTCGCCCATGTCGGCCGTGACCATCATCTTGGAGACGCGGTCCATCTTGTCGCCGCCGAACAGGCGCATGAGGTCGTCCTCGAGCGACAGGTAGAACTGGGTCTCGCCCGGATCGCCCTGACGGCCGGAGCGGCCGCGCAGCTGGTTGTCGATACGACGGGACTCGTGGCGCTCGGTGCCGATGACGGTCAGGCCGCCAGCGGCAAGCACGCGCTCGCGCTCAGCCTTGCAGGTCTCCTTGGCCTCGGCGTTAAACTGCTCGAGCTGCTCGGGCGTCACGTCCTCCATGGTCAGGCCCTCGTACTCAAGGCGCTCGCGCACCAGCTCGTCGGGATTGCCGCCCAGCAGGATGTCGGTACCACGACCGGCCATGTTGGTGGCGATGGTCACGGCGCCGTAGCGTCCGGCCTGGGCAACGATATGAGCCTCGCGCTCGTGATGCTTGGCGTTGAGGACCTCGTGCGCGATGCCACGCTTGGTAAGGGCGGCCGACAGCTTCTCGGAGCTTTCGATGGAGACGGTGCCCACCAGGACCGGCTGGCCCTTGGCGTGACGTCGCTCGACGTCGTCGGCAACGGCGTTGTACTTGGCCTGGATGGTGCGGTACACCAAGTCCTCGTGGTCCACGCGCTGCACGGGCTTGTTGGAGGGGATGACCTCGACGGGCAGCTTGTAGATCTCGCGAAACTCGGCGTCCTCGGTGAGTGCCGTACCGGTCATGCCGGAGAGCTTGTCATACAGACGGAAGTAGTTCTGCAGGGTGATGGTGGCCAGCGTCTGGTTCTCCTCGCGCACGAGCACGCCCTCTTTGGCCTCGATGGCCTGATGCAGGCCCTCGGAGTAGCGGCGGCCTTCCATGATGCGGCCGGTGAACTCGTCGACGATCTTGACCTCGCCGTTGGTGACCACGTATTGCTTGTCGCGGTGGAACATGTACTGGGCCTTCAGCGCCTGCTGCAGGTGGTTGACCAGCTGGCCCGAGAGGTCGGCATAGATGTCATCGATGCCCAGGCGGCGCTCGATCTTCTTAAGGCCGCGCTCGGTGGCGGCGATGGTGTGCTTAGCCTCGTCCATGACGTAGTCGCCCGTGGGCTCGACGTCCTCGGTGGCGGTGAGCATGTCGTGCGACACGTCCTCACCGCGCTCCAGGCCGCGCACGGCGCGCGCGAAGTCCTTATAGGTGCTGGCGGACTTGGTGCCGGCGCCCGAGATAATCAGCGGGGTGCGAGCCTCATCGATCAGGATGGAGTCGACCTCGTCGACGATGGCGTAGTTGTGGCCGCGCTGCACGCGCTGCTCGGGGCGGGTGACCATGTTGTCGCGCAGGTAGTCGAAACCGAACTCGGAGTTGGTGCCGTAGGTGACGTCTGCCTGGTAGGCCGGACGCTTGAGCTCGAGCGGCATGTTGTTCTGGAGCAGACCGACGGTCATTCCCAGGTACTTGTAGATGCGGCCCATCCACTCGGAGTCGCGCTTTGCCAGGTAATCGTTGACGGTAACGACATGCACGCCCTTGCCGGCGATAGCGTTGAGGTAGCCGGCCAACGTGGAGACGAGGGTCTTACCTTCGCCGGTCTTCATCTCGGCGATGTGGCCCTCGTGCAGCGCCATGGCGCCAATGAGCTGCACGTCAAAGTGGCGCATACCCATGGTGCGCTTGGAAGCCTCACGCACGGTGGCAAAGGCCTCGGGGAGCATGTCGTCGAGCGACTCACCGTTGGCGTAACGCTCGCGGAACTTATCGGTCTGGCCGCGGAGTTCCTCCTCGGTCATCTTCTCAAACTGGGGCTCAAGACCGTTGATCTGGTCGACGATCTTGTAGTAGCGCTTAAGGTCCTTATCGGATCCAAAGGACAGCAGCTTTGACATGAATCCCATGTGGTTTTCCTTTTTGGCCATCGCCCACGCCGTGCAGCTGCGGGCGAGTTAAACACAGATGATTGTACTTTAGCCAAACAAGGCGCGGCCTATACGGTCGACCTCGACCGCCACGTAATAACTATGACCAACCTGCCGCAATGGAACAGGTTTATTTTGGCAGGTTTTATCTGAGCAAACGCCGTCTCTCTGCCATTTGGTGCAATGGGGGCAGGTTGGTTTGCACCAATAAAAAGAAAAGGGCCGCGCACCCAAACGGATGCACGGCCCTTATGCCATGAATGCGAGTGCTTCCGCGGCGAGCTATTTACTCAGCAGCCTCGGTGGTCTCGGCCTCGGCAGCGGCCTCCTCGACGGGAGCCTCTGCGGGAGCCTCGGCGGCCTGCTTGGCAGCCTCCTCGGCAAACTTAGCAGCACGCTTAGCCTTCTCGGCAGCCTTAGCCTCAGCGGCGGCCTTGCGAGCAGCCTCGGCCTCAGCAGCCTTGGCGGCCTTGGCAGCCTTGGCCTCCTCGGCCTTCTTGAGCTGGGCGGCAGCGGCGCCACCGAACTTGTCGGCGAAGCGCTGGACGCGTCCACCGGTGTCGACGAACTTCTGCTGGCCGGTGTAGAACGGGTGGCACTCGTTGCAAAGCTCGACCTTCATCTCGGACACGGTAGCGTGCGTCTTGAAGGTGTTGCCGCAGGAGCACGTCACCGTGCACTCGACATACTGGGGATGGATACCCTGCTTCATGGTAGGACTCCTTATTGGTCAGGCGCTGGTTACCGATCAGCGCATAAGGCGTCTTGGTTTCCGACCAAGACAACAAACTCGGCTATGGTACCACGGCGCCGCG
>DBEZGO010000077.1:0-5251 GCA_048189345.1 Collinsella sp.
CGCTGCGTGATGCGTGCCGAGTTTGGCCATGAGGTTGCGTTTGGCGAGGACATCCTGACGTTTACCATCGAGGGCAATGCGTTTCTGCATTCGATGGTCCGCACGATCGTGGGCACGCTTGTCGAGATTGGCATGCATCGCCGTGAACCCGAGTGGATGCGCGAGGTCATCGATGCTTGCGACCGTACCGCTGCGGGCCCCACGGCTCCTGCCTGCGGCCTTACGTTTATGGGCGTGGATTACGATCCCGCCGAGCTTGTCGTGCTCGACTAGGGGAGGGCTCGGCGCGTCGTGCGTCGGCACCTGTCATCTGTGGGCTGCGCGTGTGCAACATCTGTTCTTGGCGTGCAATACAACCGGTGTCTCATTGCTTTTATTGCCGGGGTGTACCATGAACGACAGTTTGATTCACTGCTGTCGAGAGGACGGATAACTTGGTTCGACGTGGCTCGCATCCGCGACTTTCGGTGATCCTTGTGGTAGAAGGTTCGCCCAGCTATGCGATGCGTGCGCTCGAGAGTATCCAGAACCAAGACCTCTACGATTTGCAGATTGTCGTTGTCTGTCGCGATGCTGCGCCCGGTGTGCGCCATTCGCTTCAAGTTGCTGCCGACAGGGACATTCATATTGATTTGATTGACGTCGAGGACGCGAAGCGCGGCGCTTGTCTTCGTGCCGGTTTTGCTGCCTCGCGCGGCTCTCAAATCATCGCTATGAACGCCGATGAGTGGTTTGCTCCGCAGTCCCTTTCCAAGATGGTCAATATCGCGTGCGATACTACGGCAGACATAGTGCTCCCCACGGTGTCGCTCGACCGCTATGATGCACATCGAGAGCGCCATTCGCGCGTCTTGGATGCTGCTCATATTTCCATTGATAGCAAATCTTCGATGGTGGCCGGGCTGCCTCAGTTGATTTTAGGCGGCCTAGTCGTTCAGACCTCTGGTGTGATGTACAGCCGCTCGCTGTTTGAAGCATGCCTTTTGTGCGACAAGGTGTTTCGCACAGTTGGGTTTATGGCATGCGCGCTTTCGCAGACACGATGCGTGTCCGGCTGCGGCGATGCTTGTTTCCACACGGCGGCACCTAAACTTACAGATGCCTTTGATCCCACCATGTATGCCAAGGTATCCGATGACACTCGAGCGCTCGACGAGCTTGCGGACTCACTCTCGGAAGCAGACAGCGGTGGTCGGCTCAAGCTGGCAAGCCAAAAGTTCTACTTTGCCGGACTGGTCGCCTGCATCGAGAATTTGTGTCTGAGCCCGCATGGGGTCTCGTCAATCGAGCGTTCCGCCCGCATGCGTGATATGCTCGATGCGCCTCGAACCCGTCAGATGGTCGCCGCGCTCAAGGATAACCATCGGGGGCTCGGTCTGTTGTTTGGGCCGATCGCCAGCGCCAAGCCCGCGCGCTGCGTGATGTGTACGCATCTGGCAGCTTTTCTTAACCGGACGGGCGCAAAAACCGCCTAAACGGCTCATTTCGAAATAAACTTGCATAGAATTGTTTCGAAATGCGTTCTTATACACAAAAGCCTTCAAATAGCGTTAAACTATTCAATCACTGATTGATTGTCTCCGCCATCTTTTGGAGAGAGGGTTTGTATGGCTAAAAAACGCAATGGGCGCCAGGATGCCATTAGAGATATTGTGCGCAATAAGGACGTCCGCACGCAGCGCGTGCTGGTCGATGAGCTCCGCGCTATGGGCTTTGATTGCACGCAGGCGACTGTCTCTCGCGATATTGCCGATATGGGGCTGCGTAAGCTCCCTGAGGGCATCTATGTTCTGGCAGAGGACCTGCACCTGCAGCGTATGGTTTCCGAGCTCGTAACGGGCGTTCTGCGCACCGATAATCTGGTTATGATCAAGGCTCAGCCTGGCACGGCTTCCGGCATCGCCGCCGCTGTTGATGCGGCAGAGTTGCCCGATGTGCTTGGCTCGCTTGCCGGCAACGATACGATTTTGGTTATTGCCCAGACGGCCGAGGACGGCGAGCGTCTTGAGGCGCTGATCAATAAGCTGAGCAATTCTCGCAAGTAGGCGTGCAAGTCGTGCGCTCGGCACTGTGTGCGTGACATAGTGGCTTGTAAGGGGGTATCGACGTTGGTCGGTACCCCCTTTTGTTTGCCGGTATAAAGACCGCCCGCCTGGTCGTTTCAAACTAAAAGGCCCCCGAGCAGTTCAATAAGCTGCTCGGGGGCCTTGTTGCTTATGGCCGGATGATTTCTAGCCGACCGTATCGTCAGGCGTGGGCGAGGGGTCGGGAGTGGGCGTAGGCGTAGGCGTGCCGCCATCGCCGCCGGTCGAGCCACCAGTGGAGCCGCCCGTCGAGCCACCGGTCGTACCGGTGCCGCCGGTGGTGTCGCCGCCCGTGGTCTCGGTGGTCGTGGTCGTCGTGGTAGTTGTTGTGGTGGTTTCCTCTTCCTCTTCGTCCTCGTCCTTGTCGTCGTTCTCCGACTTCTTGGTGTTGTTGGTGCCGTAGAACTTCCAGACGCTGTTGTTCTTGTAGGTGGGCGCCGTTCCGGTCGCAAACTCCTCGCGCTCGGTACCGGTCAGAACGGTGTTCATAAACCGCTTAAAGACAGGCAGGTTGGTGCTGTCGCCCAGCAGGTCCGTGCCGTACTTTTGGATGGGGATCTCGCCCGCGGAATAGCCGGTCCACAGGGCGCACGCCAGCTGCGGGGTATAGCCGCAGAACCAAAGGTTGGTGGTGTTGTCGGTGGTGCCCGTCTTGCCGGCATAGGGCTGGTTGACACTCAGGGCGCCGGCAGCACCCGTACCGCTGCCCTTCATGACGCCGGACAGAACATCGGTGACCGCGGCGGCCTCGCCCTCGGTAAGCACCTGTGAGGGATTGTCGGTGTGCTGGTACAGCACCGAACCGGTACGAGAATCAATCTCGGTGATGGCGATCGGCTGGCGATAGTAGCCGCCGTTGGCAAACGTCGCGTAGGCGGCGGCCATCTCGAGTGGCGAGATCGAGCCGGTGCCGAGCGTCATGACGGGAACGTCCTCGATGTTGTCCTTGGCGGGGTCGATGCCGAGCTTTTTGACGAGCGAGATGATCTTGCTGTTGCCGACGGCTTCCGCCACCTGGATGTAGCCGGTGTTGGAGGAGTATGCCGTCGCCTGCTTAAGCGTGATGTTGCCGTAGCTCTGGTTGGCGTAATTTTGGACCTCGGTCGTGGTGCCCTTGGCCTTGAGCGGCGAGTTGCAGTTGAGGGTGACGTTGGGGTTCATGCCGTTTTGGATGGCAGTTGCCAGCGTAAAGGCCTTAAAGGTGGAGCCGACGGGACGCTTGGCCGTGGCATGGTTTACGTGGTTCTCGTCGGCGTTGTAGTCGTAGCCGCCCACCATGCACTTGATGTAGCCGGTCTTGGGGTCGACGACGACCATGCCCATGTCCAGGCCGTCAAGCGAGAGCGTGTCGAGCTGCTCGCGGACGGCATTCTCTGCCACCTGCTGCATCGTGGGGTCGATGGTGGTCTTGACGGTCAGGCCGCCCTTAAAGAGCACGTCGGTCGAGAACTCCTGCTCCAGCAGCTGCTTGACGTAGGAGACAAAGTAGGGCTGCGAGTATACGTCGACGCCGCTGCCCGAGATTTCGGTCACATTGAGGGTGATGGGCTCGGCCTGTGCGGCATCGTGCTCCTCCTGGGTGATGTGGCCCAGGCGCAGCATGTTGTCGAGAACCTTGTTGCGGCGAGACAGTGCCAGATCGGGATTGACCGTGGGGTCGTACTGCGAAGGCGAGTTGGGAAGGCCGATGAGTAGCGCGGCCTCGCTCAGGGTGAGGTCGGCGGCGCTCTTGGACAGATAGGTCTCGGCTGCGGCCTCGATGCCGTAGGCGCCGTGGCCGTAATAGATGGTGTTGAGGTACATCATGAGGATCTCGTCTTTGGAGTACATGTCCTCCATCTTGATGGCGATGTAGGCCTCGCGCACCTTACGCTCAATGGTCGAGTCGAATTGCTCCTCCTGCAGGATGGTGTTGCGCACAAGCTGCTGGGTGATCGTCGAGGCGCCTTCGTGCCCGCCGCCGAGGGTTGCCACCGCAGCACGCGCGATACCCCACAGGTCGATACCGCCGTGCTCGTAGAAGCGCTCGTCCTCGACGTCAACGGTGCCCTGCAGCACGTAGGGGGAGACCTCGTCCTTGGTGATGGACTTGCGGTTTTGCGTGTAGAAGCTCGCGATCTTGTTGCCGTTGCAGTCGACGATCTCGGTGGGCTCGCTCACCAGATACGCGTTGGCGTCGGTGTAGTCGGGCAGATCGGACAGCCAGCGGTTGACGTTGCCGACCATGCCGATGCCAAATGCCACGCCCGCAATCAGCAGAAAGCCCAAAAACGAGAGCAGGATTATGGGCAGAGCATGCGTCTTTGAACGGCTGCGTCCCTGTCGTTGGCGAGGACCCATATATTGACCTCCAGGTATGTCGTGCCGGACGGTGGATGTGCCGTCGGGGCAGGATGGACATAAGTTATTACACGATAAACCAAACGGGGCGCGCGAGGCCTCGTGTATGCTGGAAGACGGCATTTTTCAGAGTGAATGCATACCTTGGTAAGGAGTTTGTCGATGGCGATTCGGACGATGGGGCCGAGCGGACAATACGAGACTGGATTGGATGCTGCCGGTGCGCCGCTGCCCGAGCTGCTGGCGCCGGCGGGCGGACTCGACCAGATGCTTGCGGCCATCGCCGCGGGTGCCGATGCCATCTATGCGGGGTTGGGCGGCTTTAACGCCCGTGTGAGCGCCCATGGCTTTACGGATAACGAGTTTGCGCGCGGCTGCGCCGTGGCGCATGCCCATGGCGTGCGTGTGTACGTAACGCTCAACGTGTTCGTGTTTGACGATGAGTTGTCCGACGCGGTGGCGTTGGGAGCTCATGCACTGGAGCTGGGCGCCGATGCTCTGATTGTCGCCGATGCCGGGTTGGCCTGCGCGCTGCGCGCGGCGATTCCCGGGGTCGAGATTCACCTGTCCACGCAGGCGGGCGCTCATAGCGAGGGTGCCGTGCGGCTTGCCGCCGATGAGCTGGGGGTCGAGCGCGTGACGACGGCACGCGAGCTGACGGTCGACGAGATTGCGGCGCTATGTGCCACGGGCGTGCCCATCGAGGTATTCTGCCACGGTGCGATTTGCATCGGCTATTCGGGGGCGTGCGAGTTCTCGGCCCTGCGGCGTGGGCGCTCGGCGATGCGCGGCGACTGCACGCAGCCGTGCCGTCTGGCGTACGACCT
>DBEZGO010000078.1:0-15597 GCA_048189345.1 Collinsella sp.
CAGACGCAGCTGGGGCACGGATGGGTCACTTCGCAGGTGAGCGGTGCCAGCACGCCCTCGATATAGGCGATAGTCTGCGGAAGATCGAAATCGAGCTCCGGAATGCGATGGAGATCGCGGCGATAGCGACGGAGTTCTTGGAGCTCGGTCATAGAGAATCCCTTCATGAGGCACATCTGTTGCAACTTATTGTGATACAGGATTGTGGCACACATGTTTCCAGCATATTGCTGCATTTTTTAAACGTTATATACGAATACTCTTGTTTGGTAAAGTGCAACGTGATAGGGTCTTTACCACTTGATAGAGGCGCGGGCACGAAGAGCCGCGGGCGAGCCGGCAGGCTTTGACCCCGTGGGGAGGCGAAACCCGCCGAACTGGGTTTTTCGGGCACGAACAACCTGGTGGGCCTGTGGGAAACACCCACAGGACTGTCTGCAGCAATGCGGGAGCGCTATCCGGACATTGGGTCCACGCTATGCGGATTCGATGCGCAGATGGCGCCGTCTGGATAGCGAGGTTTACGGGACATGGCATTGACCCCCAACGAGGCATATGCGGCCAAGCAGCCGTTTGTGGACAAGAAGACACTCGAGCATATCGTCGAGCAGTTCCCCACGCCGTTTCATCTATACGACGAGGCGGGCATCCGCCGCAACATGCAAGAAGTGCGCGACGCCTTTGCATGGAACCCGGGCTTTAAGGAATACTTTGCCGTCAAGGCCAACCCCAACCCGGCGCTCATCTCCATTCTCAACGAATACGGCTGCGGCTGCGATTGCTCGAGCTATACCGAGCTCATGATCGCCCGCTCGCTGGGCATCACGGGACACGACATCATGTTCTCTTCCAACGACACGCCGGCTGCCGACTTTGAGCTCGCCGACAAGCTGGGTGCCATCGTCAACTTTGACGACATCAGCCACATCGAGTTCTTTGAGCGTGTTGCGGGGCCCATCCCCAAAACGGTCAGCTGCCGCTTTAATCCAGGCGGCCTGTTCCAACTCTCCAACGGCATCATGGATAACCCCGGCGACTCCAAGTACGGCATGACCACCGAGCAGCTCTTCGAGGCGTTCCGCATGCTCAAGGCCAAGGGCGCCGAGGACTTTGGCATCCACGCATTCCTTGCCAGCAACACCGTCACCAACGACTACTACCCCAAGCTCGCGCGCATCCTCTTTGAGCTTGCCGTGCGCCTGGAGCGCGAGACCGGCGCACATGTCGCCTTCATCAATCTGTCCGGCGGCGTCGGCATCCCCTATCTGCCCGAGCAGCAGGCCAACGACATTCACGCCATCGGCGAGGGAGTACACGCGGCATACGACGAGATCTTGGTTCCCGCCGGCATGGGCGATGTGGCGATCTGCACCGAGATGGGTCGCTTTATGATGGGCCCCTACGGCTGCCTGGTCACCAAGGCCATCCACGAGAAGCAGATCTACAAGGACTATATCGGCGTGGACGCAAGCGCCGTCGATCTGATTCGTCCTGCCATGTATGGCGCCTACCACCACATTACGGTGATGGGCCAGCCGGGTGGCGACGACAAGACCACAGCGCCCGTCACGGACACCTACGACATCACGGGCAATCTGTGCGAGAACAACGACAAGTTCGCCATCGATCGCGAGCTGCCGCATATCGACATGGGCGACCTGCTTGTGATCCACGATACCGGCGCGCATGGCTACTCCATGGGCTACAACTACAATGGACGCCTGCGCTCCGCCGAGGTCCTGTTGCGCCCCGATGGCTCAGCCGACCTCATCCGCCGCGCCGAGCGCCCGGGCGATTACTTTGCCACGCTCGACGTGCTGCCGAGCGGCCGAGAGCTGCTGGCCAAGTCGCGCGCCGAAAGTGCCCGCCGTCGCGCCCAAGACGAGCGCCTGGCAGTCGCCGCCCAATGGAACAAACGCATCCAGATCGCGGACGCGAAGGAGAAGAACATGGACATCCGCAATCTCGAGGGCTCAATCGTCGCCCTCGTCACGCCGTTTAAAAAGGATGGCAGTGTCGACTTTGACGCACTCGAGCGCCTTATCGATTTCCACCTGCAAAACGGCACCGACGCCATCCTCACCCTGGGCACCACCGGCGAGAGCGCCACGATGACCGACGACGAGGACAACTCCGTCGTCGCCGCCGTGGTCAAGCATGTTGCAGGACGCGTCCCCGTCATTGCCGGCTCGGGCTCCAACTCCACGCAGACCATGCTCACCAAGTCGCTTACTTACCAGGGCTTGGGAGCCGACGGCCTGCTGCTCATTACCCCCTACTACAACAAGTCCAACGAAGAGGGTATCTATCAGCACTTTAAGACCGTCGCCGATGCCGTGGACATCCCCTGCATCCTGTACAACATCCCCGGCCGCTGCGGCTGCGGTATCAGCGAGCGCAACGTAGAGCGCCTGGCCGCGCACCCCAACATCATGGGTATTAAGGAGGCCTCGGGCAACGTCGCCTACGCGGCCAAGATCGCCCACCTGCTGTCAGACGACTTCCGCATGTACTCGGGCGAGGACGCGCTTACCGTACCGCTCATGAGCCTGGGTGCTTCGGGCACCATCAGCGTGTGGGCCGATGTGCAGCCGCAGCTCGTACATGACATGTGCCGCGCTTATCTGGACGGCGACGTAGCGCGCGCCCGCGATATACAGATTGCCGGCCAGCCGCTCATCAATGCCCTCTTTAGTGAGGTCAACCCCATCCCCGTCAAAGAGGCGCTCGCCCAGATGGGTATGATCGAGGCAAACTACCGCATGCCGCTGTGCCCCATGGCAGACGACACGCGCTCTGCACTTACCGATGCTCTGAAGGGGGCTGGTCTGCTTGATTAAGACCGTCATTATGGGAACGGGCCGCATGGGCTCGCTCATCCGCACCACCGCCGAGGGCGTTGTCGACGCCGCCGGTCAACCCGTTTTTGATATCGTGGCCCAGATTGGCTTCGATTTGAGCAAGCTCGAGAACGCACCGGCTGCCGATGTGATTATCGACTTCTCGAACGTCGTGACCTTCGATGCCGTCGTCGCCTATGTCGAGCGCACGGGCGCGGCATTGGTCTCAGGCACCACAGGCTACACCCCCGAGCAGATGGACCGTCTGCGTGAGCTGGGCCAGAACACCCGCGTTATGCACTCGGGCAATTACTCCATCGGCATCGCAGCCCTGCGTCATCTAGTGGCCCAGGCCACGCACGAGTTGCCCGGCTTTGACTGCGAAATCGTCGAGACGCACCATAACCAAAAGGTCGACGCCCCCAGCGGTACCGCCAAGCTGCTGCTCGACGCCGTAGTCGAGGCCGAGCCCGAGACAGGCTACCACCCCGTCTACGGACGCGAGGGCATGTGCGGCGCACGCGATCCCAAGGAGATCGGCATGCACTCGCTGCGCGGTGGCACTGTCGCCGGCGTCCACGAAGTGAGTTTCTTTGGCCAGGACGAGGAGGTCACGCTCACCCACCGCGCCACGAGCCGTCAGATCTTCGTCAACGGCGCCCTGGCCGCCGCTCAAAAGCTCGTCGTCCGCGACCCTGGCTTCTACACCTTCGACCAGGTCATGTTCGCCTAACCAGTTATCTACCGTACCCACGCAAAGGAGAAACAGCATATGAGTAACGCAGCCGAGATGGATGCCCAGGAGATTATCAATTACATCGCTACCGCGCCCAAGAAAACGCCCGTCAAACTGTACGTGCGCGAAAAGCCGGGCATGAAGGTTGCCTGGGGCGATGCGCACGTCTACGGCGGCCGTCGTGGCAAGACCGTCTTTGGCGACTGGGATGAGCTCAAGGCCATCCTCGATGCCAATGCCGACTCCATCGACTACTACGACGTCGAGAATGACTGCCGCAACTCCGCCGTCCCTATGCTCGACCTTAAGGGCATCAATGCCCGCATCGAGCCGGGCGCGATCATCCGCGACCGCGTCGAGATCGGCGACCGTGCCGTCATCATGATGGGTGCCATCATCAATATCGGCTCCGTCATCGGTGAGGGCTCCATGATCGACATGGGCGCCGTGCTGGGCGGCCGCGCCACCGTGGGCAAGAACTGCCACATCGGCGCTGGAACCGTGTTGGCAGGCGTCGTTGAACCCGCAAGCGCCACGCCCGTCATCATCGAGGACGATGTCATGATCGGCGCCAACACCGTGGTCCTGGAAGGCGTGCGCGTAGGCAAGGGCGCTGTCGTTGCCGCTGGCGCCGTGTGCGTCGAGGACGTCCCCGCCGGTGCCGTCGTGGCCGGTGTCCCCGCCCGCGTCATCAAGATGCGCGACGAGAAGACCGACAGCAAGACCGGTCTCGAGGAAGGCCTGCGCCAGCTGTAGGGTTACGCGGTTTTACCAAACCGCGTAACCAGCCGACGCTGCAAACGCCCCCAAGCGGCAATCTGACGTTCAATCGTCGGGCATGACCAGAAGGTCAATGCCCTCCTCTTTCACGTCACCTTGCTCGCTTAGGGGCGTTTTCGCTGACTTATGCTCAACCTGTGGGGCAATTCAGCCCTAAACAAGAAGGCCGAGGCCCCAAGGAGCTTCGGCCTTTGTTTTTCTGCAGCGTCCAAGCGCAGTTTATCTATTCTCGATGCTGCCGATGTTTTTAAGTTCGATGGAAATGAGGCCGTTGGGCTCATTGACGAACTCGATGTACTCGGAGTTCGAACCCATCTCGGCCGGGAAGCTGATTTCGATACCCGTGTCGGTACGGATCTTGTGATTGCGCACGGCCGCACGCTCGACCTGCTTGCGCTCCACGGGAACGCGCTCGGGAACCTTCTCCTCGGTCAGTGCTGCGCGCACGCTTTCCTTGATGACCGGCTCGTCCTCAAAGACCTCATCGACGATATCCCAAGGCGGCAGCTCCTCGTCATCCTCGACCTTCTCGGCAACGGCAGCCTTAACCTTAGCGAGCGCTACGGCCGTATTGGCACCGTGCTCCTCAGCTACTTCCTCGACCACACGCGTAACGGTGTCGATAACTTCCTTGCCCGACACGCCCGTATCGCACTGCAGCAGACCGTCGGGAATGAGCATACGGTCCTCGCCGGCAATCTTGCGCTTCTTGTCCACGTAGCCGATCTCCATGGTGCTCGCGCGCACGATGGCATAGCTTGGCACCTTTTGCGAGGGGTTTGGCAGAATAGCGTAGTGGCGCGCGATGTCATTGCGCACCTCCCCCTCCTCGCGGCCCACTTCGTGCATAAAAGCCTGCTTGGAGCCCAGCAGCATCACGGCAAACCAGCGGGCATCCTCATCGTCGTCAAAATCGGCCACGAGCACGTCGGTGGACTCGGCTTTCTCGGCTTTGGTGAGCTCGGAGGAGATAAACTCCGCAATCTGCTGCGACAGGTCTACGAACTCGCGCTCGCCAAAGAAATAGCCCTTGAGCTCGCCGCCAAACGCAGAGTTCTCGGCAAACGTGGCGCGCTTATTGTCGGCCGAGGTTCGTGCGCGGCGCAGATGCGTGGTCACAAAGTTGCGCACGGTACGGCTCTCGATATCGAGCTCGCGCTGGCTCATAACGTTGACGGCAGAGTCAAAGTCCAGGATATGCAGAATCGCGTGATTGATTTTCATATACGGCATTCCGTTCTAGATCGATTTCGGCACGAACCAGTATAGCGGTCGAGCCCGCCCCAGGCGCATCGAAGCTTGGTGCATCGGGGACAGGTTGCTTTGCACCAATGGTTAGCGCAGGAGCTCGGACTGCCATGCCTCGAGCTGTTCTGCCAAACTCTTGCCGGCAGCGGGCATGTCGATCTGGGGTCGTTTGGGCAGCAGTGCGCATTTAAGGATTGCCACGATGGTCTGCGATACAAAGCGTCGCGTATCCTCGTCAAAGCCTTGCGCAGCCTGGAGCATCACGGGCAGGCTCCCGCGCAGATTCCCGGCGATATCCGCAAACCGCTCAGCACCCGTAGCCTCAAACACGGAGAACAACGCATCTACAAAACGCTCGCGCTCGCTAGGTGACACTGCAAGCAGCATCTCGCGAATGGAGCCATCAACGTATCGAGCACCGGCGGACAGGCGCTCACAGTACACGAAGTCGCGATCATCAACCACCCAGCTAAAGGGATTATGCTGCAGCAGGCTGAACTCGGTGCTCTCAACGATGGCATAGTCCTCCTGCGTCTCGAACATCATGCCAAAGATCGACGACCGAGGTAGCGTCTTGTCGATTCGACCGGAAAGATCGGCAAAGGCGTTGCCGTTCAGAAACTCCTCGACAAAGCCCGGACCATCATGGGAATACACCCGTTCGATTCGCTCACGGGCGACATCGGAGCACATCGCCGCACCGTACACCGCAAGGTTTCCACCCTTGGAATGACCTCCGCACAAAAGCGGCCCGTCAATCGCATCCGCTGCCTCGTCCACATAGCGCGCCGCAGATTCCTGGGAGGGCACGGGACACCGGAACGCCATGTTGAAGTCCTCTTTCCAGCCCACAATCGTGCTGTCGGTCCCCCGGAAGGAAAGATAGCTAAACCCCGCCGGAAACCGGAACGCCATGGCTGCAAACTGCTCTGTCGCCACCACATCGCTCACGGCACGATAGCCGCAAACGTGCACGCCACGGTAGCGAGGGCTTGCTGCCACGGCCTCCAACAAGGCCCTGCTCCCCTCTGGATCCCACAGGTCGCCAATCATGTCCCGGTAGCACTCGGCACGAAGCAGCTCGCGTACGTCTAGGCCCTGCCAGTTCGTCAGCTCCGCCATAACACCCGGCAAACGCAAATAGGACAACCACGCAAAGACCAGGCTATCCACCGCGCAGAACGGCCGTTCCTCAAACGGGTCAAACGCCGTCTGGGCATAGGTCAAAAAATTAGGCGAATCCGACATGGCCCTCCCATCAACTATGGTGCATTGGGGTCAGGTTACTTTGCACCAAAAAGGCGCCCGGGCCGTGTGGGCTCGGACGCCTTCATTGTAGCTTTTCGCTCTAGCGAGCTTGATTTAGCAGGAGAAGTCGACGCTGTCGATGATGTCCTTGAGGGCCTTGGCGGAGGCGGTAAGCTCATGCTGCTCGTCATCGTTCAGCGGCACGGGGACGCGGCAGACGACGCCGTCGCGGCCAACGACGGTCGGCATGGAGATGGCAAGATCGGACAGGCCGTACTCGCCCACCATAAGCGAGGAGACAGGCAGAACGGTCTGCTCATCGCGCATGACGGCAGTGCAGATGCGCTTGACGGCCATGGCGACGCCGTAGTAGGTGGCGTGCTTCTTCTCGATGATGGTGTAGGCGGAGTTCTTGACGTCCTCGGCGATGCGCTTCTCGGCAGCCTCATGCTCCAGATGACCGTGAAGCTCGCAGAAAGTGTTCAGCGGAACGCCGGCAACCTGAGCGCTGGACCAAGCGACAAACTCGGAGTCGCCGTGCTCACCCATGACATAGGCCTGGACATCGCGCGGGTCGACCTCGACGTGGGCACCAAGCATCTGCTGCAGACGGCCGGTGTCGAGCACGGTGCCGGAACCGATGACGTGGCCCTCGGGCAGGCCGGACATCTTGATGGCGGCGTAGGTCAGAACATCGACCGGGTTGGAGACGATGAGCAGAATGCCGTCGAAGCCGGACTTCTTAATCTCGGGGATAATGGACTTAAAGATGCTGACGTTCTTGTTGACCAGGTCCAGGCGGGTCTCACCGGGCTTCTGGGCAGCGCCAGCGGTGACGACGATCATGGCGGCGTCGGCGACATCGGAATAATCGCCGGCGTAGATCTTCATCGGCTCGGCAAACGTCATGCCGTGCGCGATATCCAGGGCCTCACCCTCGGCGCGGTTCTTGTCAACGTCGATGAGGACCATCTCGGAGAACAGACCACTCTGCATCAGCGCGAACGCCGAAGACGAACCAACGAAACCGCAGCCGACAATAGCGACCTTCTTCTCGTTAACCATTAGAAACTCCCATCTCTCTCCACAAACAAGCCGCCCGGGAACGACCCGAGCGGCTTGCCGTAATCCCAATACATCCAATCGGGACTTTGATTATGCTCCTATTCGCAGCCAAAAATCGACCGTTTACCGAAATTGTTTGCAGAAATCGTAAAATAACTGCACGAAATCGGTTTCGAGCTATTGACGAGCCGAAATACCTTTCTAATACAGGCCCGCCTCGCGAATGGCCTCGACAGCCAAAGCAATCTGGTCGGGCGGCAAGACCAGCGCCATGCGCACGTGCCCCTCGCCCGAAGGACCAAAGCTCGCGCCCGGCGTCACCACAACGCCGGCCTTCTCCATGAGCTCCTCGCAAAACGCCATGGAATCGGTGCGACCACCGGGAAGCTTGGCCCACACAAACATAGAGCCATGCGCGTTGGGACGCTCCCAGCCCAGGCCCTCAAGACCGTCGCACAGGGCATCGCGGCGCTCCTGGTACTTCAGACGCTGCGCCTCGACCTCATCGCGCGGACCGTTCAGGCAGGCGATAGCAGCCTTCTGGATTGGGAAGAACATGCCAAAGTCGATCTGGCCGCGCAGCTTAGCAAAGGCAGAGACCACGTCCTCGCGGCCGACCAAAAAGCCGATACGCGCACCGGTGACGTTAAACGACTTGGAAAGCGAGAAGAACTCCACGCCCACCTCAAGCGCACCGGGATACTGCAAGAAGCTGCCGCCCGGCTCGCCGTCGAACACGATGTCGGAGTACGCGTTGTCATGGACGATGAGCAGGTCGTGCTCGCGGGCGAAAGCGATGATCTCCTCGTAGACCTCGGGCGTGCCCACCGAGCCGACCGGGTTTGCGGGCAGCGACACGATCATATACTTGGCACGATCGGCCACCTCGGGATCGATACCCGCCACATAGGGCAGGTAATTATGCTCGGCGACCAACGGATAGTACTCGAGCTTGGCATCGGCGATCTTGGCGCCCGCCTCAAAGACCGGGTAGCACGGATCGGGAACCAAAATGGTGTCACCCGGATCGAGCAGGGCCAGGCCCAAATGGCCCACGCCCTCCTGCGTGCCGTTGCACGACTGCACCATAGACGGCGTAATGCCGGAGACACCAAAGCGACGCTCATAGTAATCGCACACGGCTTGCTTGAGTTCAGGCAGGTCGCGCAGGGCATACTTCCACATCTCGGGATCTTGGGCGGCCTGGGTCAGCGCCTCGACCACGTGGTCGTACGGCTTAAAGTCGGGCGTGCCCACACTCATGTTGTAAATGGTCTTGCCCTGGGCCTTAAGCGCAAGAAGCTTGTTATTGAGCGAAGCAAAAACCTCCGCGCCAAAGCGGTCGAGACGCTGCGATGCCTGCATGGTGCCACCTTTCGATATAAAAAACGCGGCGCTCCGACAAGAGCGCCGCGCGATACGGGCCATCAGATTGCAAAAGTGTAACGCTTACAAACCCCGCATTGGTTCAATTTAGCCAACCTTAGTCAATTGCATTGAGCGCGTCGATCTGGGCGAGCCACAGGCGCGAGCTGGCGTCACTCGGCATGCGCCAATCGCCGCGCGGGCTGAGTGTGACCGAACCCACCTTGGGACCGTCGGGCAGGCAGCTGCGCTTAAACTGCTGGGCAAAGAAGCGGCGGTAGAACGTGCGCAGCCACGTATGGACGGTTTTGGTGTCGTAGACGTCCTCGAAGCTCTTGAGCGCCATGCGGTAGATCTTGCCCGGCTCAAAGCCAAAGCGCAGCAGGTAGTAGAGGAAGTAGTCGTGCAGCTCGTACGGACCCACCAAATCCTCGGTCTTCTGTGCAATCTCGCCGTCGCCCGTGGGCGGCAGAAGCTCGGGGGACACCGGCGTATCGAGGATGTCGAGCAAGACCTCGGCAATGCGCCCGCCAAAGACATCGGCGGCATAGCGCACCAGATGGCGCACGAGCGTCTTGGGCACGCTCGCGTTGACGGCGTACATGCTCATGTGGTCGCCGTTGTAGGTAGCCCAGCCGAGCGCCAGCTCCGACAGGTCGCCCGTGCCGATGACAAAACCGCCAGCCTGGTTGGCCAGATCCATCAGAATCTGCGTACGCTCGCGAGCCTGGCTGTTCTCGTAGGTCACGTCCTGCACGGCCGGATCGTGCTCAATGTCCTTGAAGTGCTGCTCCACGGCCGCGTGGATCGAAACCTCGCGGAAGCTCACACCCAGGTCGCGGGCAAGCGACTCGGCATTCGACTTGGTACGATGCGTCGTGCCAAAGCCGGGCATGGAAACCGCCGTGATACCCGTGCGTGGCAGCCCCAGTGCATCGAAGGCACGCACGGTCACAAGCAGTGCCAGCGTGGAGTCCAGGCCGCCTGAAAGACCGATGACAGCTGCCTTAGTACCCGTATGGGCAAGGCGGGCCTTAAGGCCGGCGGTCTGCAGGTCGAGGATGGTCTCGCAGCGCTCGGCCAGGTCACCGTGGTCGGCCGGAACAAAGGGCGCGCGGGGGAAGACACGGTCGATATCGCAGACATCGCGCAGGACAGGCTCTTCGGCCAACACGCCCTCAAACGAAAACTCAACGGCCGTGGCCTCCGGCGCATCGTCTGCGCGGGTCCACGTCGTCGAGCGACGGCGCTCGGCAACCAGGCGGTCAAGGTCAACATCGGCGACGGCCATATCGCAGGTAAGCAGTTTAGTCGCGGCGAGCTTGGAGCCGTTTTCGTAGACGAGGTTCTCGCCCGCAAAGACCATATCGGTCGTGGACTCGCCCTCGCTCGCATCGGCGTAGGCATAGGCGCAGTACAGGCGCGCACTCTGATTGGAGATAAGGCTGCGGCGGTAATCTGCCTTACCGATAATCTCGTCCGAGGCCGACGGGTTGAGAATCACCGTCGCACCGGCAAGCGCCATCTCGGTCGAAGGGGGTGCCGGCACCCACAGGTCCTCGCAGACCTCAACGCCCAGCACCATATCCTCGGCACCTTCATCACAGCAGCGGTAGACAAGCCCCGAACCCAGCGGAACCGGACCCTGACCGGCAAACTCGACCCACACAGAATCTGCGGGCGCCGGAGCAAACCAGCGGCGCTCATAAAACTCACCGTAATTGGGCAGATACTTTTTGGCCGTGAGGCCCAAAAGCTCGCCCGCGCAGCACACGGCGGCGCAGTTGTAGATACTCTCGGCAACTGCAACGGGAAGACCGATGGTAAAGACAATCGGCAGCCCGCGGGTTTCATCGAGAATATGTGCCAGTGCGGTCTCGCAGGCATGCAGTAATGTGCGGTTATGGAACAGATCGGCCGCGGTATAGCCAGTCAGATTAAGCTCGGGCAGTACCAGCGCGCGAACGCCGCGCTCGGCAGCCTCGCGAACAGCCGCCAGCGCAACCTCGGCATTGCCCTCGACATCGGCCACGCGAATCTGCGGCGACGCCGCCGCCACACGCAAAAAGCCATCAGACTGAGAAAGGTGAAGATTCATAAGAATGCTCCCGTGCGTAGACGCTATTCAACACAATTAGCAAGCCCTATTGTAGTTCAACCACCGGGTGGAACCACATCCCACCAACTTGGTGAGCTATTGATGAGTTGATGGTATCTGTTAAATGTCACGTACGATTCACATCTGGTGGGTACCCTGATGGCTACACGAAACGAAGCAGATTTACACCGGGAGGACCCCGTATGACAACCAAGTACACCGACGCGCCGCGCACGCGCGTCATGACGCCGGCATCGCTCAACAACGGCGTGCACGAGAACCATTCCATCGGCCAGACCATGGCCATCGCGCCCAAAAAGGGCCTGTTCGACGACATTTCCATTCCCCAGATCATCGCCGGCGCCGCAGCTGCCGCCACGAGCGTGGCGCTTGCTTCAAAGATCGGCATTGCCGGCTCGGTGATTGGTGCCGCTGTGAGCTCAGTCATCACCGTTGTGTCCTCGCAGGTCTATCGCCACTTTATCTCCGCCAGCGCCGAAGCAATCAAGGGCACGCATGCCGCTGTTGACTACCCTACCGGCGCCTACGAGCCCGTTGAGCCCAATGTCGAGGAGCACCTAGGTGGCGCCGCAACCACGCAGGAGATGCGCCAGGTTGCGGGACGCGCGACCACGGCGCGCGTCGCCCCCAACAGCCTGCGCGCCAAAGCGGCGGCAGAGCGCAGCCAGACACAAAAGAAGGTCATCGTCTTCTCGATCGCCATCGCCATCGTCGCGGTCATCGCCTGCGCCGGCGCCATCCTTATCACCACTGCCGGTGAGGGTCTGGGCGAGCGTCCCGAGCCAATCCTGTCGTCGCGCACGACCGAGAGCGATGCAAATGGCAACACCCAGTCGCAAGATCAGCAGGCACAGACGGACGACACGCAAGACAGTCCTACCTCTGCCAATTCGTCCTCGAACACCCAAAACCAATCGCAGGGCACCGATTCCTCTACGGCCAACAGTGGCACGCCGTCCGGCACGACCGACTCAAGCCAAACGACTGACGGTTCACAGCCGAACACGGGAGGCCAGACGAGCGACACCACGTCGGGAACGGGCACGGCAGACAGTAACAACACCAACAGCTCGAGCGGAACCGCTTCCGGCACGGCATCTGACAACTCGAGCCAAGGCACGGCATCGGGCAACTAAGCACGTTTGCCTCTCATAGATAACCGACCTATACAACGGGCGCGAATCGAAAGCGGTTCGCGCCCGTTTGCCTTGGGCGCCGCCATGGCGAACGCCATGCGATGGTAAGATGCTTTACATGTGTAAAGAGGAGATTTGCCATGAGCAAGACAATAGTTAGGCCCACGCTTTCGCTGGGCAACCACATCTATCTGTATCGCCTGCTGCGCGACGCGATTGGGTGCGGCAAGCAAACGTTTATGACACAGGTCGAGGAGGCGCTCGCCGCTGGCGACATGACCGCTTATGACCTGGGCTTCGAGTCCACGCGCGAGCTGCTCGAGGAGCTCGACGACTGCATTAAGCTGACCGTCTTTAAAGGCGGCCGCCTGTATGCCACGGTCATCGCCAACGAGGCCTGGGATGCCGCGCTTGCCAAGGGCGAGGACAAGCCCAAGACCGCCAAGGGCGCCAAGCAGTCCTACAAAAAGAAAAAGCGCGGTGAGAAGGACCTCAAGGCCGTGCGCCCCAAGCACGTTAAGCGTCCCGAGCCCGAAGCCATGGTTGAAGCCGCGCCGGAACCCGAGCCCGAGACAGAGATCGAAGTCGCTATTGAGGTAACGGCAGAAGCCGAAACCGAAATCGCCGCCACGACCGATTCCGAAGTCATATCCGAGCAGGAAGCCACTGTGGAGCTCAACGAAGCGCCCAAGTCGACAACCGAAGAAGCCGCTGACCAACCCGAGCCGTCTGCGTTCCAAAACAGCGATGTCTTTGGCGACGAGGCCGAGGACAATCAGCCCGACGAGTCCGCTGATCAAGACGCTACCGAGTCGGCGCCGGAGCCCGAGACGCCGCAGCCCGCCATCTCGCTCACGGTCGTCTACGACCCCGAGAACGCCAATGCCGGCATCACCACCATGGCATCCACGCCCATCGAGGCAAAGTCGAGCGTCGAGAATGAGAGCTCGACGCAGGTTGAGGTTGAAACTGAAGCTGCAGACGCGCCCGTCACCGTGAAGCCCGCAGATTCCACAATCAAGCCGAAGACGACGCCAGAGCCCGCACCCGTCATCGAGTCCGTGCCCGCCGCTGCTTGCGACCAAATTCCCGCACCGGCACCGGCTTCGGTACCCGCAGCGGCCCCAACCCCCGCGCCCGCAGCGCCCACCATCCCCGAGGACTTCCCCATCGATTTCGCAACCGAGGTTTTCTGCCCCGGCCCGCTTCTGCACCAGCTGTCGACCTATCTCCCCTACGGCGCCGACACGCTCGGCATCGTCGGCGAGTACTACTGGATCGCCCGCGAGCGCGGTACCATCGAGGCCGCGCGAAACCGCGCAAGCTTCCCCCTGCGCTACACGCAGGCCGGCGAGCGTCGCGAGGTTGCCGTGCGCATCCGCCGCAACACCACTGGCGGCCTCGGTGCCGCCTGGGCCATCGACAAAGTCGAAGAGCCCGAGCAGTAACGACAAGCGGCTCAAATCCAAATCAGGATTTGAGCCGCTTTTATTAGCATTCATCGATGTTTCGTGACCAACAGACACTATGACCCAATCCGAGGGCACGGAAACGACAGGAGCCCCCGCTCGTGACCGCGGGTCGGGGCTGCGACAATGTTGTTGAAGTGCCAGAGGCGCAGCCGCGCCGCAACGAGGTTGGGAGGCTCCCGTGCCTAGATATTCTACCGCCTTCGGAATGGACGTACACCTCAGGTCCACCACCGTCTGCGCGCTCGACGCGGAGACGGGCGAGGCCGTGGCGAGGAGGTTCCGCGGCAACCCGTGGGGCGAGGTCGCGGAGTGGATGTCGGGCTTCCCGGGCCCGTCGCTCGCCGCCTACGAGAGCGGCTACCTCGGCTTCGCGCCGCAGAGGGAGCTGTCGGCCCTCGGCGTCGACTGCGTCGTCGCGGCCGTCTCCAAGGTCCCGAGGTCGGCGGCCGACCTCTCGTCCAAGAACGACCGCAACGACGCGGCCAGGATGGCCAAGGCGATACTGTCGCACGACGTCACCCCGGTATGGGTGCCGTCCCCCGAGATCGAGGGGCTCAGGGACCTCGCCGCCGCCCACGACGCGGCGACCGCCAGGCTCGCGGCGGCGAAGCAGCGGCTCCTGGCGTTCCTCGCCCGCCGGGGCTACGTCTACGGCGGCACGACGCCGGCGGGAAACCCCCGGAAGTACTGGACGTACGGCTTCCTCAGGTGGCTCGACAAGGTGCGGCCCGCCGACGACGGCGGCATCCGGGCGCTGGCGGCGCTGAGGAACGAGGTCGAGGCGGCCGACGAGGCAAGGGAGGCCCTCCTCGCCGAGTACAGGGCCGCTGTCGCGGCGGGCCCCCTCTCGGCCGAGGTCGAGGCGCTCCAGTCCATCAAGGGGTGCGGGTTCGTGCTCGCCGCCGCCTTCGCGTCCGAGGTCGGCGACTTCTCGAGGTTCCGCTCCGGCAGGCAGGTGACGGCCTACTTCGGCCTCGCCCCGAAGCAGAGGTCGAGCGCCGACTCCGTGCGACTCGGCGGAATCAGCGGGGCCGGCAACGCACTCGTCAGGAGGCTGGCGGTCGAGGGGTCCTGGCGCTACGCCCAGGCCGGGCACCAGCCCAAGCTGATGCCCAAGGGCTCCGGAGTCCCGCTCGAGATAAGGATGCACGGGAGGAAGGGGTCCGAGCGCCTGCTCCGGCGACGCGAGGGGATGCTCGAGAGGGGCATGCCCCAGGCGAAGGCGAACGCCGCCACCGCCGCCGAGCTCGTGAGGTGGCTGTGGGCCCTCGGCATGATGTGCCGGGAGGCCGGCGAATAGACATAGCCCCCGTCCCGGCGAGCCGGGCAGCCTTCGGGGATACCCCCGTTCTCGCTGTGCGCGCGGCGGTCGCCGCATTCGCGTCGACAGACTTGGGGAACCCCCGCCGAAGGAGAGGATTGCGGGCCGCCGGAGCGGTATCCGCGGATATGAGACTGAGCCGAAGGCGTCGACGACATGCCGGGGGCGGACCGGGACGGGTTCAACGGCGGGCCCCGCCGACCGATTGCAAGCGGTCGGCGGGGCCATTGTGGCTCTTGACAGCGGATTGGGTCATATGAGCGAGCG
>DBEZGO010000079.1:0-9425 GCA_048189345.1 Collinsella sp.
GTTCACATTCAAACAATGACGAGCGCCCTCTTCCTTTCAACTGACACACTAGATAAACCGTTGGAAGGATACGCCGCTCACCGAAAAACACCACCGTCCACCGACTCATTAACACAACGTTCATATTTGACCCACAACAAAACGGCCGCGACCCCAAACGGGACCGCAGCCGCCTGTCAAAGACACTATAGACAGGATGATTTACGCAGCGCCGAGGCAAACATCTAGTCCGAGACGTACGCACGTAAGCCATTTTGCATAAATCCGTTAATTAATTGCATAAGATGGCGCATGGATTTCTGGCCATAACTGGGTAGTACCCTCCGGAGCGTGCATTTTTGCGAGTATTCAGCATCGCGGGATAAGATTTTGGTGCCAAAAATCTTTCAAAAGGTAGATAGTCCTCATGACTCGACCCATCTGGATAGCATGCGGCGAGAAACCAGCCATATATGATCGTCGCCAAAGCCCAATCGTCGTGCAAAAGCATCAACAAAGGCAGCGAAAGCCGGCTATGGCCTTATGCATCAATCTTTGGCTGCTGAAAACTCCGTTTTTTGCACGTCGCCCCAAGCACCACCCTCACCCAGCGGCTGATCCGCCGAAGACCGGACATCACAGGGCCCGCCATTAGTTTACTTTTAGGCACACTCCGCAGGACGCAAGAAGCCCTCGCCGCACTCCACGCTATGCGCGAAGCGCGCCTTATTCCCTTTAGCTTTAACCCCAGAAGACCGAGGACGAAGGGATCCGATGGGTTTCCCTCTGAATGCACTCCGCAGCACGAAGCCCCCTTATCCGCAGCTCCGAAGGAGCAGGATAAGGGGGCTTCAAGTGCGAGGACGCATTCAGAGGGAAACCCATCGGGTCCCGGTGAGAGCCACAGGGCTATCGATTACCCCGTGTTCTGCAGTCCTGCCGAGACGCCGGTCACAGTCGAAAGAATCAGGCTCATGTACTCGGCCTTCTTCTCCTCGGCCATCTCGTCCTGGTTCATACGCACCTCGCGAAGGGCGCGGACCTGGGCGATGGACAGGGCGTCGACATAGGGGTTACGCACGCGGACGGCGCAGCCGAGCACGCGGCGGCGCTGCAGCGGCCACTCGTCACCGACGATGGCAAGGACCCACTTACGCGTGAGCTGCATCTCGGTGAAGACCTTCTCGGACAGATCCTGGCGATCGCCCAGGTGCAGATACATCTTGGCGATGCGCTGATCGGTCTTAGCGATCGACATCTCGATGTTGTCAATGAACGTGCGGAAGAACGGCCACTCCTGGTAGGCAGCCTTGAGCTGGTCAAGATCACCAAGCTGCTCGCAGGCGGTGCCCAGGCCGTACCAAGCGGCCAGGTTAATGCGCGCCTGGCTCCAGCTGAAGATCCACGGAATGGTACGCAGGTCGTCGAGCGACTTGGCACCCAGGCCGCGCTTGGCGGGACGCGAGCCGATCGGCAGCAGACCGACCTCGGTCAGCGGCGTCACGGTCGAGAACCACGGTGTAAAGTCCTCGGTGTTCAGCAGGTCCAGATAACGCTCGTGGCTTGCGGTGTTGAGCTTCTCGGCCATATCCCAGAACTTCTGCGTGGTCTCGGTGTTGGTCTTCTCGACACTCGGGGCCGACTGCAAAAGCGTTGCGGCAGCAACGGACTCAACATGGCGCTGAGCCAGCGTGCGGTTGCCGTAACGGGCAAAGATGACTTCGCCCTGCTCGGTGAGCTTAAAGAAGCAGTTGACCGAACCCTTGGGCTGCGCCAGCACGGCCTTATTGGCCGGGCCGCCACCACGGCCCACGGCACCGCCGCGACCGTGCATGAGCACCAGGTCGATATCGTTCTTCTCGGCCCACTTGGCGATGCGCTCCTGCGCGGAGTGCAGCGCGAGCATGGCCGTGGTAGGACCGGCGTCCTTGGAGGAGTCGGAATAGCCCAGCATGACCTCCATGCGGCGGTTGGTCTGGGCAAGGCGCTTTTGCACCACGGGCAGCGTAAGCATCTGGTCGAGCACGTCGACGCAGCCCTCGAGGTCCTCGAGCTGCTCGAACAGCGGGATCACGTCGAGCTCGGGGACATCCTCCTCGTGTGCAAAGGACAGGTGGGCAAGCTCAAAGACGTCGGCCACATGCTGGGCGCTCTTGGTGAACGAGATGATGTAGCGGTGCGCCATCTTCTTGCCGTAGCGCTTTTGGATGGAGCCGATAGCGCGGAAGGTATCGATGACCTCGCGCGTCATGGGCTGCAGGTCGCCATGGATACCGTTCTCGTGGATATCCTTAAGGGCGCGGGCATGCACCACGGAGTGCTGACGGAACTCCATCTCGACCATATGGAAGCCGAAGGACTCGACCTGCCAGATGATGGTTTGGACCGGGCCGTAGGCAGCACGGACGGCACCGCAGGCGGCCAGCGAACGCTGGACGACGCGCAGGTCATCCAGGAACTCGTCGGCGCTGTGGTACATGGTGTCGGTGATACGACGGACGGTGGCGTTCAGGCGGTCGGCCATGACGAGCATGACGGCGCGATGCGGCTCGTGCTCGGAGATCAGCTCGGCGCGGGCCGTGTAACGAGGGCTCATCTCGACCTGATGGTTCCACAGGTTAATGAGCTCGGCCGACGGCTTGCTGTAGGTAGCCTCGAGCGTGAGGTTGCGGCCGATGTGGCGGCACTTGTCCTCGAGCTTGAGCACCATGTGCGTAAAGTACTTGGCGGCGACCTCACGGCTCACCTTGGCGGTGACGTTGGGGTTACCGTCGCGGTCGGAACCGATCCAGCTGCCGGGATGGAAGAACGCCGGGCACAGCGGCGGCACAGTACCGGCCTTGTCGCCCAGCACCCAATCGTCAAAACGACGATAGATAACGGGGATAACGTCGAACAGCGTGTTATCGAAGATGTCGATGATGGTATCGGCTTCCTCGACCGGCGTGGGCTTCTTGAGCGCGATGGGACTCGTACGCACCAGGGCGTCGATCTCCTGCAGCATATGGCGCTCGTTCTCCACCAGGTCGGAGCCGCCCAAACGCGGACGCTCCTCCAGCAGGTTGGAGATACGGCGGATCTTGCCCTCGACGGCCTTACGACGGGCCTCGGTGGGATGTGCGGTAAAGACAGGGTGGAACTCGAGCTTGTCGAGCAGCTCGTTGGCACCCTCGACACCCAGCTCATTCACCAGCTGGTGATAGGCAACGGTAAGCTCGTTGGCAGGATCGACCTCGGTATCGGTCGACGCACCGGCCTCGCGCTCGCGCAGCTGCGCCACACGGTAGTTCTCCTCCGACAGGTTTGCCAGATGGAAAAAGCTCGTAAAGGCGCGAACGATGACCTGCTGCTTATCGAGCGGCAGGCTGTCGATCAAATCGACGACCTCACGAAATGCCACGGCAGTGGGCTCGTCGGCGGTGGGCACGCCCTGCTCGTCGACGGCTTCGTCGGCAGCGCAGGTACCGGGGTTGCCGGCATTGACCACAATCTCGGCTGTCAAAATCTTGTCGAACAGGTCCGCGATCTCGGGATCATACTCGCTAAGCACACGGCGCTCCAGGCGCAAGAACAGCGCCAGATTGTCGCGCAGCTCCTCGGGGATCTCGATCTCGGCGAGACGCTCCCTGGACTCGGCATTCGAGCCGATTCGGTTAACGAGGCGGTTGACCACGGCAGCGACGCGCGCCGCGGCTTCGGGTACAGACTGGTTGCTTAGGTTCTCAGCCACGTTTCCTCCCATTCCTCCTTCTATGCACGTAACATGCGGTATTCATTATAGGCGCTTGAGAAATACTTTCGACACTGATTGCGCTTTACCACACAAAAGTATTTTCTGCATTGCAAAGGTTTTTGCCCTAAATGGTCGTATTTCTCGGTGGGCGGCATACGTAAACGGGGGCATTCCGCATAAAAGCGAAACACCCCCGTAACAATCGCTCTCCATGAGCAGGGCGCGTTAGCAGGCCCGAAGCTCAAAAAGATGCGCTACAGGCGCTCGCGAACCGCCTCGACGACGTTGTCCAGATCGGCGAGCACCTCGTCATGGCTCTGCATGTCGCGCACTTTGACCTTGCCGGCGGCAAGCTCGTCGCCACCCAGGACCAAGATGAGCTTGGCGCCTACCTTATCGGCTTGCTTAAACTGGGCCTTGAGCGAACGACCCTGATAGTCGGCCTCGGTCACGATACCTGCGGCGCGAAGCTCCTGCGTAATGGCAAAGACGTTCTGACGCAGCTCCTTGCCGGCGTTGGCGACATAGACGCACGGGGCCTCATCGGCACCCAAATCGCTGCCAAAGGCCTGCAGGGCCAGCAGGGCGCGCTCAAAACCGACAGCAAAGCCGACGCCCGCCGTGGGCTTGCCACCCTCGAGCTCGACCAGGCCATCGTAGCGGCCGCCGCCGCCGATGGAGCCGACGCCGGCGCCAGGGGCCTCGACCTCAAAGACAGTACGGGTGTAGTAGTCCAGGCCGCGCACCAAGGTGGGATCCTCGACATACTCGATACCGGCGGCATCCAGATAGCGCTTGACCTGCTCGTAGTGCTCGCGGCACTCATCGCACAGGTTGTCACCCATCAGCGGAGCCTCGGCCATGATCTCGCGGCAGTGGTCGTTCTTGCAGTCGAAGGCACGCAGCGGGTTGAGCTCGGCGCGCTCGCGGCACTCATCGCACATCTCGTCGGCGTGATCGAGGATGAACTGCTTAACCTGCTCGCGATAAGCCGGACGGCACTGGGCGTCACCCATCGAGTTGATGAGCAGACGAAGCTTGGAAAGATCGAAGCCCAGGCGCTTGTAGAACTCCATGAGCATGATGATGCACTCGGCGTCTGCCGCCGGATCGGGAGCGCCGAGCCACTCGATGCCCACCTGGTGGAACTGGCGCAGGCGGCCCTTCTGGGGACGCTCGCCGCGGAACATGGCCTCGGCGTAGTACGCCTTAAACGGCGTGGAGCCCTGGGGCACCAGATTGTTCTCGACGACGGCGCGCACCACGCCGGCCGTGCCCTCGGGGCGAAGTGCCAGGCGCTGCTTGGGCTTGAGTTTGGTGTCGGTGCCCTCGGTAAAGACGCGCTCCAGGTTGGCACCGCTGAACACGCGGAACATTTCCTTGCGCACGACGTCGGTCGACTGGCCGATACCGTGGACAAACACGTCAACCTGCTCGATCGCGGGCGTCTCGATGGGTTTAAAACCAAACGGCTCGAACACGCCGGCCGCAATCTGCTGCATCTTTTGCCAGGCGCGCATCTCGGCGCCGATAAGGTCGCGGGTTCCCTCCGCCTTCTGTGCCTGCATGGGCAAACACCTTTCTTTTGTATCGCGTCATAGGTAGTGGACATTATACGGCACAAAGCAGCAACGCGGCGGCGCGCCTGACCGACCGTGGGTATGGGGACTCGTTCGGCCAGACGGGCCGCCGCGACAGTCGATCCGCTTTCCTCCGACCCCTTCGGGTCACATGATCTGTTAGGGACGGAGGAAAACGGATCATTCGTAGGCCCGTGGCCGCCTTGAAAACCGAATGATGGTACGAGCATCCATTCGGCTTCCAGGGCAACCACGGACAGAACGGGGCGAACAGAAAAGAGCGACGGACGTCTACTCCCCCGCCACGCTCGCGCGCAGCTTGGCAGCGATGGGCTCGGACGCCAACAGGAACACAAGCATAACCACGGAGCACATCAGGCACACGATCCAGGTGCTCGCAAAGGAGCCCGTGACATCGAACAACACACCCGAGACAATGGCGCCTACGGTGCCGCCGACCATCTCAAGCGAGGTGATGGTGCCCGTGACCTTACCCAGGTCGGCCATGCCCGCAGGCTTGAAAGGCAAGGTTGGGTGCTACCGGTGGTCGGCGATATAGCCCAAAGCGACGGCGGTATAGGCCGCGGCACCGAGCGGCAGCTCGGCATCGTTAAAACGTGCCTTGGGATGGTGCTGGGCAAAGTGTTCGTCCGTGTCGGTTACGGCCGCGCCCACGGTAAAGTACGCACTCGGAATCTCGCTCGAGATAAGCGCGAAGTCCTCACTCGCCATGGCATGGAAAAGCGGCAAGAAAGCCGCCTTGGGCAGCACTGCGCCTACGTAGCCAAGCGACGCCTGAGTCATGTCGTCATCGAGTACGAGCGGGGGAACATCCGAGAGTGTCTCGAGGGTCGCCGGCGTGCGATAGGTCGCCGCGACACCATTGGCAACCTCGGAGATACGCTCCTTGAGGTGCTCCATGAGCTCAACGTCAAAGCCGCGCAGCGTGCCTTCGAGCACGCAGGTATCTGGGATGACGTTGGCCGCTTGGCCACCGGCAAACTTACCCACGGTCAGTGCGACCTCCTTGGCCGCCGGCACTTCGCGAGCGATAAGCTCCTGGAGCGCCAGATGCACATGCACGCCGGCCGTGATGGGGTCGATGCAAATCTCGGGGCTCGAGCCATGGCCGCCCTTGCCCTGAAGCGTGATACGAAAACCGTACACGCCCGAGAGCGCCGGGCTGCCGTAGAGCACCAGGCCGAGCGGCGACTGGCTATTGACATGCATGGCAAAGGCGACCTGAGGACGCGGGTTCTGCAGCAGACCGTCGGCGATGGCGGCGCGGGCACCCTCAAAGGTTTCCTCGCCCGGCTGGAACAGCAACTTAACCGTAGCGTTGGCATCAACAAGCTCTGCCTCGCGCGCTTTGAGCATACGAGCCGCACCAAGCAGCGCCGTCGCGTGCATATCGTGACCGCAAGCGTGCATGCAGCCGTTGGTGGATGCAAAGGGCTCGCCGGATTCCTCGGCAACGGGCAGGGCGTCCATGTCGCCACGCAGCATGATGACCGTACCGGCCTGCTCATTCGTGCAGATGCCATTGCCTTGGGCCGCGGCGGCACCGGCGCCGACAAGGCCCACAACGCAGGAACCATCGACGAGCGTAGCAAATGGGATGTCCATCTCGGTCAGGCGCGCTTGGATATACGTAGAGGTCTGCGGGAGGCTATTACCCAGCTCGGGCATCTGATGTAAATCGTGTCGCCACGCAGCGAGCTCGTCTGCAAAAGCCTGAGCTTCTGCAACAAGACCGTCACCGATAGCGGTCTGCGCCGCCGCGGTGGCCTTGGGCGCTGATTGCGGTTGAAGATCGGACAGTGCTGGTGCCATAGATGCCCTCCAGTAACGTTTTTGCAGCAAGCACTTTGATAGCGTAAAGTGCAAGGTACTACTTTAAGGGCGACGCATAAAAAATGCCGCCCCGGGAGGCGGCGCAACAAATTGTTTACAATTGCGGACGCGGCTTTCGACGCAAAAAATCGAAATGCGTCTCGCTCAAGATAATCGAAAGAAAGATGAGCGCGAAGCCGGCGAGCAGGCGCGAGGTGAGCGCCTCCCCCATCAGCAGCACCGAGAACAGCACACCCGAAGGCGACTCCATCGAAAGGAGCAGCGAGCCCGTTGAGGCCGGGACATGCGCCAGGCCGACGTTTTGGATGAGCAGAGCCACACACGTACAGCCCACCGATAGAAACGCCATCACACCGATAAAGCTCGGCGTCCACACGGACAGCGGCGCTTGGGTCTCGAATAACAGCGACGAGATCAGGCTCAGCACGCCGTTGCCCACAAACATCCAAAACGTGATGACGTTGATGTCCATCTTGCGGCCATACTTGGCGGTCACCGCCATCTGGATGGCAAAGAAGACCGCACCGCCCAGTGTGATGACATCGCCGACATTGAACTCGACGCTATCGAGCGCCACCAGACCAATGCCCGCCAGGCACAGCAACGCGGCGCCCAAGTTGTAACGAGTAAGCTTTTCGCCGCTTAGGACGTAGCTCGCAAACGGCACGAAGATGCAATAGGTACCCGTCAAAAATGCACTCTTGCCCGCCGTGGTCTGTGCCAGGCCAATCGTCTGCAAACCGTACGCGCCCCACATAAGTGCGCCCATACCAAGTCCGACGATAAGGTTGCGGGCATTAAAGTGCGCGATGATGCGTTTGTGGAAGATGGCGAACATAACCAGCGAAGCCGGAAGAAAACGAATATAGAGCAGTTCGAACACCGGAATGGTGTCGAGCGCATCTTTCATGGTGGTAAAGGAATAGCCCCAGATGACCGCCACCGATAGCAGCAAGACCTTCCAGAAGAACGGGGAACGCGCGCCGGCGCCGCGGGAGGTGCCGCCGGCGCCCAGGTCCTCCCGTGCGACAGGGCTATCGGGCATGTTTTCGATTTCGTTGGCAGCGTATTGGGCCATGGAACATCCTCACACTCAATCTGGGCGTGGTGTCCGCACGCGTATGGCTGCGTGCCGCCTCATGGTCAAATAAAAACGGGGCGCACCGGACCCCCGGCACGCCCCGCTACTGTAGCAACAACCGGCGTTGCATCGCAATCCAGCCCACTAAAGCGTTTTGGTCCGCCGTTCTACCGAACGGCGGACCGGCCGACGCTGCGCGAGCCGCATTCACGCCAATCTGACGTTCAATTTCAAGGGCGCGACCAGAAGGTCAGCGCCCTTTCATTTCACGTCACCTTGGCGCAAATGCGGCTCGCTCGCTGGCATTAGTGCTACATCAGCGTTAACGTTGCCGCACTAAATTAGCTTTGTCGACTCCAACTTTTCGATGATCCAGTCGTTGACTTTGATGACCGGACGGCGGAAGACGACGCCCAGGGCCAGCGACGGAATCAGATAGCTCGCCAGAATACCCAGCTCAACCCAGTACTCCATATGGTAGGCGCCTGCCATGGCAGCATGCATGGCGTTGATGCCGTGAGTGAACGGCAGGAACGGATAGATCGCCTGGAACACAGGACCGGTCATCTCGATGGGGAACGTGCCGCCCGAACCGCCGACCTGCATGACCAGCAGCACGACGGCGAGCGCCTTGCCGATATCGCCAAACGAAACCGTAAGCGTGTAGACGATATTGGAGAACACGAGACTCGCGACCCAGCCCGCCAGCACAAACTGCAGCGGGTCGTCGCACTGGATGCCAAAGAACAGGATGTCGCCCGCACACACGAGCGTTGCCTGCAGCAGGGCCAGACCGCCAAAGAACAGGTAGCGGCCCAGGTAGATCTCGTGCAGGCGCACGGGGATGAGCTCGTTGATAAGCTCATCGTCAACCGAGACCTTCATCATGGCCGCCAGCACGATCGAGCCGACCCAGAGCGACAGAATCGTGTAGAACGGCGCCATGGCCGAGCCGTAGTTGCGGATCGGATAGACCGGCTTGCGATCGAGCGCGACGGGGCCGGAAAGCGACACGGCCAGACCCTCGGGATCGTTGCCAATCATCGTCTTGATCGTGGCGAGGTCATCCGACATCAAGGCGCCGTCGAGCTCGTCCTTAAACGCACTGATCTTGTCCGACGCCTCGCCCAGCTGATCAGAAGCCTTGTTGACCAGCTTTGCAGCCTTGGAGAGGCCCTTTGCCAGCGAACCGGATGCG
>DBEZGO010000080.1:0-26136 GCA_048189345.1 Collinsella sp.
GGACCTGGACGCGTACATCGCCCATTGGAACACGAGGCGGAGGCAGGTTAAACTGAAGGGGCTGACCCCGGAGGAGTTCCGGAACCAGCCCCTTGCGGCGTAGTTCTTATTTAAGACGTCCAAGTTTTGGGGTGCAGTTCAAATATGCAACCGGGGCCGTTTCATTTATTGACTTCGATTTTAACTCAGCTGCTACCTGTCCCATTTTTTACGGCCAAAATAAGGGGTCCTTGTCTCGTGAATCAGACAAGGACCCCTCAAAATATGCTGAGTAATTGTTAGGTACCTAATAGCCTACAATTTCCCATTGGTTGCTAACCCAACCTTGATTAATCTTGGGATTCTTCGTTACCTGAGCAGTACGCATGGCAACATCTTCCGTCATAACATCCATTTTCTTTTTGGAAGTATCGACGATATCGTGTGCGCCACGAAGCAAACGACCTCGCAGTTCATCGTCTGTCGCGATCTTATAGCCAGCAAAGGCACCAGCTGCGACAGTCGTAGCCAATGCAATCGCTGTTAAAATCTTATTCCTCATCTTGGCCTCCTTGATCAAACTGAATCATTTCGCCAAGAATACGAGAGAGCTCTTCCTCGTCTTTAAACTCAATCTCAATCTTATTCTTTCCACGCGAGCTCTTCACACGCACATTGGTATTAAATACCTGACGAAGGACACGGGCAGCCTTTTTAAAAGACTGAGGCGTCGTAGGTCTCGGAGTCTTAGGTGTCTCTCCGGCAGAAAACAACGGAGCAAGATTTTCTGTCGCTCTTACTGAAAGGCCCTCTGCAACAACTTTCTCTGCAAGTCGAATTCGAGCATCCTCATATGGAACTGCAAGAATCGCACGTGCATGACCAGCAGTAAGTTTGCCCTCAAAAATCATCTGCTGAACTATTTCGGGGAGATCGAGAAGACGTAGTGAGTTTGTAATTGCAGAGCGCGACTTGCTTACTGCCTTCGACAATGCCTCCTGGGTCATACCGCTGGCATCGATGAGCTGTCGATAGCCCTTAGCCTCTTCGACGGGATTCAGATCAGAACGCTGAAGGTTTTCGATAAGAGCAAGAGCCAGCATCTCTTCATCATTAACGTCTTTAATGATGACAGGCAGTTCCTCAAGACCAGCAAGCTTTGATGCCTGGTAACGACGCTCACCAGCGATGATCTCATAGCCGTTTCCATGCTTGCGAACCAAAAGCGGCTGCAAAACGCCATGTTCTTGAATCGACTCGCTCAACTCGCGAAGTTCAGTTTCATTAAAGTGAATTCGCGGCTGGTTAGGGTTGGGAACAATATCCTCAATTGGTAGTTTTGTTTCAGATGCGGCATTTGAAGCGGATGCAGCCGAACCACCAGTCTCATACTCGGCCTCTGAGACCAAAGCGTTGAGTCCACGTCCTAATCCGCCACGTTTCTTTACACTAGGCACGCTTGATCACCTCTTTTGCAAGGTTCATATACGCTTTTGCACCCTTATTCTGAGGTGCATAGGTAATTACCGGTTCTCCAAAAGACGGAGCTTCGGAGATTTTAACCGTGCGTGGGATTAGCGTCTTAAACGCCTTATCACCAAAGTACGATTGAACCTCCTCAACAACCTGATTCGATAGTGAAGTACGCGAGTCATACATGGTCATAAGTACTCCATAGGTGTCTAAGCCCTTGTTCAGACGTGATTTGACCATCTTCATTGACTCAAGCAGCTTTGTAACGCCCTCGAGTGCGTAATATTCGCACTGGATCGGAATCAAAACGCTGTCTGCTGCGGTCAAGGCGTTGATAGTAAGCAGGCCGAGCGAAGGAGGACAGTCAATGAAAATGAAATCGAACTCGTCCTGAATCGGCTCAAGCAAATCCTTGAGGCGGGTTTCACGAGCAATTGCGCTTACGAGCTCAATTTCTGCGCCTGCAAGCTGAATTGTTGCCGGAATAACGAATACCTTTTTACAATTTGTATCAAGAACAAGCGATTCTGCCGGCACATCATTCAACAATGCATCATAGATGCAGTGATCAAGGTCTTCTTTTTCAATTCCGAATCCACTGGTGCTGTTTCCCTGCGGATCAAAATCGACAATCAGTGTCTTGCGACCCTGCTCACCCAGTGCTGCTGCAAGGTTTACAGCCGTCGTTGACTTACCGACGCCGCCTTTTTGATTGATGATTGCAATGATACGCGTGTCTTTTGCGCTCTTAGAACGCTTAACGTCGCGAAATCCCACGGTCCCTCCTGGTGTGTATTAAAGCTGTCAAACGGAGGATGTTTCACGTGAAACATTCCGAATCGATATCAACCGCCATGTTTCACGTGAAACACTGCAAGTTGTTAGTATCCATTATGTTTCACGTGAAACATCTAGGCAAGCGGATTCTTCTTTGCCACGCCATTTGCACGAGGCAATGAGACGGATGCTGGATGACTCTTCTTAAGAACAATGAACTCCCTGTGACCCAAGCCTTCAGGCAAATCAATTGCGTCATTCAGAAGCAAAGTGAAGCCACAAATCTTAGCTGCTGACATGCCGGAAGCAAGCTCCTCATCCGAAGGATTGCCCTTGGTTATAACAAATAGCCCTCCATCCTTCAGATACGGAGCCGCATACTCAACAAGAATCGGTAGAGGGGCCAGTGCGCGGGCGGTTACAACAGAGAACTGCTTCTTATGGCTTCGAGCATATTCTTCAAGACGATCATGAACCGCATGAGCATGTTTCAATCCAAGAGCATGGACAAAGGAATTAACCGCATCAACCTTCTTGCCAACAGAGTCAATATAAGTAGCTTTACGATGCGTGGTTATGGTTAATGGAATACCAGGGAAGCCCGCACCTGTTCCCATATCGAGCAAAGCTCCCTCAGGAGCCTTGTTGATATAGGGGAGCAAAACAAGTGAGTCGAGGATATGAAGTACTGCAGCATCTTCTACGTTAAGAATACGGGTGAGATTGGTTGTCTTATTTGTTTCTAGAACCAAATCCAAATGCTGAATACATTTCCTCAGCTCAACATCAGTTACGCTCAAGGAATACTCTTTGCAATAGGAAGTTAGACGAGTCAACATCTCGTCAGCCTGCTGATCAGTAAGTACTAACAACGAAAGCTCCTTTCTGACAAAAATCAGTGTATCGAGAACTTTTGACAAAAAAAGGGGACGTGGAAACCACGTCCCCTTAGCATAAGCTCGAGAAGATTATCGAGCAACAATCACCACATGGCGATCAGGGTCAGAACCCTCAGAATGAGTATCGACGGCATCATTGCCACGAAGTGCAATGTGAACCAGTCGACGCTCGTAGGCATTCATGGGCGGAAGCGAAACACTCTTATGAGTGCGGATGGCACGCTCGGCAGCAGACTGAGCCATGGAAGCAACCTTGTCCTGACGGCGACTCTTGTATCCCTCTACGTCCACTACAACCGGATACCTAAAGCCAAGTTTGCGGCTCACCAGCAAAGAGAACATAACCTGAAGAGCATCAAGGGTGCGACCATGACGGCCAATGAGAACAGCAAGGTCGGGAGCAGTAACATCCAAAATCAGCTCACCCTCGTCGCCCTCATACTCATCGATAGGAGAGTTGGCGGCATCGAAGTGCGAAAGGATGGAACGCAGGATGGAAATCGCAACATCGGCAATGGTGTCGAGCTCCTCATCGGTCAGCTCTTCACCAGCCTTGTAGCGCTGTGCAATCTCGGGATAATCGCCCGCGACCTGCGGGGCAACCTCCTCAAGCATATCCTCGATGATCTCTTCAGACATAACGTACTCCAAAAGTTAGGTACCTAAATAAGATTGATATCCCACTACTTCTTCTTGTGCGGGCGCGGCTTCTTCTCTCGACGAGTGACCTCAACCTGCAGCGGAGCGTTCTTAAGACGCTCCTCCTCATCGGCCTTCGCCTTGTCGATGACCTTCTGCGTCACAAAAATCTGCTGGATAACCTGCCAAGCAGACGAGACGTCGTAGTACAGCAGAACACCAACGGGAAGGCTCCAGCCCATCCAAAGCATCATGACCGTCATGACAACGGCCATCATACGCATGCTCTGAGCCTGCTGGCCGGTCTGGTTGCGCGACATATAGAGCTGCGGAATCAGGGTCAGGACGGCGAACAGGATCAGGCAAACCAGCGCGGGCAGTGCAACCATAAAGCCATCGGCAAAGGAAGCGCTCGGCGTGGTGGTCAGGTCGGGCAGGATGTTGAAGAACGAGAACGTGCCGTCGTTAAAGTACTGCGGCAGGTTGCGCAGCAATGTAAACAGGGCGAACAGGATAGGCATCTGAATCAGCAGCGGCAGACAGCCAGCCATGGGGTTGAACTTGTTCTCGCTGTAGAACTTCTGCATCTCCTCGGCCTGACGCTGGGGATCGTCGGCATAGCGCTCCTGGATCTCGAGCATCTTGGGCTGCAGCACCTGCATGCGAGCCGTCGACTTGGTCGACTTGAGCATGAGCGGCGTCAGCAGCAGACGGATGATGACCACCAGGATGATGATGGACAGGCCCCAGTCGACCGCAAAGGTCTGGATGAGCTTGAGCAGCTCGAAAAGGATGTTAACGATCCAATCCCACATGTAAGTTTTCCTCCGATAGCGAGTGCCCGCTAGGGCACAGGGTCATAACCGCCGACGTGCAGGGGATTGCAGCGAGCGATGCGCCTCACGGCAAGCCAGCAGCCTCTCAAAACACCGTGCTTCTCAATCGCCTGGATGGCGTATTGCGAGCACGTTGGGTAATAAATGCAGGCGTCAGGCAATAAGGGCGAAATAACCTGTTGATATATGCGAATAGGAGCGATGGCAACACGTCGCAAAACGTGATTGCTCATCGCTCCTCCCCGGCAACGCCGGCGCGCTTCATAAGCGAACGCAACGCCTTGTCCATCTCCTGCGGCGAGGAAACCCTCGTCTTGGGAGTTGCAAACAAGATGATGTCATAACCCGCAACGGGAAATCCGCAGCTGCGGGCGGCCTCGCGCATCACACGCTTAGATCGGTTGCGCACGACGGCACAACCGAGTCGCTTAGCACCAACGAAGGCGACCCTTCCGGAGTCGCCTTCGCCAACCGATTCACATATGGTCATTCGAATCAGAGGGTGATTGAAACGACGCCCCTGACTGAACACATGCTCGAAATCTTGCCGAGACTTAATAGTCTTCATGCGAGATGTGTGTATCGCTGCTAGACAGTGAGACGCTTGCGGCCCTTGGCACGACGACGGGCGAGCACGGCACGACCACCCTTAGTGGCCATACGGGCACGGAAGCCATGGGTCTTGGCACGCTTACGCTTATTAGGCTGATACGTACGCTTCATCTTAAGTTCCTCCTGCTGCATTTCGAGTGTCCGCGGGGACGCGGACGCAGATATAGACACGTGAGCTTGAAGATTGTAGGGAAATCAATGTTCAAATGTCAAGAAATCAAAGGTAAAAGGTTGCGTAGTTCACACGGTTCCCCCATAAGCACAACCGAAATTTGCGCCTCATGGCAACCTTTCACGATATTTCATCGAGTTTTCAACAGGTCATGTTGGCAATGTTGAGAACTTTTCACCCGTTTTCCAAAGTTTTCAACAAGTTTTGAAAAGTTGTCGAAAGATGAGAAACGTTGCACGGTGAGCTACTATTTGTTCGAAACCTTTTGAAAGATTGCGAGCGGCATGTCTGACGACTTTTACACCATGGTCGATTCCGGAGACCCGGCACCCGACAACGAGCACATCACCGGCGTGCGCGAAGAGCGTGCGGAAGGCGAGCAGACGACCACGCAGGCGCCAAAAGCCATGTACGCCGCGCGCATCGCCGTCTATGACGACATGCTGTCGACACCGCGGGTGATCGTCATTGATCCGCAAGATGTCCGCACGTATTTGGAAGAGACGACCAACACCGTCTACCAGTGCATGAAAGAACAAGGTGGCCATATCTCGCTCATGGTCATCCGCGAGATTGTCGAAAACTTTATCCACGCACACTTTGCCGAGCCCATCATCTCGATTCTGGACGGCGGAGACACCATCCGCTTTGCTGACCAAGGACCCGGCATCGACGACAAGGAACGTGCTTTCGACTTTGGCGTTACCAGCGCAAACAGCAAGATGAAGCGCTATATCCGTGGAACCGGAGCAGGGTTTCCCATGGTGCAGGAGTATTTGGAAAACGCCGGCGGTGCCGTATCCATCGAGGACAACATGGGCAACGGCACCGTGGTTACGGTAAGCCTGAACCCTAAACGCGTGCAGGAAATCGAGCGTGCCGGCGGACGCGGCGCTGCCGTGCGGCCCGAGACGGAGCAGCCCACATATCCCCTGCCGGGAGCTTTTGCGCAGCAGCCCGTGGCAACGCAGCAGATGCAGCCCCCCGTGGGACAGATGCAGCAGCCCGGAATGCTTCCCACACAAGAACCCCAGGCGGCATCTATGTCGATGCCGCCAAACATGCCAGAGGCCATGCCGCTGGCTGATCAGGATGCAGCAGCAATGCAGCAGGCGACGGGGGCGCCGGGTGGCCAGCAAATGGGCTATCAGCCGTACCAACAGGGATATCCATATCAGCAGATGCCGCCACTGGGGTATGGCCAGCAGTTCCCGCAGCAGTACCAGCAGGGATATCAGCAGCCGTACCAGCAGATGCCGCAGCAGCAGTACAACCCCTGGGCCCAGCAGACGCCTCCGCAGCCTTACCAACAGTGGCCTCAAAGTTTTCAACAGCAAATGCCGCCGACGCAGAGTTCTCAACAACCAGCAGCTCAAATGATGTATCCTAATGCAGTAAATCAGTATGCACAGCCACAACCGGACGTGTTCGTAAGCGATCGCGGCAACGCCGCGCTGGGCTATCTGGCGCAAAATCAAGCGTGCGGCGCAACCGATCTTGCGAGGGCGTTTGGAAACTCGGCCCCCACTTGGTCACGCACGCTCAATGACTTGGCGCAGGCCGGCTTGGTCATCAAGCATGGCCAGAAATACCATCTGACCGAACTCGGCGCCGCTCGCGTGCGAGCTCAGAGCTAAAGAACGGGAGAGACAGTGGACGAGGAAGCAAGCATCATCCTGGGGGATGCCATCGCCTTTTGCCAGCGCGACGGCCAAGATGCACGCCTCATCAACATGCTGGGGCAATCGCGCGCCATAAGCCTGACCGAAGATACGCTCACGATCGAGGCCCCCTCGCGCTTTGCCATCGCGCAGCTCAAAAAGCATCAGCCGACTATTGAGGCCTATCTGGAAGAAATCGCCTTTGCACCGATTGCTCTCGACATCGTGGCACCGCAAGGCGCCGCGACGGAATCCGCTGCCGCCACGGCGCCCGCCACGGCTCCCGCTGCTTCCCCGGCGGTGCCGGCCTCCGCAGGCGATGTGCCGACAATCGAGCACCAGCACAGCGATGTTTCCCGTGAAACAATGGCACCGTTGACGAGCGCGGCGGCGACGTCAACGAACGCACCCGTCACGCACATGCCCATCGCTCACGACGCAGCGGCGGGCGCGGATTCGGGCATTGCAATCAAGAACACGCTCTCGGCCGACGATTTTCGTCGCATGATGAACCAGATGAAGGGCGGAGCGCCGACTAAATCCACGCAAGCTGCGGCCCCCGCTTCACCCATGCCAGCACCGACCGTGCCGGCCGAGCAGAATACGGATGGAGCCCCGCTCGCCGCGAACTCAAAATTTACCTTTGAGAACTTTGTCTACGGCCCCGAGAACAGCCATGCCTATCGCTCGGCACTCAAGTTTGCCGCCCTCGCGGACGAGCGCGGCACATGCACATCCCTGTTCATCTATGGCAAATCGGGGCTGGGCAAGACCCATCTGCTGCTCGCCATCAAAAACGAGCTCGCCGAGAAGTCGCCCGAGATCAAGGTCAAGTATGCCAACTCCCAGGCATATCTGGACGACCTGATGACCGAGTTCGACCGTCAAAAGAAGAGCAACGCCCCCATCATGCAGGCGTACCACGGCGTGGACGTGCTCATCATCGATGACATCCAAAACATCATCGGCAAGCGCGCGAGTGTGGACTACTTTTTCCAGCTCATGGACGAGTTCATCCGCAACAACAAGAAGGTCGTCATCGCGGCAGACCGCGCCCCCAAGGACCTGAGCATGGACGAGCGCCTGACCAGCCGCTTCAACGCCGGCATGCTCTGCCTGGTCGCAGAGCCCAGCTACGAGATGAAATACAAGATCTTGCAGCGCTATTACGAGAACACCATCGTCGCCGCTCCCGAGGCAGGCGACGACTCGCTGCTGGCGGCCTATGGGGGCGACGGCGGGCACCTGACCGACGAGCACTTTAAACACATGGCCGAGGTCTCAGGCACCAACATCCGCGAACTCGAGAGCTTTTGCGAGCGCTGCGCCGGCGAGGCGGGCGACCGCGAGCGCGAGGGAGGGGAACTCACCTTTGACGATATCGACGCCATCGCCAGCCAGTACTTCGACACATCGGCCAAAAAGATCAACGTCCAGACGGTTCAGTCCGTCATCGAAGAGCAGTACGGCGTGACGCACGAGGAGCTCATCGGCCCGCGTCGCAACGCCAATATCGCCAAAGCACGCCATATCGCTATCTACCTTGCCATCGAAATGTGCGAGATGACGACCACGGCGGTAGGCGCCGAATTTGGCAACCGCAACCACTCGACCGTCAGCACGAGTTACAAAAAGGTCCAGAAGATGATCCAGGAAGACCGCACCGTCACCGAAGACCTCAAGTCGCTGCGCGATAAAATTACACTGCGCTCGTAGGGAAATAGAGACACCTGTTGAAAACTTGTCGAAACCACGGGCATAAGGTGTCTAAAACCCAATCCGCGGTGATGAAAAGTTTTGCGCAGGTTTTGAACGTGGAAAACCACCCCTGTTGCACACAGGTTGCTGTCGATTCTCTTTCTGGGTCTGACCTGCGTCTTTGGGAGTAATCAACAGTTTCGTCAGTGCTATTACTATTATTAAGATATTTATATCTATAGAAAGGTATTAAAAGATGAAGTTCACCGTCAGCCAGAGCTCGCTTACACAAGCCATCGGCGTCGTTATGAAGGGTGTCGCTTCGGCATCCACCCTTCCCATCCTGTCGGGCGTGCTCGTCAAGGCGCAAGACGGCATCTTGGAATTCCAGACCTCTAACTACACCATCTCGATCCGTCATCGCATCGCGGCGCATGTCGAAGAAGAGGGCGAGATGGTTATCCCCTGTAAGATGCTCTCCAATATCACCAAGACTCTCCCCGATGCCCCGGTCACCTTTGAGCTGTCCGAGCGCCAGGTGCTGATTGGTTGCGAGAAGAGCTCGTTCCGCCTGAACACGCTCGATGCCAATGACTTCCCCGAGTTTCCGGCCTATGCCATCGAGAGTGCCGTGGAGCTGCCGACCGATATCTTGTCCGAGATGGTCGGCCGCGTGTGGCGCGTCACCTCGACCGACAAGGCCCGCCCCATCCTGGGCGGCGTGCACATGAAGGTCGAGAACAACACCGTGCGCCTGGTGGCGACCGATTCCTTCCGCTTGGCCGTGTGCGATACGCAGGTCGAGACCTCAACCCTCGAGGGCTCCTTTGAACTCAACGTTCCGGCCGACGCCTTTAACGACGCGCTGAACATCATGGCCAGCCAGGCGACCATCATGATTGGGGCTACCGACACCCAGGTCGTCTTTGAGGCCGGCAACACCACCTACGTGTCGCGCCGCATCGAGGGCGTGTACCCCAACTACAAGCAGCTCATCCCCGATTCGTGCGTGACGAGCGTCAAGATCGACGTCGCCGCCTTTAACGCCGCCCTCAAGCGCGTGGCCGTTATCGCGAGCGCCAACCCCGCCGTCAAGTTCGAGATCGATGTCGAGAACGGGCAGATGGGCCTGTCCTCCATTTCCAATGACCAGGACCTTGCGCAGGAGACGATCGATGTCGAGGCCGAGGGCGAGTCGGGTACCATCGCCTTCAACTACCATTACATCTTCGGCTGCCTCAACGCCCTGTCCAAGGAGAAGGAGATCACGCTGGAGCTCAAGAGCTACTCGCAGGCGGGCATCTTCAAGTCCTACGACAAGATCAACTACCTGTACCTGGTCATGCCGGTCCGCATCTAGCAACCGCCCCATGACCATGTTCGCCCGCGATCTTTCCGTCGCGCACTACCGCAGCTTCGATAGCTATCGCCTTGCCCTGGACGAGGGCGTGACGATACTTGCGGGACCAAACGCGGCGGGAAAGACCAATCTCATAGAGGCGCTGCAGCTGCTGACGAGCGGCGCCTCGTTTAGGCATCCGACCGCAGCCGAGCTCGTTCATGACGGCGTGGGCTCGTGCAAGGCCGAGCTGAGGCTCGAGGGCGACGGCCGCGTGCTTGATATGGGATTGAACGCGGAGGACGGTAAGCGCTCGTTTAGCCGCAACGGCAAGAGATGTTCTGCCGCCGGTGTGCGCGGGGTTCTGCCGAGCGTGCTGTTTTGCCCCGACCATCTGGACATGGTTAAGCGAGGCGCCAGTGTGCGTCGCGCCGCCCTCGATGACTTTGGCATGCAACTGAGCGCACGCTATGCCGATCTTGCGAGCACCTATGGGCGCTGCGTGACCCAGCGTAACGCCTTACTCAAGGAGACCTGGTGCTGCCGCGAGATGCTCGGCGCGTGGAATGATTCGATTGCCCGCGCGGGCTCGGCTCTGCTTGTGCACCGGTTGGCCCTGCTCGACCGGCTGGCGGGCCATGTGCGCGCTGCCTACGGGCAAGTGGCATCCGGTGAGGCTACCAACGTGACCTATACGTCCACGCTGGGGGATTTGCCCCAGGTCGAAGATCGCGAAGAGCTGAAGGGCTGGGCGTACGAGCGCATGCTGGCTGCCCTTGATGAGCACGCCGACGAGGAAATTCGCCGCGGCGTGACGTTGGTGGGACCGCATCGCGATGAGATTGAGTTTACCGTGGCGGGTCGCTCCGCCCGTTCATTTGCCAGCCAAGGTCAGCAGCGAACGTTGGTTCTGGCCTGGAAGGTGGCGGAGGTGGCCGTGGCTCGCGATGTCCTGGGCACCGCCCCACTGCTGCTTTTGGACGACGTGATGAGCGAACTCGACGGCGAGCGCCGCGGTGCTTTTTTGCAGTTGATCGGCGATGATATCCAGACGGTCATAACCACGACCAACCTGGGGTATTTTACCGATGACCTGCTTGATCGAGCCAAGGTGGTGAGCATGGGTGAGACGTGCTAATTACGAGCGCGAGAGCGAAACGGTCGCCTTCAGTGGGTTTTTGAACGCAGAGCGCCAGCGCATCCTGGCGGCTGCAACGCCTGAGCGCCGCGCGCAGATGGAGGCTGCCGAGGAGTCGCGCGCGGTCTATCGCGCGTGGAACGCGGTGTGCTCGGGCACGCGCGAGGGGCGGCATGTGACGGGCCTGCGCTACCTGCCCGAGTCCAATGAGCTGCTGGTATATCTCGACTCGCCCTCGTGGACGCAGGAAATGACGCTGTTGCGCGAGATCATTCGCGCACGTATGGAGCGCGCCGGTGCACATGTGGACGGCCTGGTGTTCAAAACCACCGCGCCCGGTCACACGCCGCCCGCCGCCAAGCAGCGCCTGCGCCCGGCGACGACCGAGCGCCCGCCGGCCCCGCACGCCGACCTAAGTGAGGCCGAGCGCACCGAGATTGAGCGCCAAGTGGCGCCCATCGAAGACCAAAAACTGCGCGAGGCCCTCGGGAACGCCATGAGAGCCAGTGCCGAGTGGGCCAAGGGCGTGCAAAGCAAAAAAGAGCCTTAAATCGCATCTGGTGGCCTTGTAGAGCCAAATACCCTCGTTCCCGAGGGTATTTTTTTACGATAAACTAGTAAGGCTGTACACATTTTCTTGACTGAAGGAGGACGTGTGGCAAACGAAAACGATTACGATGGCGGCGAGATTAAGATTCTCGAAGGTCTCGAGGCCGTTCGTAAGCGCCCGGGCATGTATATCGGCTCGACGAGCGCCAGCGGTCTGCATCACCTGGTGTGGGAGATCGTTGACAACTCCGTCGACGAGGCCATGGCCGGTTTCTGCACCGAGATCCAGGTGACGGTCCACGCCGACAACTCCATCACGGTCGTCGACAACGGGCGCGGCATCCCCGTCGACGAGCACCCTGTTAAAAAGATCCCGACGCTCGAGGTCGTCATGACGATCCTGCACGCCGGCGGTAAGTTCGATAACTCGGCCTATAAGGTCTCGGGCGGCCTGCACGGCGTGGGCATCTCTGTCGTCAACGCACTGTCCAAGCGCGTGGTCGTTCAGGTTCGTCGCGACGGCGGCGTCTACGAGATGGAATTCTCGCGCGGCAAGACCGTCAAGAAGATGGAGGTCGTGGGCACTTCGGAGACGACGGGAACCACCGTCACCTTCTGGCCCGACGACGAGATCTTCGAGACCTGCATCTACGATTTCGATACGCTGCACAACCGTCTGCAGGAGACGGCGTTCCTCAATAAGAACCTCAAAATCGTGCTGACCGACGAGCGCGATGCGACTCCCCGTGTGGAGGAGTTTTGCTACGAGGGTGGCATCATCGACTTCGTCAAGTTCCTCAACGAGGGCAAGGACGTCCCCGAGGCCTTTAAGGAGCCCATCTACATCGAGGGCAAATCGGACCCGGACGCACCTGTTACCAAGATGGGCGAGGTCGAGGTTTCCCTGCAGTGGAATAGCGGCTACGGCGAGAACGTTATGTCGTTTGCCAATGACATCTACACTCCCGAGGGCGGCATGCACCTTGAGGGCTTCCGCACCGCGCTCACCCGCGTGATCAACGATTACGCGCGCAAGCAGAACCTGCTCAAGGAAAAAGACGCCAATCTGACCGGCGACGATGTGCGCGAGGGCCTTTCGGCCGTTATCTCGGTCAAGCTGCCCGATCCGCAGTTTGAGGGCCAGACCAAGGCCAAACTCGGCAGCTCCTATATGCGCGCGCTCACGCTCAAGATTGTGACCGACGGCCTCGCCGATTACTTGGAGGAGCATCCCAAGCCCGCCCGCGAGATCGTCAAGAAGGCGCAACAGGCCTGCAAGGCGCGCAACGCCGCTCGCAAGGCGCGCGAGGCGACCCGTCGCAAGAGCCTGCTCGAGACGGCGTCCCTGCCCGGTAAGCTCGCCGACTGTTCGGTGCGCGATGCCGAGCTGACCGAGCTCTTCATCGTAGAGGGCGACTCGGCAGGCGGTTCGGCCAAGGACGGCCGTCGCCGAGACATCCAGGCGATTCTGCCCCTGCGCGGCAAGATTTTGAACGTCGAACGCGTTGGTGACCATCGCGCGTTCTCGAGTGACACCATCCAGTCGCTGATTACCGCGATCGGCTGCGGTGTCACGACGAGTGCCGGCGACGGCGGCGACTTCGATATCACCAAGGCGCGCTACCACAAGATCATCATCATGACCGATGCAGACGTCGACGGTGCGCATATCCGCATCTTGCTGCTGACGTTCTTCTACAAGTACATGCGTCCGCTGATCGATGCCGGCTACGTCTATGTTGCCTGCCCGCCCATCTTTGGCATTAAGGTGCGCAACAAGGTCCACTACGTGTATCCCAACGGCCGCCAGCCCGAAGACGAGATCCTGCGCGACACCATCCAGAGTCTGGGCCTGAACCCCGACGATAACGACGAGGACGGCAAGGCCAAGGACGGCAAGATCACCAAAAAGCGCAAGGGCTATACCGTCCAGCGCTACAAGGGCCTGGGCGAGATGGACCCCAAGCAGCTCGCCTCGACGACGATGGACCCCAAGACCCGCATCCTGCAGCGTGTGTCGATCGAAGACGCCGTGGTGGCGGACCGCGCCGTGCGCGAGCTCATGGGTTCCGAGGTCGGCTATCGACGCGAGTACATTGAAAAACACGCCCACGACGCACGATTCTTGGATGCCTAATCCCTGCGGCTTTCCCAGCCACCGCACCTTCGCCCTCAATCGTCGGTCGCGTACCCAAGTACGCTTCCCTCCTCTTTCGGGCGAATCTGCGGCACCTGGAAAAGCCGTCTCCGTGGTAGGGAACTAATGGACCACGCAAACCATGAGGAGGTAACGTGGCAGACGATATCAACAATAACGAGGGTACGGGCGAGGCCGGCGATGCCGGTATGCCCGATGATCTGAAGCGCCTGCTTGCCCGTGCTGAGCAGGGCGAGGACGGCGACCCGGACGCCTATAACCCCGATGCCGATGATGAGGAAGAAGAGGACGACGACGCCGAGCTCGAGGAGAGCTTTGGCGAAGTCGACCGTGGCGCCTCGGCCGGTGAGGATATCAACGGCGGCCAGCTCCAGATTTCGGAGTTCGGTCGCGAGATGAAGCAGTCGTTTATCGAGTATTCGATGTCGGTTATCACGGCGCGCGCCCTGCCGGACGTGCGCGACGGCTTAAAGCCGGTGCACCGCCGCATCCTGTATGCGATGAACGAGAGCGGCATCTACCCCAACCGCCCACATAAGAAGTCGGCCTGGACGGTCGGCGAAGTTATCGGTAAGTACCACCCGCACGGTGACTCCGCGGTCTACGAGGCCATGGTCCGCCTGGCACAGTGGTTCTCCATGCGCACGCCGCTCATCGACGGTCACGGCAACTTCGGCAACATCGACGGCGACGGCGCGGCAGCCATGCGTTACACCGAGAGCCGCCTGGCAAAGCCCGCCATGGAACTGCTGCGTGACTTGCAGAAGGATACCGTCGACTGGCAGCCCAACTACGATGAGTCGCTCGCCGAGCCCGTGGCGCTGCCTGCGCGCTTTCCCAACCTGCTGGTCAACGGCAGCCAGGGCATCGCCGTCGGCATGGCCACCAACATCGCCCCGCATAACCTCACCGAGGCGATCGAGGCCACCTGCTACCTGATCGACAACCCCGACGCCACCGTCGACGAGCTCATGCAAATCATGCCCGGTCCGGACTTTCCCACCGGCGCCATCATCATGGGCAGCGCCGGCATTAAGCAGAGCTACGAGACCGGCCGCGGCTCCATTACCGTGCGTGCCAAGGCGCATGTGGAGTCCACCAAGACCAGCCGCAGCCGCCTGGTCTTTACCGAGATTCCCTACATGGTCAACAAAGGCACCCTGCAGGAGAAGATCGCCCAGCTCGTCAACGACAAGCGCATCGAGGGCATCTCGGATATGCGCGATGAGTCCAACCAGAAGGGTATCCGTCTGGTCATCGAGCTCAAGAAGGGCGTCATTCCGCAGGTCGTGCTCAACAACCTGTATAAGTACACCTCGCTGCAGACGACCTTTGGCGCCAACAACCTGGCACTCGTCAACGGCGTTCCCAAATGCCTGAGCCTGCGCGAGATGCTGCAGCACTACATCGACCACCAGGTCGACGTAGTCACCCGCCGCACCCGCTTCGACCTTAAGAAGGCCCAGGCCCGCGCGCATATCCTTGAGGGTTACCTGATGGCCCTTGACCATATCGACGAGGTCATTAGCATCATCCGCTCCTCGCAGACCGACTCCGAGGCCAGCAGTCGCTTGATCGAGCGCTTTGGCTTTACGCCCGAGCAGACCACGGCCATCCTCGAGATGAAGTTGCGCCGCCTGACCGGCCTGGAGCGCGACAAGATTCAGGAAGAGTTGGACGGCCTGCGCCGCGCCATCGCCTACTACGAGGACCTGCTGGCGCATGAGGAGAAGATCCTGGGCGTCATCAAGGAAGAGATGCGCGAGATCTCCAAGAAGTTCGGCGATAAGCGCCGCACCGAGATCAGCCAGGTCGAGAAGGACCTGGATGTCGAGGACCTCATCGCCGACGAGGATATGGTCGTGACCATCACCCACACCGGCTACGTTAAGCGTATCCCGGTTGCCGCCTACCGCGCCCAAAAGCGCGGCGGCAAGGGCGTGTCGGGCGTCAACCTCAAAGAGGACGATGTCATCGATGAGATGTTCATCGCGTCCACGCACGAGTACGTGCTGTTCTTCTCGAGCAAGGGCAAGGTCTATCGCCTGAAGGTGCACGAGCTGCCGGTGGGTACGCGCCAGGCGCGCGGTACCGCGATCGTCAACCTGCTGCCCTTTGAGGACGGCGAGAAGATCGCGAGCGTCATCAGCTGCCGCGAGTTCCCGGCCGACGAGTACCTGATGTTTGCCACCAAGAGCGGCATGGTCAAGAAGACCGTGATGAGCGCATATGATCGCAGCCGTCGCGACGGCCTGATCGCTATCAACCTGCGTGACGACGACGCGCTGCTGAACGTGCGCCGCGTGCGCGAGGGTGACAAGATCATCCTGGCCACCACCGCGGGCAAGGCAATCATGTTCTCCGAGGAGCAGGTGCGCGCCACTGGCCGCGATACCAGCGGCGTTCGCGGTATCGGTATGAAGGACGGCGTGAGCGTTCTGGGCATGGAAGTCACTAACGGCAACGGCGATCTGTTCGTCATCACCGAGCGCGGCTACGGCAAGCGCACGCCGGTTGCGGACTACCCGGAGCAGAATCGCGGCGGCCAGGGTGTCTACACCATCCAAATGACCGAGCGTAAGGGTAACCTCGCGGCCATGAAGACGGTGGGCCCGCAGCACGAGCTGTTCATCGTGACGGAAGGCGCGACGGTCATTCGCGTCAAGACCGACGAGATCAGCCAGACTGGCCGCGCCACCCAGGGCGTCAAGATGATGACCGTCGACGACAACGACCGCATCTGCGCCGTAGCCCGCATGACGGCCGCCAAAGAGAAGCCCGAGGGCGAAGCCACAGAAGATGGCTCTGCCCCCGAAGAAATCCCTGTCGATCTAGGCGACGGCAACGACATGCCAGAAGATCTCCTAGACGAGTAAGAGGCCCTAGCTGGTAAAAATTATCAGACCCCATATATCGGCGGTCGGCGCACTGCGCGCCGACCGCTTTTTTGACAATCTTGGACCCGCGTTCGCCCCGGCCGCGTGGCGGCACATGAAGTCGATCGCGAGTTCCGCACGAGCCGGAGAGCACTTAATGTGCTCTCTGTGCGAGTCAGGACTGTCCGAGTAGGCGACTTCACATGCCGCCGTGCGACCGGGGCGAACACCCTTCAAAGATTTTCAAAAAAAGTTGTTGACGCGCGCGTAACGACTCGTCTAATATATCCCTTGCGCGATGGACCTGTAGCTCAGTTGGTTAGAGCGTCCGGCTGATAACCGGGAGGTCACAAGTTCGAATCTTGTCAGGTCCACCACTTTCTTTCGCAATAAACACCCCAGCGAGAGCCGAGTCGCCGCTGGGGTGTTTATTACTGTCTCCGTGGGGGTTTAGCTCAGCTGGGAGAGCGCGGGCTTTGCAAGCCTGAGGTCAGGGGTTCGATCCCCCTAACCTCCACCATGATGGACCTGTAGCTCAGTTGGTTAGAGCGTCCGGCTGATAACCGGGAGGTCACAAGTTCGAATCTTGTCAGGTCCACCATCAAAACTGTGAAGAGCCCTGGGGCGTTGCCTCGGGGCTTTTTTCTTGTCTGCGATAAATCTCATTTTGGTTTTGTGTGCTGTGCGAAAGTTTGGGTAGTATAGCTATTCAATGCGGTCGAGCTGCCGCGTGTTAACCGCTACGTACCGGAGGTGTTCCATGGTTCGTGTCGACATAGAGACCATCGTCATGGCCGCCGGTCCCGTGCCATCGCTTATCGTGCTTCGCGAGCGCTGCAGCAAATCGGACTCGCCCGCGCCACTGCGCTCCCTTTCCATTCAGACTGGTTCGTTTGAAGCTGCTGCCATCAGCCGCGGCATCGATAGCGGTCGCGCCGAGCGCCCGATTACCCATGACCTGCTGCTCGATACTGTTAGCGCCCTGGGCGCCAAGCTCGAGCGCATCGAGATCGTTCGCGCCGAGCCGCCGGTGTTCTACGCGACGATCGTCGTACTGGCCGATGGTGACGAGCTCAAGATTGACGCCCGCCCCAGTGATGCCATTGCCCTTGCCGTGCGCAGCAATGCCCCCATGTTTGTGGAGGACGACATCATGAATCGCCTGGGCACCGTTTCTGCCCATGCCGAGGAAGTTGACGACGAGCAGGAGTTCGAGAAGTTCGACGAGTTCGTCCATACGCTCTCCCCTGATGATTTCTAAATGCGGGGCGGCCAGGTTGTGGAGCGTTCGCTGATGGCCGGCGGCATGTCGGCCGAGGCAGCGGCTATCGCGCGCGAGGCCCAGATGCGCTCTGAGGCTTCTGAGGCGGCGCGCATTGCCTATGTGACGCAGGCCCGCACGCTTCGCGAACGCCGCGGCTCGTTTATCAAGATGGTTGTCATCTCCGCCCTTGTCGCGGCAATCTGCTCGCGCCTTCGTGGTACAGTTGGTGCGCTTGGGTTTTCGATCTCTACGGGCCTGGTGATCTGGGGTGTGGTCGACGCGGTAATGCTGACCAGTCAGATCAAGGTGCTCGACAAGCGCGCGATGGATATGATGCGCGCCCGCGACGCTGCCGCCAGGATCGCCGCCGAGGCACAGGAACTGTAACGACGCCAGACTCGATGGGAAGGTCTAAAGATGGCACAGGATATGCAGGACGCCGGTAACGTCTCCGCCGAGCTCGACGCCATGGTGTGTGACCTGATTGGTGCGTTCTTGGACGACCTTGCCGCCGGCGAGAATCCGGGCGTAGTTGTGGCGATTGAGGACGCTGCTTCCAACCGATATCTGGCGGCGCTCGACGAGGACGGCGAAGAGGCGTGCCTGGAGGCGGCCACCAACTTTATTTCCGAGCACAAGATGGGTCTTAAGGACGAGGGCCTGGGCCGTATCGCCCGCTATGCCATCGGCTACACCGGCTGCGTCGAGATTGACGGCGGCTATCACGATGCTCTGCTCGTGAGCTTCTTCGAAACCACGCTCGAGAGCGGTTTTTCGGCATATGTGCTGTATGAGGGCATGGGCGCCGGCGATGGTTTTATGTGGAGCGACCCTGAACCTGCAGGTGAGGAAACCCCTCTCATCTAAAATCGCTAAAATAAACGAGTTTTCGGTAAAAGGCTCAATATTCCCGCCGAGCGTTGCATTGCTGGGTGGGTCGCATACGCGTGCCGGTTGTATATAGATAGAAGATAGGGGAACTACATGCGCGTAGACAATCTGAGGAACATCGCCATCATCGCTCACGTCGACCACGGCAAGACGACGATGGTCGACAAGCTCCTGCGTGCCACGGACGCCTTCCGTGCCAACCAGCAGGTCGAGGACCGCGTCCTGGATTCCAACGACCAGGAGCGTGAGCGCGGCATTACGATTCTCGCCAAGAACATCTCTATCGAGTACAAGGACGTTAAGATCAACGTCATCGACACCCCGGGCCACGCCGACTTTGGTGGCGAGGTCGAGCGCGTGCTGCGTATGGCCGACGGCGCCCTGCTGCTGGTCGACGCTTTTGAGGGCCCCATGCCCCAGACCCGCTTCGTGCTGCGTCACGCTATCGACACCGGCCTTAAAATCATGATCGTCATCAACAAGATCGACCGTCCGGGTGCTAACCCCGAGAAGGCCTACAACGACTGCCTGGACCTCATGGCCGACCTGGGCGCCACCGACGACCAGCTTGAGTTCGCCATGGAGCACGTGGTCTACGCCAGCGCCATGAATGGCTTTGCCCGCCTTGACCCCAACGACGGCAACATGGACATGTATCCGCTGCTCGATATGATCATCGACGACATGCCCGCGCCCGAGGTTGACGAGAACTCCCCGCTGGCCATGCAGTGCGTGACCATCGACCACTCCAACTTCGTTGGTCGTATCGGCATCGGCCGCGTGTACTCCGGCACCATCCACCAGGGCGACCAGATCCTGGTTGTCAAGAACGACGGCTCCAGCGCCACCGCTACCGTCAAGCAGCTCTTTACCTTCGACTACCTGGGCCGCACCGAGTGCCAGGAAGTCGGCGCCGGCGACATCGCCGCTGTCGTGGGCATCGACCGCACCGATATCGGCGATGTCTACACCGATCCCGAGAACCCCGTCGAGCTCGAGCCCATCGAGATCGACCCGCCGACCCTGTCCATCGTCTTCGAGGCTTCGACCTCCCCGCTCGTCGGCCGCGACGGCGACATCGTGGGCGCCCGTCAGCTCAAGGAGCGCCTGTTCAACGAGGCCGAGAACAACGTGACCATGAAGATCGAGGAGCTCGAGGACAAGAGCGGCGTCGAGGTCTCGGGCCGCGGCATCCTGCACCTGTCCGTCCTGATGGAGTCCATGCGCCGCGAGGGCTTTGAGTTCCAGGTCGGCCGTCCCCGCGTCCTGTTTAAGAAGGACGAGAACGGCAACAAGATGGAGCCTGTCGAGCAGGCCGTCGTCGAGTGCCCGGACGAGTACTCGGGCAAGGTTGTTGAGGTCTTCGGTACCTCCGGCGGCATCATGACGAGCATGGATACCTCGGGCATCGTGACGCACCTCGAGTTTAAGATCCCGACCCGCGGCATCATGGGTCTTAAGAATCGCATCATGAACGTCACCCACGGCGAGGGCGTGTTCTACCACACCTTCCTGGAGTATGGTCCTTACGCCGGCGAGATCGGTAACCGTCAGAACGGCGCCATGATCTCCATGACCACCGAGAAGGCCGTTGCCTACGCTCTGGGTACGTTGCAGGAGCGCGGCCAGCTGTTTGTTGAGCCGGGCACCGAGTGCTACGAGGGCATGATCGTGGGCGAGCGCAGCAAGGCCGGCGACATGGTCGTCAACATCGCCCGTACCAAGAACCTGGGCAACCAGCGTTCCTCGACCTCCGATATCTCCGTGCAGTTGGTGCCGCCTCGCACCTTCTCGCTGGAGGAGGCGCTGGAGTACATCGCCGACGACGAGCTGGTCGAGATCACTCCCAAGAACATCCGCCTGCGCAAGCGTCTGCTCAACGCTACCGACCGCAAGAAGGCTGCCGTCCGCGCCGGCCAGGTCAACAAATAAGCGCTGGGGCTTATAACGTCTAACGAGAAAGGGCGTCGACCGCAATGGTCGGCGCCCTTTTTGGTGCAAGGGGGACGGGTTAGTTTGCACCACGTCGAGGGCGACTATCCCTCCGAGCGCCTTTCGGGTCAAAGTTAAGTTGTTTAAACATATACATAATTCCACGGAATATAACCGCTTTAATGTAAAACGTTAACAGGTAAATACCAACTGGTATCAAATTAAAAGACCTCTTGACCTGCGGTTTACATGATTGGTATCTATATTATATTTTATGCATTGTGGCATAGACGAACCGTCTTAGAAGGTGCTCCCCAATGGGTTCTTGCAATGCGCTAGGTAGGTGCTCGTTGATATTGGGGTTTGTGTTCGATCCGACGATTCGCCGTATTCCACACTGTGTTGTAGGAATTAAGGGACAACTATGAACGCACACCGCTCACGGTCGCTGGGTATGGCGGCCCTGATCTTCATTTTGATTAGCCTCACCGCCGCAGTTTTTCACGGTGCAGCCCCCGTGCGCGCCGAGGACGTGACGACGCCGACGCCGATTGTGATCGATGGGGATACGGCGGACGTTACGGTTGGGCTGTATGCCGATAAGGATCGTCAGCAGCCTTTCGGTGAAAAGGACTCACCCTCGATTACGACAGCCGATACAATTTACGGTTTTATGGAAGCCCGTTTCCATGAGAATTCTGGGCCTACGACCGAAAGGCTTGAGGCGATTTATACCTTCCCCAACTCGATTGCCGTGAAGGACAACGCGGGCGGCGTCTTGATGACTGACGATACCGAGAATGCGCAAAGGATGGGAACTTGGTGCATAAAAGAGAATAGGGTCATCTTCGATTACGATGCCGACTATCTCAATCGCCATCCCTCTTCACTCTACGTAAAGGTTATATTCGAGTTCGAGCTCGAAAACAAAGATGTGGATGATGGGTCAAAAGTTAAACTTGAATTTCCGGGCGTTGGCGAAGCTGTGCCGATCAAGGTTCGAGATGGCGCAGTCGAGGGAAGTAAATCGGGTGTCTTTTCACAAGATAGCAGTACTGGAATTGCCAAGATAACTTGGACTATTAACCTAAGTGTTAAGTCGCATGCAACGGATGTAAAGCTGGTCGATACACTCGGCGACTACCTGGACTTTGACCAAAGCAGCTTCAAGCTCGATGGAAATCCTCTTGGTCCGTCCGTGGGTATCGAAGAGCGAACTGCAACGTTGTCGCTAGGTAACCTTTCTCAGGGCGACCATACCGTTACCTACGAAACGACAGTTAGCAAGAACTTGTCTCTTTCTAATAGCACGCCCACGCAAGGTAGGAATAGTGTGCAAGCAACCTGGGGAAAAGCAAATCCCCAACAATCTCCTGCGATTAAGGGGGCGTCGGAACCGTTTCAATACGACATGATCCAAAAAAGAGGCTGGCTCCGGAACATCATCTGTCATCACTTGGAAGGTTGTGCTCAACAAGGGATCTCTCAAGGCCGATATGTCTGGCTACACCTTTACTGACAAGCTCGATGACAAGCAAGATTATATTGGCAGCTACACGGTCTACAAGGGAGAGACCGCCGATGAAAAACAAAAGATTGATGGGGGAACGCTGAGCGATTCGGGGGATTCATTTAACTATACGTTTAATCCAAACGAGGCCGACCGGTATGCGACCTATTGCATCGTCTATCAAACTAAGCTGAAAGATGAGAATTCCTACGAAAAAGTTAGTAACACGGCAAGTGTGAAAAAAGAAGACTCCGGTCTGCCCTCTGGTGAAAGCACCGCATACTACATCCGTCCTTGGACGGGCAAGACCATTAGTAAAACACTGCTTAATCCGGATGAGGCATCTCGGACCGGAAAAGCAACTTGGCAATTACGCGTAGAGCTCCGTGATTACGTAAATGCGAAAAACCAAACATCTGTTCTTATCAAAGATACCATGCTGGCGGCTTGGAAGCAGACTATGGGGCCGGATACTACTGACGGTAAATCGCATGTAGTTGTCATCGGGGACACCGAATTGGACCAAAACACCGATTGGAAGTTTGAGGGAGGCGCAGATCCGTCACAAGGCAGCAATAAGCATAACTGCAATATCCGAATAATCATTACGGATAAAGTCAAAGAAGCACTGGATAAGTCCCCTGAAGTGGTTATTACGTATAAAACGGTGACCGACGCACTTCCTGGTTGGTACTCCAACTTCGCCTCTGTCGACGGGTTTAGCGGCTATTCTGATTTCGTTTTTTACTACGTTGAAGACGAAACGGAGCCTTCGGTTGAGAAGAGTGTAAAAATAAATGAAGACGGCTCGCAAGCACGGTGGGATGAGACGTTTGACTGGAAATCAGTGGATGGCTCGAACGACAAAGGTGCGTGGATTGTCGACTGGACTGTCTATGCCAATCGAGCTAAGACGCCTGCCGGTGAGTATTATGGCGCAGGCAGGCTCAATGGCAAGGATGTCGTTGTTAAAGATGAGCTTCCTAAGGGAATGAGTTATATTCCCGGCTCGGCAAAGTATTCTTTGTATTCAAATCCCTACGGGGCGGCGGTGCCCGGCCACGAATGGGAACATGAGAGAGAAAAAACCGAGGCTTCGGGTGTCTTGCTGACGCCTGCCGTTGATCGTCGAGAGGTTACGTTTTCGATTCCAACGGAAAAGCTGGGTAACAATACAGGGTATGCAAAGCTGACGTATGCAACTGCTGTCAAGAGGTCAGTGGTCGACACGTCAAAGAACCTCGGCGAGCTTACGAACTCGGCGAGTGCGAGCTCGGGTGATAAAGTATTTAAGGCGGGCTCTGATACCGTACAGATCAAGAACGACGTATTGTCAAAGACCGGTACGTCGGTAAGTAATAGCAAACGAATTCACTACACGATTTTCGTTAATGAATCGGCACTAGACTTAAAGGTCGGAACCGACTACCTCGATCTGTTCGATGTGATGGATTCTAAGTGCACGTTTATCCCCTCGTCGCTTAGCGTATCTGAGAGCGATAACGGCGATTGGCGTGTGCTGACAAAAGAAAAATACGGGGCGGCTCTTGACTCGATTGGCGAGGGTGCTGGAAAGCAGCAGCGATTGACGTTGAGGCTTCCCGATGAGAAATACCTGAAAGTCGAATATGAAGTTCTGTCCGGTGAGTCTGGTACAGTTTCCCTTTCCAACGAGGCACAGCTTGAAGGTGTTGCAGGCGGGTATGTGAAACACGAGCGTGAATATGACATAGATGCCGGCGCATCGGGAGGCGGAACGGGGCACGGCATTGTGGTCCACAAAGTGGATGAAAAGGACGTTACCGCGCCGTTGGCTGACGCAACGTTCACGCTCTATGCGATTGACATGGATAAGGCGCAGGACAGTGCCGGCGTTGATGGCGCAAAGACGGAGTTTTCTACCAAAAAGACTGGTTCTGACGGAAGTGTGACTTTTGGAACGAGTTCGGGAACGAGTTCGGACGCCATGGCTTCCTGCAGGCTTTACTGCCTCGAGGAGACGACGGCGCCTCCTGGATATCGCGCCGCCCAACCAACATGGATTCTGCTCAAGGGCAACGCGCCCGACGAGCAATACGAGCAAGCCATGAACAGGGCGAAATCTCTGCTTGATGCCAATACGGAGATAACGTCAGATGCAGAGATTTGGGTGTATGACGCGCCCCTTGAAGGCAAAGCGACGATAAAAGCAAAGAAAGTGCTTAAAGACGGAACCTTCAGGGAAGGTCAGTTCTCGTTCGCGCTCAAGGACGCCGAGGGCAAAGTGCTCCAGACGGTGACCAATGACGCCGGGGGCAACGTCTCCTTCAACGTCAAGTACAACAAGGTCGGCGAGTATCGCTACATCATCTCCGAGGTTGTTCCCGAGGGCGCCGAGAACAATGTCAAGGATCACATCACCTATGACAGGACCGAGTATAGGGTCACGGTTAACGTGGTCAACGGTACGAATCAGCTCGACACCACCGTCACCTATGGCGAGGGTTCCTCGACCCCGCCGACCTTTACCAACAGGTACTCGACTACGCTACCTGAGGCGGGCGGGGCTGGTTTGACTATGACGTATTTAGCTGGTGCTTCGATGCTGTGTTTTGCTGCGACATGGATGCATGCTCGTCGCCATCGCGATCAAGGTCGAGGTGGTAGCCGTGAGTAGGCTTTGCCGCCGCTTGTTGGCTATCGCGACAATAGTTACGGTCGCAATGCTCTCTTTTGCGATGTTGCCCGGGATGGCCCGCGCGGCAGGCACTGGAGCCATTACGGTGGACGGTACGGTTGCGACGCGGTATGACGCGTACCAGCTCTTTTCGGCGACCGTTGTCGACGATGCCGATGCCGACCAAAAGGTCGCAACTGATGTAGCGTGGGCGAATGACACGGTTCGCCAAGCTGCCCTTCCCGTGCTTCATGATGCAGGGCTTGATAACTCGGCATCGACGGCACAAGAGGCTGCCGAATGGATGAATGCCGACGGGCACATGACGACCACGCTAGCGGCAAAGCTTGCCCGTGTGATTTGCAATGCCGGTGCGCCTTCCGTGGCCCTTAACGCGGGCGCGGCGACCGAGCTGCCCTGCGGCTACTGGCTCATCGTCGCCGACGACGACGCCATCGCCCAGGGCGAGGCCGGCACCGCGCCGATCATGGCCCTGGTCGGCGGCGGCGCCGTCACCGTCAAGCCCAAGGCCGCCACTCCTAAGGTGGCCAAGCACGTGCTGGAGGACAGTACCGACGCCTGGCAGAAGGCCGCCGACGCCACGGTTGCCGACGACCTGTACTGGCGCCTCTCTGCCACGGTCCCGGCGGGCCTCACGGCCTACGATACCTATACGGTGCAGTTCGTCGACACCATGGGCGCGGGGCTCGACCTCTCCAAGGTGGCCGCGAGCATGCGCGTGTACGTGGCGGCGGGCGCGGACGGCGGTTTCGACGCCGTCTCGGCCGGCAAGGACGGGCGCGCCGGCACCGAGCCCGCGAAGGGCTGGGCCGACATCACGGCCCAGTGCGCCACCAAGGTAGCGGCGGACGGAACCTTCACCGTGCGCACCGGCGACCTCATCGCCGCGCTCGGCGGGGCCGACGCCTTCACCGCGGGCGCCCGCGTGGTCGCCGTGTACAACGCGCCGCTCAACAGCGCATGCAACCACGGCATCGCGAAGGGCAACCCCAACGAGGTCTACCTGCGCTACCCGCGCTCTCCCTTTGCCGACCAGTCCGGCGACGCCGGCTTCAC
>DBEZGO010000081.1:0-5795 GCA_048189345.1 Collinsella sp.
GGCGATTATGTCCATCTTCCTGGGCGACCAGCTTACCGAGGTCGTCGAGAAGATCATCGATGGCAAGGCTTCCGTCCATGCGACGCGCGGCGTGCTCGACCTGGGCGCCGATACCCTGCCCAAGCTGATGCAGGACAACACCGACCGCAACCGCACCTCCCCGTTTGCCTTCACCGGCAACAAGTTCGAGTTCCGTGCCTGCGGCTCCGAGCAGAACGTCTCCGACTCCAACTTGGTGCTCGATGCCGCCGTGGCCAAGTCGCTCAAGTCCTTCGCCGACGCGCTTGAGGGTACGCCCGAGGATGAGTTCCAGGACGCTGCGCTCGAGTACTGCAAGAAGGTCCTGACCGACCACCAGCGTATCCTCTTTTCCGGCGATGGCTACTCCGACGAGTGGCCCGTTGAGGCCGAGAAGCGCGGCCTTGCCAACAACAAGACCACGGCCGACGCCCTGCCCGCCTTTGTTTCCGATAAGGCCATCGCGCTCTTTGAGGAGACGGGTGTCCTGACCAAGGCCGAGGCCCAGTGCCGCTACGACTGCAAGCTCGAGAAGTACAACAAGCTCATGAACATCGAGGCCACCACGATGGTTCGCGAGGCGCGTCGTACCTATCGCCCGGTCATTACCGCCTATGCCACCAAGGTCGCTAAGGGCCTTGAGACTATTCGTGCCGCCGGTGCCGAGGCCGCCATGCAGTGCGAGCAGAACACGCTCAACAAGCTCTGCAACGGCATCACCACCATCAACGACTCCATCAAGGCGCTCGACGCCGTACATCAGAAGGCCGAGGCTCTCGATGGCCAGGAGCAGGCCAACGTGTACGCGCACGAGGTCGTTCCCGCTATGGATGCGCTGCGTGCCGCCGTGGATGCCATGGAGGAGATCGTGGCCGCCGACTACTGGCCGGTCCCGACCTACGACGACATTCTGTTCTATGTGTAGTACTGGGACAGCATACCGTCACGGTTGAAAGCCGGGGTCCGCATCGCGCGGGCCCCGGCTTTTTTGTTGAACAAATTCCCTAGGGCGGCGTCCGTTCGTGTCGTTTATTAGGGTAGGGGTGTGCGCGTTGCCGTGTCGTGAAAATGGAAGATGCTCGGAATATAACGCGCCTCGATATACTCAAATTGAGTTCCGGTTGAGTCGAATGTCTGGCTGGTTACGACCGCCAGATACGAAGAAGAATCGACGTCAAGCAACCGGCAGTCCTCAGTGTCGGGCTGGGCGAGTGTTATCGTTCGTTTGCTCACGGCAATGGTGAGCCCTAGCTCATCCTCGATGTAATGGAAGAGCGACAGGGTGGCATTCTGCTCGTTTAGGCCGGGGACGGAGGAAGTTAGGAAGTAGTGGCGGTCGACAGCGACCGGTTTATCGTCGAGCATGCGGACGAGCTTCAAATGCGTAAGGTCTTCTCCTTCGGGAAATCCCGTCAATTGAGCTAGACACTTATCGGTGCTTACGTGTTCGAAATAGACGATTTTTGACGTTGGAATTGCTCCGATCGCATGTGCCGATTCGCTGAACGAAGAAAGGTCGCTTACGGTGAATGCGTCCTCTTTGCTGGTGCCTGCAGGTGACGTCTCGATTACGAGGACTCCCTTGCCTTTAATGGACTGAACTAGACCTTCATTTGCGAGAAGCGAGATAGCCTTGCGCACCGTCATTCGAGAGCAGGAGAACTCTTTGGAAAGATTTTGTTCGGAAGGAAGGAGTGATCCCACGGGATGCTTGCCTTCGACAATCCGCTTTCGTAGGCTTCGGTAAATTTCACTGTACAGGATCCTTGCCAAAATGCTCTCCTTATTGAGGTTGTACGGAATGCGTCGAATCGGCGCGATTATCCGCTTCTACCAATTATAGGAAGTGGAGACACTTTTAGTTGCCGCTTACCGCCATAAATCAACCGTTCACCCGTGTGTTTAACATGTCTAGACAGATAGTAAATCACTGAGGATATAATTCGAGTCATCAAGTACATGTCTAGACAGGAGGATTGCAATGGCAAAACAGAGTTATGCAGTTACTATCGCGGGAGGCGGAAGCACTTATACGCCGGGCGTTGTTCTGACACTTCTCGCGAAGCGCGATGTATTCCCCATCAATAGGATTACGCTCTATGACAACGATGCCGAGCGTCAGGGGACAATTGCCAAGGCATGCGCCATCTACATCAGGGAGAATGCTCCAGAGGTAACCTTCAGCTATACGACCGACCCTGAGGAGGCCTTCACAGGCATCGACTTTGTACTTGCCCAGATTCGCGTTGGCAAGTACGCTATGCGCGATAAGGACGAGAAGATCCCCCTGCGCTATGGCGTTCTTGGCCAAGAGACCTGCGGTCCTGGTGGCATTGCTTATGGCTTGCGCTCCATTGGCGGCGTACTCGAGATCCTTGACTACATGGAGAAATACAGTCCCGACGCATGGATGCTCAACTACTCCAACCCCGCGGCGATCGTTGCCGAGGCGACACGCCGCCTTCGCCCGGATTCAAAGATCATCAACATTTGCGACATGCCAATAGCCCTGATGGATATCATGGCTCAGATGTGTGGTCTCAAGGACCACAACGACCTCGTCGTTGGCTACTACGGCCTCAACCACTTTGGTTGGTGGACAAAGATTCACGACCGTGCTGGCAATGACCTTATGCCCACTATCAAGGCCCAAATGGCTAAAAACGGTTATGCCGGCGAGGATTCCGGCCTTGAATTCGTCGATGCATCTTGGGATCAGACGTTCCGTAAGGCTAAGGATGTTTACGCGCTCGATCCGAATACCATCCCGAACACCTACCTCAAGTACTATCTCTTCCCGGACTATGTGGTTGAGCACACCGACCCCAACCACACCCGCACCGACGAGGTCCGTGAGGGTCGCGAGAAACGCGTCTTCGGCACCGCGCGCCAGATTATCGAAAAGGGTACGTCTGAGGGTTTCGGCCTTAAGCCGGATACCCACGCTGAGTACATTGTCGATCTCGCTCGCGCTTTGGCAGAGAACACCCGTGAACGTTTCTCGCTGATTGTTCCCAACGACGGGGCTGTGTCCAATTTTGACCCAACGGCTATGGTCGAGATTCCCTGCATCGTCGGCAGCGACGGCTACGAGAAAATTTGCCAAGGTGAGATTCCGCAATTCCAGAAAGGACTTATGGAGGAACAGGTCTCGGTCGAAAAGCTTGCAGTGTCTGCTTGGGTCGACCATTCCTATCAGGAGCTTTGGCAGGCGCTGACGCTTTCGAAGACGGTCCCCTCTGCCTCCGTTGCAAAGAAGATCCTTGACGATCTCATTGAGGCGAATAAGGAGTTCTGGCCAGAACTCCACTAGTATCGGAAATCAATTTTGTGAATGATGGCGGGCGGCCGACCTTGGACAGGTCGCATGGGAGGAAAACCATGAGCGAAAGCAAAGAGCTTGCAAATCGCAAACTCGGCGAGGACGTAGTTGGCCTCGTCGGCGGTAAGGAAAACATCCTGAGCATCTCGCACTGCATGACGCGTCTGCGTTTCAAGCTGCGAGACGATGCGAAGGCCGATACTAAGGCAATTGAGTCTCATAAAGGCGTCATTCAAGTAATCAACGCGAATGGCCAGTATCAGGTTGTTGTCGGCATCAATGTGATTGAGGATGTTTACGATGCCGCGGTTGCCGCTTCTGGTGTCGAGGGGCTGGGCGAGGTTAATCTTGATGGTGAGCCCGTCAAGAAAGGAAACCTTGTTAGTGCCCTTATCGATACTATTTCAGGCGTAATCCAGCCGATTCTTGCGGTGCTGTGTGCCGCGGGTATGATCAAGGGTGTTTTGAGTATTCTCGTCGCCCTCGGATGGATTACGGCGACAGACGGCTTGTACCAGATTCTATATGCGGCTGGTGACGGCTTCTTCTACTTCCTGCCGATTATCCTTGGCTATACCGCGGCAAAGAAGTTTGGCTGTAGTGAGTTCGTTGGCATGACGCTCGGTATCGCACTTACGTATCCGGCGATGGTCAACATCACATCTGGCGATGTTTTGGGAACGGTGCTTGCCGGCACTCCCTTTGCCATGAACTACTACACGACTTTCCTCGGCATACCCGTCATCATGCCATCTTCGGGTTATACGAGCTCTGTCATTCCGATTATCATCTCTGTTTGGTTCGCGGCAAAGCTGGAGAAGTGGTGCCGCAAGCATTTCTCTGAGTATGTAAAGTTCTTCTTTGTGCCTACGTGCGTGCTCGTTGTGATGGTCCCCGCTACCTATTTGATTATTGGCCCGATTGCCACCCTGATCACGAACCTCATGAGCCTGCTGTTTAACTCCCTCTACAGCTTGCCTGTCATCGGCGGCGCGCTCGGCGGCATCGTGCTTACTGCCATTTGGCAGCCTATGGTCATCTTCGGATTCCACTGGAGTGTCATTGCCCTCATGCTGGTGAACATTGCCTCCCAGGGCTGGGATATTGTCATGGCGCCGTACATGGTTTGTTCATACGCTCAGTCCCTTGCCGTCCTCGCTATCCTTCTGAAGACTAAGGACGTAAAGCTCAAGCAGCTTGCATGGCCGGCGTTCATCTCGGGCTTCTTCTTTGGCATCACTGAGCCCTGCATCTACGGCGTGACCCTTCCGCGCAAGAAGCCTTTTGTCATGAGCTGCATCGCCTCTGTGCCCGGCGGCCTAATCATCGGTGCTCTTGGTACCAAGATGTTCGCCTTCACCGGCGGCGGCTTCTGCGCCTTCCCGGGCTTCATTGATCCGTCCGGCGCAATGGGCGCGAGCTATCTGATTTACGTAATCATAGCCATCGTGGTTTCCAGCGTGATTTCATTCCTGCTTACGTATGCGACGTACAAGGAGGACGTGCCGGCGGTAGAGGCTGCAAAGTAGCCAAAGAAGTGGAGCCGCGGAACAAGTATTTCCCCGCGCGCCAGCAATCTGACAAGGTCGTCCTTGGATAAGCGCCGAGGGCGACCTCGTCTTGTACTGATTTCGTTCGAGAGGCAGTGGTTGAGGGTGCCTAATATTATCTTTGACAATAAGATGGGCGAGACATGCCTTGCGGCGTGGAGGTCCGCAGGTGTGGAAGTCCGCTCGGTCGTGGTCCGACAAGATGGTAAAGTCGTCTTTGAGCATGCGGCTGCGCCGTTCGCCCTCGAACACGTTCATCCGCTCTATTCTGTGACTAAGTCCTTTACCTCGGTCGCTGTCGGGATGTTGGTGAATGAAAGACGGCTGTCGCTGGCCGATCGCTGGATTTCATACTTCCCGGAATATGAAGGCGAGATCGCGGATGAGCGCTTTCGCAATGTGACGGTTCGCAATTTGCTGACTATGACGATGGGGCAGGAGAGTGACCTTTCGTATATTGGCGCGGAAGACGACTGGGCACATGAGGTTCTTCATCGTGAGTTTGACTGGAAGCCTGGCGAGGTCTTTCACTACGATTCGCTGTGTTCACATTTATTGAGCATGCTCGTGCAACGCATAAGTGGAGTGAAAGAATCCGATTATCTCGCCGAACGTTTGTTTACGCCGTTAGGCATAAGAAGTTGGTGGTGGGAAGAGGATCAAGCCGGTCATACGACCGGAGGTTTTGGTCTTCACCTTTCGACACCGGATTTGGCTAAGTTTGGTCAATGTTTGCTGGATGGCGGCAAGTGGCGTGGGGAACAGATCATTCCCGCGGAATGGGTTGCCGAGGCGACGAAGATTCAGATGGAAACGAGCCCCTTTTATCCGTCTGAGGCGACTGAAGACAGCAATGGCTATGGATACCAGTTCTGGATGTGCCGGCGTGGCGGGTTCAGATGCTC
>DBEZGO010000082.1:0-29952 GCA_048189345.1 Collinsella sp.
GTTCATAAGCCAAGCGCCCTGGCCCATATAGGAAAGCAGCAGGCAGCACTTAACGAACGGCCAGGTAGCGTAGATGTTGCCGCGGCCGACGTGGCCCATGTCGGAGTAGAGCGCCTCGGCACCGGTGGTGGCGAGGAAGCAACTGCCCAGAATCATGATGCCCGCGTGGTTGTTGGGGCTCAGCAAAAAGGCGATGCCGCGCACCGGGTTGAGGCACAGCAGCACGGCGGGGTGCTGGAAAACAAAGAACAGACCCGTGCCGCCCAGGAACAGGAACCACAGCGTCATGATGGGGCCAAAGGCGTGACCGATCTTGGCCGTACCGATGCGCTGAACCAAGAAGAGCACGATGATGATGGCGAGCGTAATGGCGACGACGCGGCCCTGGTCATCGCCCAGCACGGCATGGACCGCCGGGATGGTGCGCAGGCCCTCGATGGCCGTGGTAACGGTAACGGCCGGCGTCAGGATGCCGTCGGCGAGCAGCGCGGCGCCACCCAGCATGGCGGGGATGATAAGCCACTTGCCGCAGCGCTTGACCAGGCTGTACAGGGCAAAGATACCGCCCTCGCCATGGTTATCGGCGCGCAGCGAGATGAGCACATACTTGATGGTGGTCAGCAACGTGACCGTCCACACGACAAGGGAGAGCGCGCCGAGCACGAACTCCTCCGTGACGCTTCCGATGCCGCCGTTGCCGGCAACGAGCGCCTTGGTTACATACATGGGGCTGGTGCCGATATCGCCGTACACCACGCCCAGCGTGACGAGCATCGCCGAGATGCTCACAGGAATCGCAGCGTGCGAAGCTGCCTCCTTGGCCTTTTGTTCCATAAGCCGGTTTCCTCCCAACTTTAATGTTCGAAGGAATTATAGGTAATCGGCCCATGTTTGAATGGCACTGTTTTCCCAGCTAGATAAACATTTATACGGCCTTTAAGCCACCTCGGCGATATGGAATGTGACAAAGGGACTGTCTCTTTGTCGCATCCGTCATTTTCCGAGCCAATTTTTGAACCACCACTCCATGGAGCGGCTCATCTCGGCCATAAAGGGACTCGTGTGCTTGCGGGTATAGATGTCCACGACGCGCTCCCCCACCACGCGGGCATGCGGACGGAACATCGCGTCCATCTCGGCTACCTGCGCGTCCATAGTCGCAGCATCGGCGCGGCAGTAGCGCTCCTCGTGCACCAGGTTCACCACGGGATGCGCAATGGCCGGACGCTCCTTACGGGGCGTGCCGATGATGAGCATCGACAGCGGCATGGTATACGGAGGCAGATCGAGCAGCTCGGCCACTTCCTCGGCATTCTCGACGATATCACCGATGTAGCAGCTCCCCAGGCCCAGGGCCTCGGCGGCGACCACGGCGTTTTGCGCAGCGATCACGGCGTCCTGGGCCGCGATGGCAAAGTCACCCAAACCCGGTGCACGGCGGGGCGCCTTGCCCGTGCGCTCGACAAACTCGGGCTCAAAGCAGCCCACGTGCTCAAACAGATCGATCCACTTGGCATAGTCGACCACAAATATAAGTGCCCAGGGCGCCTTGGCGATCATGGGCTGGTGGTCGCACAGGTCGGCCAGACGATCCAGCGTAGCCTGCTCGCGAATGCTCACGATGGAATACATCATCATGGCGCCCGCCGACGGCGCGCGACTCGCCGCATGCAAAATTGCCGCCCGCTGCTCGTCGGTCACCGCCACGGGACGGTCGTCGTCATCACGCGCGAAGGCACGCGTGGAGGAACGGTGCTCCAACGTGTCCAGCACCGCATTGCCCGTCGTCTCGACCGGATAGCCGTTCGTATCCACAGCCTTGGTGCAAACCTGCTCGTTCATCGCCTCATCCTCGCTAATTCTTTAAGAAGCCTTTACGTTTCCGTGTAATTCCCGTCCATTATCGCGCAGGTCGCCACTACATTGCGCCACACCGCCACACGTGCGCGTTAATATGGCTGGTTGTTGTGCGCAGACACCAATTGCAGCGCATATCTTGGTAACAATCGGGTAAACCCCCGCTTTCGTACGTTTTAGTTTGTGAGGAGTCTCAGCATGTTCGCTGCCGCCATCTCGCTCGTCGGTCTTGCGGCGACCGTCTACCTTGTCTTGCGCGAGGCCAAGGCCATTCGCGCTCAGTCGGGCACCGTTGCCAAAAGCGCTCTTGGGTGGAGCGTCGCCTTCGGCCTGTTCCAGGTCTTTTTGACTATTTGGGGCGCCGTGGGCCTCGTCGCTCAAAACGAGCCGCTCGCCTTTGTGATGCTCATCCTGACCAACGCCATCCTCACCGGCTGCGCTTGGGCCAGCATCGCACGCGACCGCATCGCCCCGCGCGTCTTTGCGTTCGCCGCGCCCGACGCCCCCGCCCCCACCGGCAAGCTCGCCCGCCTGCGCGGCGCCTTTGTGGGCAAACCGCTCGTCGCCGCCGTCCTGTGCCTGCTGCTCGCCGGCGTCTTTGCGCTGCTGGGCATGGAGGTATCGTCCAACCACGACTTTACCTGGGTCTACCCCCTGTGCATCCTGCTCGAGTGGGCCATCATCACCACGCTCATGGTCGGCTTGTTCTTCCTATTCCAGCGCCACGGCGCAGCCCCCGCGGTCCTGGCCTTTGCCCTCTTTATCCTGGGCATTGCCGAGTTCTTCGTTATCACGTTTAAGTCCATGCCCATCCAGCCGGGCGACCTTTCGGCCATCTCCACCGCCGCCGCGGTCGCCGGCACCGGCTACACCTTCTCCATCTCGCTGTTCTGCGTGCTGTCCATGGGCTTTACCGCCATCGCCATGCTGCTGTGCGAGTACGCTGGCCTGGTGGCACCGCACCGTCAGAAGGGCGCCGCCAACGCCAAGCGCATGCTGCTCACCAACCTGCTCGTGGCCGTGCTGTGCCTGGGCGGTGTGACCGCGCATGTTACGCTCATCGACTACTACAACACTCTCGGCATCACCGTCTACACCTGGCGTCCGCTCGAGAGCTACTGGCGCGAGGGCTACCTGCCTGCCTTTATTAGTGCGGCACAGTCCATCAAGCCGCCCAAACCCGCCGACTACTCCGTCGACGATGCCAAGGCCACGCTCAAAAAGTACGCCAAGGCCTACGACAAGTCCGACGCGGCCAAGAGCGACGAGCGCGCCGCCGCCCAGGAGCAGTTCGACAGCGAGAAGCCCACGGTCATCGCCATCATGAACGAGACGTTCTCGGATCTGTCGATCTACCAGAACATGCGCGCCGGCTACGAGGGTCCGCAGTACTTTAAGAGCCTGTCCGACTGCCTCAGCCGCGGCAAGCTCTACGTGAGCGCCTACGGCGGCGGCACCGCCAATACCGAGTTTGAGTTTATGACCGGCAACTCCATGGCCAACCTGGGCTCGGGCGTGTACCCCTACACCATCTACAACATGGAAACGACCGGGAACCTGGCAGAGCAGTTCAAATCGCTCGGCTATTCCACCACGGCTATGCACCCCAATCACGCAACCAACTGGAACCGCGAGAACGTCTACAAGGACTTTGGCTTTGACCAGTTCCTGTCCATCAACGATTTCCAGGGAGCCGACACCTTGCGCGGCATGGTGACCGACCAGGCTACCTACGACAAGATTCTTGAGCTGCTCGACCAGAACGCCGATCCGCAGTTTATCTTCGACGTGACCATGCAGAACCACTCGGGCTACGATACGGGTCTGCTGCCGGTCGACAAGCAGATGCACCTCAACATCGACACGACCGATCTGGACGCCAAGACCGTCGAGGACGGCACGCTCTCCGATGTCGACGAGTATGTCTCGTGCATCGAGCAGTCCGACCAGGCGCTTCGCTACTTCCTCAACGCCCTGAGCAAGCTCGACCGTAAGGTGGTCGTGGTGTTCTGGGGCGACCACCAGCCGTTCTTCCCGTCCAAGTTCAACGATAAGTGGTTTACCGGCGAAGACGATGCCACGCATCAGGAGCGCCTGTGGCAGACCGACTACATCATTTGGGCTAACTACGACGTTGCCGGTTGCGACCAGACGAGCGAGGTCGACGACCTGTCCACCAACTACCTGTCCACCCAGCTTATGCAGCTGATCGGCGCCCCGCTTTCCGACTACCAGAAGGCGCACATGACGCTGCGCGAGTCGCTGCCCGCTATCAACTCGGTGGGCTACGAGGACGCCAGCCTGCGCTGGGCGCTTTCCTCCAACGTCACCGGTGACGACGCCGATGCCGCAGCCGCCACCAAGGCGCGCGAAGATTACGCCAAGATGCAGTACTACGAGATGTTCCGCGACGGCAAGAACGTGTACACCGAGCACTTCCAGACCGAGGCCAACGAGACCGACCCCAACCTGGCACCGGGTACGACCAAGATCAAGTAGCGACCAGCTGCGAGTTCATAACTGAAACGTCTGTCCGGGCGGAGACATATAAGGTTCCCTGCTCGGACAGTCCTGCGCAAGACGGGGGCCACATTAAGTGGCCCCCTTTGCGTGCGGAACTCGCGATGAACCTTACATACCTCCGCCCGGACAGACGCCTTGTTGTTGGGACACGGCTTGTCATAGGGGTATCCGCTGAACATATATAAGTTGAAGGCCACGTTATGTGGCCTTCTTTGTTTGCGGAAAGTGTGTCCCGGAATTCTTGTCTGGAATGGGATGCAGTTTCCGCTTGGGACCCGATTGGGAAAGTGTGTCCCACTATTCAGCTGGATTCCGGGATGTATTTTCCGGTTGAGGCTCGTTGGGAAAGTGCGTCCCACTTTGGGGGCTGATTCTGGGACGTGGTTTCCGGTTGGCTCTCATTGGGAAAGTTCATCCCATTTCTCGGCCTAATTATGGGACGCAGTTTCCGCTTGCGGAGTCTCCACTCAACAGAAAACCCGGGTGGCCTGTTTTTTTGGGTTGTCGATATGTTCGACTGGCTACTAGTGGGTCTTGCGGCGCTTGATCAGCATGATGAGGGCTATCACTACGAGCGTTGCTCCCGCTGCTGCTGCAGTGGCGACTAGGGCGAATGTTTGGTCGCCGGTGTTTGCGAGGTTCTTCGCTGTGGTCGTAGTCTTGACCTTGGTGTCGATCTTAGCTCCGTTGTCGGACTTGGGCTTGTCCGGGTTCGTCGGGGTCTCAGGAGTCTCGGGGTCCTTTGAGCCTTCGGAATCGGTTGGGCCGGCGGTGTTTACCAGCGTATGGTCCAGGAACTTCTTGGCGCCCGCACTTGCCTGTGAGAACAGGCGGCGCGTGCGGATCGGGGTGGCGTTCACCGTTGTGGGCGCCGTCTCCTCGGCCTCGATATTCACGAGCGTCGTGCCGGTGTCGAGGCCCACGTCGTTGTATCCCACGTGGCAGTAATACTGCGCACCGTCATCGTCTGCGGTCAGGTCAATCTCGAGCTTTGAGGCCGTTCCAGCCGCGAGGTTGCCATCGGCACCCACGAGCTTAAACTCTGTCTCGCCGCGGCCCTTGCGGTACCACATATAGGTCGGTGCCAGCCCTGTTTCGCTATCGTCGGCACCGAGTTGCTTCACATGGCCAATCGCCGAGAGCGTCAGGTGGCTTCCCGCCGCGCGCTCAACCGAAGAGTCGTATCCAAGATCCGACCCCTCCGCAGCATCCGCCGCAGGTCCGCTCACGGTCATCGTCATGCCATCGGGCATGGTCTTGACCGTGATGATTGCCGAGCGAATACCTGTTTCGGTCGTGGATCCGTTCTTAACGGCGGCGATGGCGAATCGATACTCCGTATTGGGCTGCAGCCCATCCCACTTGAGCGAGGTCTGCGTGTTGTCGGCAATCTTCCAGCTATTGACGACCGCATCCGCCGCATTGCTCTGCAGCATGCCCACGCCGTAGCTAAAGCCACTCTTGTTTGCGAGTACATCGTCCCAGCTAAACGTAACGCTGGTCGAATCGACGGCGTTTGCCGTAAAGCCCGTCACGGCCGGCGCGTCGGGCATCTCGACGTCCTTAACGTCATAGCCCACGATCCAGAACTGGTCGGTGTCCTTGGTGCCGAGCTTGTCGCCCGAGTCTGCCTCGAACTTGTCGACATCCACCGCGTTGACGCCCAGACGCCACACAAAACCGTACTTGCCCTGCGCGGCCTCGGGCAGGTTGTCGACGGTGCCGCCGTATTCGGTCGATTCACTCGAGGAGTTACCCGTAGTAAAGCCGGCGTTGGCACCAAAGCACAGGCCGCCAAACAACTCGTGCTTTGCGAGCTTCGCGCCCATGACAACGCTGCCGTTCAGCGTCAAGCCGAGCTCGAGCTCCTGCTCCTTGCCCTCCTCGACTTCGATGGTCTGCTCAATGCTCGCCCCCGACTGCGCGGCGGCGCCGTTAAACCCATCGTGCGTGTAGGCGCGCGTTACGCCAGGCTTGCCCAGGCCAAAGGAATCCCCAACGGGAGTCTCGCCGTTGAGCGTCGTTTGATAGGTTCCGGGTTCTCCCGACCGGTTGGTCAAAAAGTAGCTGAGCGGCGTCATATTGTGCTGTTTGGCAATGCGGTCATAGGCCTCGACATTAACGACCGAGGTCTGCGCGCCGAGCGACACGGGCGCCGCCATCACGCCCTTGCCACCAGTTTCCTCATTTTCGATCTCATACTCGTAATAGACCATCGGAATCGTGTAGAGCACGGCCTTGTCACCCTCGCCGGCATGCGACTCATAGCTTACGCTTGCGCTGACCGTGCGCTCGCTCCGGTAGTCATAGCATCCCTCGGCGGCAAAATCGACTGAAGCATTCATCGCGACCAGGGGCGGACCGGTCTGCACCTCGACGGCAACGCCCAACTCGGCGCCAATGGTATAGCCCTGGGATGTCCCCGTGCCCTTTTCCTCTCCGTATGACGTGCCGCCCAACACCAGATAGCCGTATGCCTGCTCCAGATCCTCAACATAGGGCGCATCCTGCAGCACGGCAAGCACGCGCGGGTTGGTATAGACCTTGTAGCGGTCCTTGTACGTGATCTTGACGCTGTCGTTGTCGACATCGGGCAGCGCGAGCGAGATAAATGTGCCGTAGGTAGTGCCGCGACGGTTGCTCTCGCTAATCACCTGCTCCTCGCCGCGGCGCACCTTTCCGTTCTCGTCGAGCGAAAAATGCGAGGCGGTCATCCAATAGTAGTCATCGTTCTTGCGCAGGTCCTCGTCGCGGTGCTTGCCCACCACGGCGATAAAGCTCTCGTTATAGCGGTCCGAACCCGAGACGCTGCCCGCCTTGACGTCGCTGATCCACACCTGCTCTATACCCTTGTGGTCATGCTTGTTGCTGCTGTTGTATTGCTGACCGCTCATGCTCATGGTTCCGACCATGGACCCCAAGCCCTGAGCCCCGCTCTGTGCCGTGTTGCAGGCAAAGTCGCGGAACACATCGCCGCCCACGAGCACCTCGTCGACCGCCAGCTGCTCGGACAGGCCGTCAAGGTTGGCAGTGGCAAGGGCAATAGGCGCCAAGGTGCACGGATAGCGCTTATCCTGAGCGCTATCCTTCCATGCGCTGTTGGGCACATGCATCAGCCCATAGGAGGCGAGGAGCCCGTCTCTGTATTCCTTACAATCGGAAAGCTTGAACTCGCCAGACTCCGAGTCAAAATACGCGTAGCGGTACAGCGCGCCGTACAGCCCCTTGCTGCCGTCAGAAGCGCCGTAATCAAAAGCACTGCGTTGCCAGTCATAGCCCGCAAGAATAAGGCCCGTGACGGTTTCACCCGTCTTCTTTCCTTCTTCATCGTAGGCGGCAAACGTGCCGAACGTCGCATTCGCAGCGACCATGGTCTTGCCGTTCGCGGAGAGGGAGATTGCGCCCGCGTCGCCCAGAGCATCGACATGGACGAGCGCACCCTTGGATGCATCCCACGAAAACAGCTCGCAATGCGTCGACTTATCAATATTCTTCTTGCCGTAGGGTGCCGAGACCACGATGGCGAGGTCATCGCAAAAATCGCGATCGAGGTCGCCGGCCGCTAGCGAAACGACAGGAGCTGACTGAAGCTGCGTCCAGGAGTCGTTCCCGCCCTTGTTGTGCGTGGTGTAGTCCGCGGCGTTACCGGCATCGATCTTGACGACGCTTTGCTTCCAGTTGCCGCCCTCCAAGTCATACATGTCGACTACAGCCTTGCGCACGCCGTTCTCGTCGACATAGCAGCCCGCGTAGACAAAAAGCTCGTCGACGCCGTCGCCATCGACATCGCCCGCCTCGACATCAAAGACGGCGTCGTGCTCTTGCAGGTAACCGGCATCCAGGTACTTAAAACGGCCTTCGTACATCATATTAGTGTTGACCGTCACCGGCAGGTGTGTGTCGAGAGTGCGCGTACGCCCGTTGCTAAACGAGTAGAGGACCAGCTCAACCTTTCCGGCGTATGACTTGCCGTCAATCGTCGTGGAGGAACTGTCGCCGTAGGCACGGAGCTCGGCAACGCGGCTCTTTTTGCCCGTGCTGGCGTCGCTGCAGAACTCAACACTCGTGGCGTGAATGCCCGAGAAACCGTTGTTGTCGTTGGCGAGTACTGTTGAGGACTCATTGTTGCTTAGGTACGACCAGGTGCCGCCACCGTAGTCGCTATGCTTGTAGAGATCGCTGTTCGTATCGAAGTTGTTGACGTTTTGCCAGAACTTTGCGGCGCCCCACACACTTCCATAGCCATCGGTGAGTTTGCTGCTGCCGCCAATGTCACCGCGCTCGACGTTCTCGAGCTTGTCGCGCAGAGTGTAGCGATTGCCATGGCTACCGTTAGCTGCCATATAGACCTCGCTGCGCGTGGCAAACGTCGTGGGGGTATCAGTGGAATAGGGGCCAACGGTATCGGCCGGAATGTCCTCGCTCGTGCCCAGACCCAGGGCTTGATAATCCTGCTCGGTCATATCGGTGATTGCGGGCGCGTCTGCCGCCTGGGCAACCTGGGGCGTGGCCGTGAAGCAGGCGACGCTCGTGGCGATCAACGCAGCAAGCGCCGCCGTCCCAACAAGCGGGATTTTCGACAGCCTACGGATACGGGGGTGTGGAACGTACATGAGGGACCTCGCTTTATTCGAGTGGAGTGGACTCATTTTTGCAAATGATACATCCGATGCCCGATATCACGTGTCTCATTTTCGCCAACGGCGTGTCTCATTTTTGAGAATCCGAGATGCCGCGGAAATCTTATCCCAGCTCAAAGGCCATTTCTGGGATGTATTTTCCGTCGAGTGCCTCATCGGGAAACTGCATCCCATTTCAAGCGTCGATTCCGGGATGCATTTTCCCCTTAGACCCTCAACCGGAAACCGCATCCCACTTTGAGCGCAAATTCCGGGACGCATTTTCCGCTTGAGCCTCATTGGGAAACGGCGTCCCACTTTGAGGGCTGATTGTGGGATGCATTTTCCGGTTTTGCTCTCATTGGGAAAATGCATCCCGTTTCTTGACCGAATAATGGGACGCAATTTCCCGTTGGAGCGCCTTTGGGAAAGTGTGTCCCACTTCGACCGCCCAGAGTGGGATGCACTTTCCGCAAAGCACCTCAACGGGAAACTACGTCCCATTCCAAAGGCAAATTCCGGGACGCATTTTTCGAAAGCCTGCCCATCCGGAAAGCCCGTCCCACTTTGGACGCATCCGGGCACGGAACCATCGACCTATCAGGCCTCCCATCAATAAAGAGGCGTCCTCCCGGACGGCGGGGCACGAAGTTCATCGCGAGTTCCGCACGCAAAGAAGGCCACTTAATGTGGCCTTCGTCTTGCGCAGGACTGTAGAGCAGGGAACTTCGTGCCCCGACGCCCGGGAGGACGTTTCATTTAGAAAGATGGACCGACCGCCGTCAGCGATGGGAGCTACTCCCCCAGCACGGCCTTTTTGGCGGCTGCAGCCATGTTGTCCAGATCTTCCTTGGTGGGATGGTCCTTCGCGGCAACCCAGTTGTCGAGCAGCATCTTAAATCGGGCGTTGTCGGGATCTTGCTCGAGCATGGCCTCGTAGCGCTGTTTGACCGCGGGGCCCATCTTGCCCTGGCACATTGCCCAGCCCACCAGCTCGGCATCATCGGCCAAATTGGAGGTCACACGATCGATAATCTGCTGGTAATATCTCTGACTGGCACCAAAACCGCAGGTACCAAACAGAAAGACGCGCTTGCCGTGCAAGGCGGAGAGCAACGCCGCGACCGAAGGCGTGCATGCGCCCTTGTCGCACCAAAAACCGACGAGCACCATGTCGGCCGCACAGGCGCCCTGCGCCTCGAGTGCAACCTGATCTGCATCCGCATCGTCGCTCAACGCCGCGGCATGGACAAACTCGACGCCCGCAGCCTGCAGAGCGCGCTTGATCGCGCCCGAAACCATCCTGGTATTACCGCTCTTGCTGTTGACCACCAAAGAGCACGTCATAGTCACGTTGCCTCGTTTCCCCCAGAACTAAAGCCACTAATGCAATTTATTAGATGAATATCTTAGTACTAACGTGGCAGATGTAAACCACCGTCTGCCGATTGATTCATTTGCCCCACGTCTTGCTTACTGGGCGAATTGGCTGCGGTAGAGCTCGGCGTAAAAGCCGGCTGCCGCGAGCAGTTCATCGTGCGTGCCGCGCTCGATAATCTCGCCGTCGCGCATCACCAGAATGCAATCGGCGTTGCGAATCGTCGACAGGCGGTGTGCCACGACAAAGCTCGTGCGGCCAGCCATGAGCTCGTCGAATGCCGCCTGCACCTGCAGCTCGGTACGCGTATCGATGCTCGACGTTGCCTCGTCCAGCAGCAGAATCGCCGGGTCGGTAAGCATGACGCGCGCGATGCACAGCAGCTGTTTTTGACCCTGGCTAAACGTGCCGCCGCCCTCGCCGATCACTGTATCGTAGCCGCCTGGCAGCTGCACGATAAACTTATGTGCATGAGCGCGCTTGGCGGCCTCGACAATCTGCTCGCGCGTGGCATCCGGGCAACCGTAGGCAATGTTTTCGGCCACCGTGCCCTCAAACAGCCAGGTGTCCTGCAACACCATGCCAAAGGCGCGGCGCAGGCTCGCACGCGTGTAGTCACGCGAGGAGCGACCATCGACCGCGATGCGTCCAGCATCGATATCGTAAAAGCGTAGCAGCAGGTTGATGAGCGTCGTCTTGCCACAGCCCGTGGGACCGACGAGGGCAATGCGCATACCGGGCTTGGCGTCGATGCAGATATCCTGCAGCAGTTTGCGGTCGGGCACATAGCTAAAGTCCACATGCTCAAACGAAACTTCGCCCTTCGGGGCGGCGAGTTCAATGGCATCCACAGCGTCGGGCTCCTGTTCGCACGCATCGAGCAACGCGAACATGCGGCGCGCCGAGGCGTACGCGGTCTGGATCTGCGTGATGACGTTCGTGACCTCGTTGAACGGCTTAGTGTACTGGTTGGCGTAGGACAGGAAGATCTGCACGCCGCCCACCGTGAGCGTCGCGGGCACGCCTGTGATCACGCCCGCGCAGCCGATCACGGCGACCACGGCGTAGATGATGTTATTGATAAAGCGCGTTCCGGGGTTGGAAAGCGAACCCATAAACTGCGCACGCTCGCCCGCCGTATAGAGCTCGGCGTTGAGGACATCGAAGCGCTGTTGAGCGTGCGGGCCGTAGGCGAAGGCGTCCACGAGCTTTTGCTCACCCACATACTCCTCGATATGACCGCCGAGTTGGCCCTGGATGCACTGTTGAGCAGTGAAGCTCTTATTGGAAAGCTTGGCGATGGCACCGGCCGCAAAGATGGAAAGCGGCGTGACGAGCACCACCACAAGCGTCATGGTCAGGTTGATGGAGAGCATAAATGCGAGCGTGCCAGCGATGGTGATAACGCCGGTAAAGAGCTGCGTAAAGCCCTGCAGCAGGCCGTCACCCACCTGATCGACGTCATTGACCACACGGCTCATGAGGTCGCCGTGGGCATGGCCGTCGATAAAGCTGAGCGGCATGCGGCTGAGCTTGTCGCTTGCCTCCACGCGCATGTCGCGCACCGTCTCGTAGGACAGGCGGTTGACGCAATAGCCTTGCAGCCACTGGAAGGCCGCGGCCCCCACCACGACGAGCGCGAGTTTGGTAACAAGCGGCAGCAAGGCGTCGAAGTCCACCTGACCCGCCGCGACGATGAGGTCGATGCCCTCGCCAATGAGGATGGGCGTGTAGAGCTGCAAGATCACCGAGATGGCGGCGCTCACAAACGACGCCGCAAACGAGACGCGGTGCGGACGGACGTAGCCCAGTAGGCGGCGAGTTACCACGCTCACGGGGTAGCGCTCGGGGTCGCCGGGCTGACGCGGGCCATCACCCAAGTCGCTGAGGCTATCGTTGCCGGACACGTTGGCCGTCATCGTGGCGACCGAACCGGAAGAAGTATACGGATTCATTTAGCAGCCCTCCTTTGCGCAAGTGGATGCCGGGGCAGCCGGGGCGGACGCGGGACCTGGGACGGACACGGGCGTCACGCTCCCCTGCTGACCCTCGAGCTCCTCGCGACGAAGCTGCGACTGACAAATCTCGCGATAGAGTTGGCAGCTTGCGTACAGCTCGTCGTGCGTACCCAGGCCCGCGACCGAGCCGTGGTCGAGCACGCAGATCGTGTCGGCATCGCGCACGGTCGAGACGCGCTGGCTCACGATCACCGTGGTCAGCGGGAGCCCGCCCGCGGCGGCACCGCGTACGCTGCGCTCGCGGATGGCGTGGCGAAGCGCCGCGTCGGTCTTAAAGTCGAGCGCCGAGGCGGAGTCATCCATAATCAGAATCTGCGGCGAGCCCACCAGGGCACGCGCAATGGTCAGGCGCTGGCGCTGACCGCCGCTGAAGTTCTTGCCTTCCGCCTCGACCGGGGCGTCGAGCCCCTGCGGCTTATTGCGCACGAACTCGCTCGCTTGCGCCATATCGAGCGCCGCCCAGAGCTCCTCGTCGGTCGCCGACTCGTCACGCCAGGTCAGGTTGCTGCGGATGGTGCCGCTCACGAGCGACGCGCGCTGTGGAACAGTCGCGACCACATGGCGCAGCTGATCGAGCGGCCAAGCGCGCACGTCGGCACCCATTACGCTCACGCTGCCGGCGCCCGTGTCGTACAGACGCGGGATAAGCGAGATAAGCGTCGACTTACCGCTACCCGTGCCGCCGATAATGCCGAGCGTTTTGCCCAGCGGTAGCTCCAGGGTCACGTCATTGACGGCGTTGGCGGCGCCCGCGCCAAAGGAGAAGCTCGCATGGCTCAAGCTCAGCGCGGGGACTGGAACAGCGTTGCCCATCGCGATCGGCTCGGGCAGCGCAACCGGCCGGTTGCCCTCGTCGGTAATGCTCGGCACGCAATTGAGCACCTCGTTGAGACGCGACGCACTGGCGCTCGCCTTGGTAAAGACCACGACCAGGTTGGCGACATACACGATGGAGGTCAGGGTCTGCGTCATGTAGTTGACGAACGCCATGACCTGGCCCTGCGTGAGCTCGCCCACGTTGACCTGGACGCCACCCACCCACAGGATGGCGCACACGCCCAGGTTCATCACCAAAAACGTGACGGGGTTGAGAATCGACGAGAGCTTGCCCACCGCGATTGCGACCCGTGCCTGGTCATCGGCCGCCTGGGCAAAACGCCCACGTTCGTGACCCTCGCGCACAAACGCCCGGACCACGCGGGCGCCCGAAAGTCCCTCGCGGCAAATAAGCGCGATGCGATCGAGCTTTGCCTGCAGCTGTTTGTAGTACGGGATGCAGCGCGCCATGACAAACCAAAACACCAGGCCGATGGCGGGCGTGCAAATCAAAAAGATCATGCCGAGCTTAAGGTCGATGGCAAGGGCCGCGACCATGGAGCCCACCGCCAGGAAAGGCCAGCGGATGAGCATACGCACGCCCAGCGCCACGGCAAGCTGCACCTGGTTGACGTCGTTGGTAATGCGCGTGATGAGCGACGGCGTGCCAAAGCGATCGAGCTCAGCATAGCTCAGCTTGTTGATGTGCTTGTAGAGAGCGCCGCGAATGTCGGTGCCCATGCCCTGCGAGGTGAGCGCCGCCATCTTTTGGCAGACGAGCGTAAACGAGATGCCGATAACGGCCATGGCGGCGAGCACCATGCCGTAGTGGACGACGGCACTCACGTCGTGCGCACCGATACCTTTATCGATCATCTGGGCAATCACCAGCGGCGTAAGCAGGTCGAAGATCACTTCGATCAGCTTGCACGCAGGGCCAATCACCATATACCGGCGATACTTGCCACCAAAACGCCTGAGCAGCTCAATCATAAAAAGGCGCTCCCTATCATCATCTCTCTTCAATCTGATTCATGATAGTACGGAGAGCCCTGGAGATGCGTAAGCAACTCGTTACAGAAGAATCTTGGATGGCGGTAGAAACCGCCTATGTTTAGGCGCGGTCAGCGAGTGCCACCCAGAGCGAACAAGTTGGCATGAAAAAGGCAAGGCATAGACCTTCTGGTCATGCCTTGCCTTTTGAATGACAAATTGTCGCTCTGGGTGGCGTGCAGCGTCGAGCATTGCGCGGTTTGGTAAAACCGCGCAAAAAGAAAGCCCGTGCGCTCGATGGATTCGGATGCCCGACAGAGGCTCCTTATGGCTGCTTCCTTCCGGACCTGACCAGATTCGGAACATGTCGTCATCCGAACCCATCGAACGCGCTAGGCGTCCGATATATATTACCCGCTCCCGCCCTCCACGGCAAGGCAGCTAATTTAGGACGGGGCTTTTTTGACTACTTGGGCAATCAGATCGACAAGCAGTCAAATAAGCCCCATCCAAATTAGACTGGTCTGACGCCGTGCCACGAAAAGGGCCTATCTACTACGTTTAGGCCGCAGGGGTCAACCATAGCCGGCTTTTTCGAAAATCGGCAAGCTTTCTACCTGCGGTTTTAATTTCGCAAAATTCGGGATGATCGAGGGTACTCGGTTAAACGTAGTAGATGGCCGCATTTCGTGGCGGACGGTCCGACCCAAGGCACAAGGCGGCCAGCCTCGGATAGCCATTCTCGAAGTTGCGGTGGAATAGTTCCTGTTTTTGCTGTCTGAGCCGCCAAACAGGAACTATTTCACCGCAACTTATCGAGGGGATGGATTTTAGATTCTGCCAAGGTCGTAGGCTTGGACGGCTGCTTCACCGGCGCAGATGAGGTTGGTTGTGGCTTCCTGGGGATCGAGCGCCAGCTCAAGGCCCATGGGCTTGCGGCAGACCGGCAGCACCAGGTCGATGCCCCGCTCGTACACCGCGTCCAAGTTGTCGGCACGACCGCCCACGACGGCAACAACCGGCTTGCCATAGCGCTTGGCACGGCGGGCCACGCCCACCGGCGCCTTGCCGGCAGCGGATTGCTCGTCCATATTGCCCTCGCCCGTTATGACCAGGTCGACATCGCGCACGTGCTCGTCAAACCCGATCAGATCAAGCACCGTCTCCACGCCCGAGCGTAGCTCTGCACCGAGCGCTAGCAGCGCGGCGCCCAGACCGCCAGCGGCACCGGCGCCGGGCACGCCGAGCACCGAGCCAAACGTCCGCGCGCCCTCGGGCACGCGCGGTAACCCCTGAGCCCGTGCCTCGGCAATCGCCGTATCGAGCAGGCGACCGTAACCGACCATCCAGCCGTCGTGCCTGCCCAGCGCTTCGACATCGCCCGTCGGCAGGCCCTTTTGCCCGCCAAACACCGCCAGTGCCCCGCGACGCCCCACGAGCGGATTCTCGACATCCGAAAGCACAATGATACGAGCGCCATCCAAAGCCTGCAGCGCTGGCGCCAAATCAACGCTCGCCACCTGCTCAAGGCCCGCAAGACCGGGAGCGATATTGCAGCCACACTCATCGACCAGGCGGGCGCCCAGCGCCTGCAGCATACCGGCGCCACCGTCGTTGGTGGCACTGCCGCCCAGACCAATATAGAGTGTCTTTGCGCCCGTGCGAACCGCGCGAAGCATGAGCTCGCCCACGCCATAGGTTGTGGCCGCCAACGCCGCCGACTCCGTGCAAGTCGAGTACCCGATGCCCGCGGTTTCGGCCATCTCAATGACAGCCGACTCATGCTCGCCGTCCACCAGCATCCGGGCAGCCACGCGCTTGCCCAAGGGACCTGCCACCTCGCAGGTTACAATCTCACCGCCGCACGCGGCAACGGCATCGAGCGTTCCCTCGCCGCCATCCGCCAGCGGCAGCGCGCTTACCTGGGCATCGGGCCACACGCGGCGCACGCCCCCGGCAACTGCCGACTCTGCCTGCGAGCTCGACACGCTGCCTTTAAAGGAGTCGATCGCCAGCAGCACACGGCGGGGCCGCCGCTGCACGGAACCAAAGTCGACCGTCTCGTCGGCAAGATCCCCAACACCCGCGAGCGCCTCGGCATGAGCGGCGTGCGCCTCAAGGTTCAAACCGCAGCTGATGCCGTCGACACCGCGCAAACCGGCAAAATAACCACTCAGCACCGCACGGCACTCGTCTGCCAGCACGCCGGCGGTCACATTAAACCGATGATTCAGGCGCGAATCGGCATTGAGGTCGTATAGCGACCCCAGAGCGCCTGCCTTAGCATCGGCCGCGCCGTACACGCAACGCCCCACGCGCGCGTTAACCATAAGCCCCGCGCACATGCAGCAGGGCTCGAGCGTCACGTAGACCGTACAATCGAAAAGGCGCCAGCGTCCAAGCGACTGAGCGGCGGCGCATAGGGCCGCAAACTCGGCATGCGCCGAAGGGTCTTGGTCGAGCTCGCGGCGATTATGCGCCCGCGCGACGATCTCTCCCGCACGCACCACTACGGCACCGATCGGCACCTCGCCCACCACCGCGGCGGCACGCGCCTCCGCCAGCGCCTCGCGCATGAACTTCTCGTCGATTTCGGTGATCGTCATCATTCGCCTCCCCTGTTGCAAATCCAAAACGATGCTATCATTACGACTCACGGAGAGATGGCAGAGCGGTTGAATGCGGCGGTCTTGAAAACCGTTGAGCGCGAGAGCGTTCCGGGGGTTCGAATCCCCCTCTCTCCGCCACTCTTAGTGACTCACCGGCGTCATGGTTCGCTCGAACAGTGCATCGACCACGTCGGCGATTTCGGATCGGCGCTCTAGTACGTGGCCCGATTCCCACCACATGGTAAAGAGCCGAATAATGCCGCCGGCGACAAACTCAGACGTCGTCTCGAGCGATACGGGCGCGAGCGCGTCCTCGTCAAGCGCGCTCATCACGCGCCCGCGTATGGAGCGCGCAATGCGGTCGCAAATCATGCTGGTCAGCATACCCGACATACTGCTCGCCAAAATGTTATCCATGAGCTGCTCATGCGCCAGAATCAGATCCATGGCATCGGCGAACACTTCGTGGCGAAGCGCTCGCACGTCCTCGGCGCCCTCCGCGCCATCCGCATCGGCCCGCTTTTGCGGCAGGCCCGACATAAGTTCATCGATATAGAAGGCAAAGTAATCGTTTTTGTCGCGGAAGTGCTTGTAGAACGTCGTCCGACGAATCATAGCGCGGTCGCACAGCATGGCAACCGTCACGTCCTCAAACCGATGCTCTTCGAGCAGCTCGGTAAAGGCCTCGAACAGAGCCCGATAGGTTTTTTTGATGCGAAGGTCCATACGCATCGCCCTCCTCAAGGAAAAGACAGCACTCACCAATCTGTCGCATATCTTACACCTGTATCGCCCGCCCCCTGGCGAATGGCCTCACCTTGGTGGAAACATAACGCTTACCGGAAAGTTCGGTATCGCCAAAGGTTGCGGGTATACTAGTAGCGTTACACCAACGGCGGCCGGCGGAAGACGCCGCGGCCATTCGAAACGGAGACACCATGATTCCCGTCATCATCGGTATCGTTGTTGTCGTTGTGATTGTCTGCGCCATCGCCGGCATCTACAACAACATGGTCACCAAGCGCAATCGCATTGATAACGCCTGGCAGAACATCGACACGCAGCTGCAGCGCCGCAACGACCTGATCCCTAACCTGGTCGAGACCGTCAAGGGTTACGCCAAACACGAGCAGGACACGCTTGCCGCCGTTGTCAACGCGCGCAACACCGCCGTGAGCGCCACCACGCCCGAAGCCAAGATGGAAGCCGACAACGTGCTGACCGGCGCCCTGCGCCAGCTCTTCGCCGTGGCCGAGGCTTACCCCGATCTTAAGGCGAACACCAACTTTACGCAGCTCCAAGCCACGCTCGAAGACACCGAGAACAAGGTGAGCTACGCGCGCCAGAGTTACAACGACTGCGTGCTCAGCTACAACAACGCCATCCAGACCTTCCCGGCCGTCATCTTTGCCGGCATCTTTCAGTTTAAGGAGCGCCAGGGCTTCGAGGCCGCCGAAGCAGCCCGCCAGGCACCGGCCGTCAAGTTCTAACAGATCCGCAGCGTATCCTTGATCGGGTATATGCATAAACCGCCCCGTCGAATGCATACTTCGACGGGGCGGTTTCCTTTGTCGCGAAGGTCCCCCTCAAGGCGCACTCCGCAGGACGAAAGAACCTCCGCCGCACGAAGTGCGCAGCGGAGGTTCTTTCATGTCCGAGGACGCGCCGGAAAGGCAGGTTGTGCCCTCGGGCCGGACATACAAGGCAGCTTACGCGACGGTGTAAACCCAGTCGTGCTTATCCTCGATAGCACCAGACTGGATACCCGTCAGGGTCTCGCGGAGCTTCTTCATCACAGGGCCGATCTCGGTGTAGCCAGCCGGGAAGGTCACGGTCTCGTCGGCACCGTAGACCTTGTTGTCGATCTCGCCGACCGGGGAGATGACGGCAGCGGTGCCGCACAGGCCGCACTCGACAAAGGTACCGGCCTTGACCTCAGCCCACTCGACGGGACGCTGGTCAACGGTCATGCCCAGGTCCTGAGCAACCTGAACGAGCGAACGACGGGTGATGGAGGGCAGGATGGAGTCGGTGTGCGACTGGGGAACGACGAGGGTGCCGTCCTCCTTCACGAACAGGACGTTGGCGCCACCGGTCTCCTCGACATAGGTGCGGGACTCGGAGTCGAGATACAGGTTCTCGGCATAGCCCTCGCGGTGAGCCTCCATCGTGGGCTTCAGGGACATGGCGTAGTTGAGGCCAGCCTTGATGTTGCCAGTGCCGTGCGGTGCGGCGCGGTCGTACTCGGAAACGCGCAGCTTGACAGGCTTGAGGCCACCCTTAAAGTACGGACCGACCGGGGTCACGAGAATGCGGAACGTGTACTCAGGAGCGGGAGCCACGCCAATCACGTCACCGGAGCCGATCATAAACGGACGCACATACAGGGTTGCGCCAGAACCGAAGGGCGGAACCCATGCGGCGTTGGCAGAGACGACCTGTTTGACGGCCTCGACAAACTTGTCCTTGGGGAACGGGGGCATCTCCAGACGCTGGGCGGAGTTGTACATACGCTCGGCGTTCATATCGGGACGGAAGCAGACGATGCTGCCATCCTCGGCGGTGTAGGCTTTCAGGCCCTCAAAGACCTCCTGGCAGTAGTGGAAGATGCCGCCGCACTCGGAGACGTGCATGGTGTGGTCGGTGGTCAGGCCGCCCTCGTCCCACTCGCCGTCCTTCCAATGGGCCTCGTAGCTGTAATCGGTCTTCATGTAGCTAAAGCCGAGGCTACCCCAATCGATATCCTTCTTCTCGACAGTCATATGTCGCTCCTTACATACACGGTTGCATACTCGCGAACCCGCACGCAAGGACCGAAGCCGGCCGCGTCGCAACGTCGCATACCCGGAGCGTAGAGCCGGGCAGGACACGCGGGCAGCATCAAAGCCGATGGCGCGTCGATTCGCATGCAGGTGATTGTACTCCCCGCACGCCTCAGATAAAACGATTTTCTTTAACTAAGTAAAGTATTTTCATTTGCCTTCAACACAGAAGGCCCGCCATCGAATCCGATGACGGGCCTTGGAATTAACGTCCGAAAACGAGCTCGGACTAGGCGTTCATTTTACCGAGCTTAGCCTTAACCAGACCGACCACGGTCGGGATGATCGACACGGCGACAATGCCCACGATCAGCAGCTCAAAGTGCTCCTGCACAAACGGAATGCCACCAAAGAAGTAACCAAGCAGCGTAAAGACCGTCGACCAGGTAATGCCACCCAGCACGTTAAAGATGACAAAGTTGCGCCAGTGCATACCGCCCATGCCGGCGATAAAAGGCACAAAGGTCCGGATGAACGGGAAGAAGCGACCGAGGAAGATGGCCAGATGGCCCCACTTATCCAGGAAATCCTCGGACTTTTTGATGCGCTCGGGCGTCATGGCCTTTACCTTGCCCGAGGCGATGATCTTACGGCCAAAGAAGTGGCCGATCATAAAGTTGCACTGATCGCCCAGGATGGCTGCGGCCCATGCGGTGGCCAGAAGCGCCACGATGTTAAAGCCGCCGTTATGGGCAAAGAAGCCCGAGGCAAACAGCAGTGAGTCGCCGGGAAGGAACGGGAAGAACACCACGCCCGTCTCGATAAAGATGATCAGGAACACGCAGCCGTAGGCCATGAGCGGGCCGGCGGCGATCCAGCTGGCGATCGCAGCGCGCGGATCCTTAAGCAGCTCGGCGATAAAATTGATGAAACCCATGAAGTAAAACCTCTCAGTTGTGGGCGCGGACACGTCCAAGTTGACCAGTATACGGTTGCGGCGCGAGCACGGGCCAAACCCCTCAAAAGTCTTACTTCATTACCAGCAAGTTTGCATAACTGACACCTGTCGCCTAAAGCAAAGCAAGATTGCCCTTCCTAATCCCTAGCGAATCGCTATACTTTATTGAATCGCATTGTCACGGCGCTAAGGGAGGGCGGCCGGTGAGCTTTATCAACACCATTCGCGAGGACATCAAGACCGTCCAGGCGCAGGACCCTGCCGCGCAAAATGGCCTAGTCATCTTCCTGTCCTACCCCGGCCTGCACGCCAAGTGGAATCATGTGCCCGAGCACTGGCTGTGGGAACACGGCCATCGATCGCTTGCCCGTGTGCTCTCGCAGTTAACCCGCCATATCACCGGCGTCGAGATTCATCCCGCCGCGCAGATCGGCAAGCACTTCTTTATCGACCACGCCATGGGCGTCGTTATTGGCGAGACCACCATCGTGGGCGACAACTGTGTGCTCTACCAGGGTGTCACGCTCGGCGGCACCGGCAACGAGACCGGCAAACGCCACCCCACCCTGGGCAACAATGTCACCGTGGGCACGGGCGCCAAGGTGCTTGGCAACATCCACATCGGCAACAACGTCAAGATCGGCGGCAACTCGGTCGTCGTCAAGGACGTGCCCGACAACTGCACCGTCGTGGGCGTGCCTGGACGCATCATCAAGCGCAACGGCTGCCGCGTGTTCGAGGAGAGCTTCGACGCCAAGCAGCATCGCGAGTACATGCCCGACGATGCCGCCGAGCAGAGCGCCCTCAACCGTCAGGGCATCACCGAAAACGCCCGTCGCGTCAAGGAACTCGAGCAAGAGGTGGCCGAGCTCAAATCCCTCGTCGCCAAGTTCATGGACGAGCGCTAGGGCCGCGGGCAACCGCCACAGCATGAACGCCAACACAAAAGGCGCGCCGGGGAATCCGCTCCCGGCGCACCTTCTTTTCGATGTGACATGCGGGACTGACCCTTTGTCACCTTATGCGAACTGGCTTAGGTAGAGGTCGGCATAAGCGCCCTCGGCAGCCAGCAGCTCCTTGTGCGTACCCTGCTCGATGATATTGCCGTGATCCATGACCAGGATGAGGTCGGCATCGACGATCGTCGACAGACGGTGCGCGATCACAAAGCTCGTGCGCCCGCGCATGAGCGCATCCATAGCACGGCCGATGGCGAGTTCGGTGCGCGTGTCCACGCTCGATGTCGCCTCGTCCAGGATGAGGATCGCCGGGTTGTTGAGCAGCACGCGCGCGATGGTCAGCAGCTGACGTTGGCCCTGGCTGATGCTCTCGGCATCGTTAGCCACACGCGTGTCGTAGCCCTGCGGCATAGTGCGCACAAAGAAGTCGACCTGTGCGGCGCGTGCGGCCGCGACAATCTCCTCGCGCGTCGCCTCGGGACAGCCATAGGCGATGTTCTCGGCAATGGTGCCATCAAATAGCCAGGCGTCCTGCAGCACCATGCCAAACTGCTGGCGCAGCTCGCCGCGGTTCATGCGGCTCGTGTCCACGCCGTCGAGGGTAATGCGGCCGCCATCGATCTCGTAAAAGCGCATGAGCAGATTGATGAGCGTGGTCTTACCCGCGCCTGTGGTTCCCACCACGGCGATCTTCTGACCCGGCTCAGCGGTAAACGACACGTCCCGCATAAGCGGCTTGTCGGGCGAATAGCCAAAGCGCACATGCTCAAAAGCGATGCGGCCCTCCACCTTGCCCGGCAGCTTGGCGGCGGCCACCGGCAACGGATCGGCCTCCATCTCGGACTCGTCGAGCAGGTCGAACACGCGCTCGGCGCTCGCCAGCGCGCTCTGCAGCGAGTTAAAGGTAAACGACAGCTGCGTCATGGGCTCGGACGCCTCGTAGATAAATTGGAAGAACGCCTGGAACACGCCGACGGTCATATGCCCGGCAACCAGCATGCTGCAGCCCACCAGCGCGATCACGATCTGCGCCAAACGGCCGATAAAGCGCACCGCGGGGCCGACGGCGTTAATCATAAAGTCGGCCTTGGTGCTCACGCGCGCCAGCTCCTTCGAAGCCTCGTGCACCTCGGCAGAGCTCTGGCGCTCGCGGTTAAACGCACGGATCACCAGACGGCCCGAGTAGCCCTCCTCGACCGCGCTCGTAATCTTGGACACCCACTCCTGGCGCTCGCCCGTCACATCATGCGTGCGGCGCGACACGACCTTCGTCACCAGCAGCGAAAGCGCCGTAAAGAACAAAAAGACGAGCGTGAGCGGCACGCTAAACACGAACATCACGCTCACGGCGCCCACCACGGTACCGATCGACACCAGAAGCTGCAGCAGGCCGCGTTGCATGCTCTCGGACATCTTGTCCAAGTCGTTGGTCGCACGGCTGACGACCTCGCCGGGACGATGCGCGTCAAAGTAGGCAAGCGGCAGACGGTTGAGCTTTTGTGCGATGCGGTTGCGCAGGCGCAGGTTGAGGCGCTCGGCAACGCTCGACATCAAAAAGCTCTGGAGTGCGTAGAACAAGGCGGCGGCGGTCCAGATCATAAAGTAGATAAAGATGGTCCTGCCGCAGTTCTCCCAGGTAATGCTGAAGGTAGTGTTGTTGGCAAACGCCAGCTTCATGTGCCCCCACAGCTCATCGATCACGCGGGCGCTGTAAGCCGGCGCCGCGGTGTTAAAGATGGCATAGAACACGATACTCGCGAACACGATATAGAAGCGCCAATGGTCGCCGGCGGCCTCGCTCCACAGGCGGCGCACCGTCGCCCAGGTGTCGCGGGGCGTCTCGTCCTCGTCCTCGTCGTCAACGTCGCGCATGCGCTCCGCCTCGGCGCGGGCGCGCTCGTCCTCGGCGCGCTCGTTTTCCTCGTAGAGTGCCTGGCGGCGAGCCTCGCGCTCCGCCGCTGCCTTGGCGTCTTCCTCCAGATCGGGCATGGCGCCCGTCTCCTCGACTGTCTCTGCAGCCGCGGCGTCATCGGCGATGCTCCGCTTCTTGAGCTCCTCGGTCATGCTACTCACCTCCCTTCATCTGCGATTCCGCGATAGCGCGGTACACCTCGCAGGTTTCCATGAGCTCGTCGTGCGTGCCTAGACCCACGACCTCACCGTCCTTGAGCACCACAATCTGATCGGCATGCAAAATAGTCGAGATGCGCTGGGCGATGATGAGCACCGCGGCATCGCACGTCTCGTCCTGCAGCGCATGGCGCAGTGCCGCATCGGTCTTAAAGTCCAGGGCCGAAAAACTGTCGTCGAAGATATACAGGTCGGCATGCTTCATGAGTGCGCGGGCAATCGCCAGTCGCTGGCGCTGACCACCCGAGAAGTTTGTGCCGCCCTGGGCCACCGGCGTATCGAGCCCCTGGGGCTGGTCGAGCACAAAGGTGCTCTGGGCAACCTCCAGCGCATGGAGCATGTCAGCCTCGGTCGCGCCCTCGTTACCAAACCGCAGGTTGCTCGCCACCGTACCCGAGAACAGCCATGCCTTCTGCGGAACATAGGCGATACGCCCGCGGATATCGTCTTGCGAAAGGTCGCGCAGATCGACGCCGTTCAGGCGAATGGCGCCCTTCGTGGCATCGTGGAAGCGAAGCAAGAGCTTGGCCACCGTTGACTTGCCCGAGCCCGTCGAGCCCACGATCGCGGTCGTCTGTCCGCGGCGGCAGGCAAAACTCAGGTCACGCAGGGTGTCCTCATCGGCATCGTCAAAACGGAACGACATGTGGTCGAACACGGCCACCGTGTCGGCTCCGTCTGCGGACTCCGGTGTCCCGTCGCCCAGCGTAGCCTTACCGTCCACAATGCTCGGCTCGATTTCGAGCACCTGCTGTGCACGGCTGAGGCACGCCGCAGCGCGCGGAAGCGTCAGCACCACCATCTGCGCCATCATCACAAAGAACAGGATCAGGATCGCGTACTCCAGCACGGCCGAGATGCTGCCGATTTGCATGGCATGGACGCCCACGCGGTTGCCGCCCACCCACAGCACCGCCACCTCGGCGATATTCATCAAAAAGAAGCTGGAGCTGTCGAGACCCACAAACAGGTGGTTGACCTTGATGGCATTGGCTGCGTAATCGCTAAACACCTCGTCCAGGCGCTGCTCCTCGTGGCGCTCCTTGTTAAATGCGCGGATGACGCGCACGCCCACGATGTTCTCGCGCAGCACCACGTTCATGCGGTCGATAAAGCTCTGCAGGCGCATAAAGATCGGCGCGGCGTTGGCAACGGTAAAGACCGCCGCCACCAGCACGATCGCAACGACCACGCCCAGCAGCGTGCCCATGGCAGGATCGATAAACCAGGCAAAGATGATGCCCGCCACGGCCAAGAACGGTACCGGTAACACCAGCTGAATCGTCTGCAGGATCGCTTGCTGGATCACGTTGATGTCGTTGAGCGAGCGCGTGATCATCGAACCCGTACCAAAGCGCTCAAAGTCGCTGGCGGATAGCTCGAGCGACTTATCGTAGACGGCGTTGCGAATGTCGCAGGCCACATTGGCCGCCAGACGGGCCGAAAGATAGCAGCCCAGCACCGCGCCGCCACTGGCCATGCCGGTCGCGATGAGCATATACACGCCATTGCGCAAGATGTAGTCGATATCGCCCGTCGTGATACCAGTATTGACCATATTCGCCAACATTGTAGGCACCAGCAGCGTGCCGACGTTATCTATCAGCAGTACAAACAGCGTCACCGCAATCAGCCCGCGATACGGCCTCATAAATCTCATTAAGAGTCGCATGTCTCCCCTTCGCCCTTGTCGTCAGCCTCGTTCTCGGCGGCCACTTGCCGTTTAAATGCCTCGCACTCTTCGTTAAGAACATGGGAGAACTTACCGACCAAGCGCATGATCTCGCGCTGTTCCCACGGCTCGAGCGCCTCGAATGCCTGTTGCTCGGCTTTTTGCGCCGGCAACGCATAGCGCTTGGCAAACTGCATACCTTCTTCGGTCAGTCGCACAACCTTGTTCTTACGACTGCCCTCGGCAAACTCCAACGTCGCAAGCCCTCGCGCCCTAAGCGTCTTGATCGCCGAATTGATGGTCTGTTTGCTGTAGGACCATTCACTCGTCAGCCTACTCACGGCAACGCTTCCGCCCGCTGCACTCGCGTCGACGAGCATCCAGTAGGCGCAGTCCGAAAGACCGCAGGTACGCGCGAACTCCGAATAGATACGGTCAAGCCCGTTGAGCATCCGGTCAAAATCGACCAATGTAACCGCGCAATCCATCTCTACCACCATTCGATAGTCCGAGTTTTGACTAATTGTAGTTTCAGGTTAGTCCGAGTTTTGACTATCGTCAAGGGCGGCCGTGCAAGACGTGCGACCTATATAACACATCGACAAAAAGACCGCCGGCGCGGGGCGGCGCCGACGGTTGCGAGAGAATATCGATTGTTGGCTGTTAAGCAGCGACGGCCTCGTAGACCGTGGCGCCCGAGAAGCTGTCGTGCAGGCTCTTGCCGCAGATCCAAGGCAGCTCGACAACCTCGCAGACCGTGTTGACCAGCTCGGAGCAGTCAGTAAAGTGGCCCTTATCGTTGAGGGCCTCGCAATCCTGAACACGCCAATAGCCATCGGTGTGCGTGATGTAGTACTCGTGATCGTTGATCGACACGAAAGCGCGCGTCTTGGAACGCAACAGCTTCAGAAATCCTTCGAAGTCGGTCTCGACGACATCTCCAGCCTGGAACATGATGTTACCTCCTGGCCCGGCGCCACCATGGCGCGTTGATAAACGTTGGTACTCCTTTAGTAAAACCTTTATCAGAGCTTATGCGCGCATCATTTAGGCAAATGGTAAAAACCGCAGGGTAGACGGGATAAAACGTTTAATCATCCCACCGGTTTGTCACATTCCGGCTGAAGTTTTATGCAAACCAAATTTCCCACTTGGTAGCTTGCATTGTTTGAAGCCGACGGCGCGATTACGGTTTTGGTTCGGCGGGTAAGAACGAGGCATCGAAACCAACGTCAGGAGGACACATGGAGACCATCGAGGCACTCATCCATCGCCGCAGCTGCCGCAAATACAGCGATCGCCCTGTCGAGGCCGAGAAGCTCGCACGCATTATCGAAGCCGGCCAGTATGCACCGAGCGGCATGGGACGCCAGCCGGTCACGTTCGTCGCCGTCACCGACCCCGCAACCGTCGAGCGCCTCTCGCAGCTCAACGCCCAAGTTATGGGTAGCGAGGGAGATCCCTTCTGCGGCGCCAAGACCGTTGTGGTGGTACTCGTCGACCGCAGCGTGCCCACGCACCTGGAAGACGGCTCGCTCGCCATGGGCAACCTGCTCAACGCAGCCTATGCGCTGGGCGTCGATTCGTGTTGGATCCACCGCGCGCACGAGGTCTTTGACTCACCCGAGGGATTGGAACTGCTGGCCAAGTGGGGTCTGCCCGCCGACGGAAGCCTGCGCGGTGTGGGCAACTGCATTCTGGGCTATGCCGAAGACATGCTTCCCGAGGCCAAGCCTCGCCGCGACAACGTCGTGTACGTCAGGTAATTAGTTCCGCCGTTCTAACGAACGGCGGACCCGCTGACGCTGCGCGGGCCGCATTCACGTCACCTTGGCGCAAATGCGGCTCGCTCGCTGTTGGTGACTGACATCGGGTGCGCCACTGGTGACATCTGGCACTTGGGCAGCTAAAAGGCCCCGTCCCAAATTTGCTGCTCCACTCGCAACTTATCTTGCCGATGGAGTTGTCGTCGTTTCGTTCGCGTGGGTCGTTTCGGCGCTGTCGCCCTGTTCGTCCTCGTCCTTTTGCGCGTCGGCGATGGTGGAGGCCGCCGCAACGATACCACGCTGGGGCGCGACGCCCGTCTGGGCCTGAGCGCCCTCGACAAGCTCCGTGCCGGCATGCGCGAGCTCGGGCGACTTAAACATTGCGTCCAGATTGGCCCCGCCGCCGGCGTAACCAAGCGCCGCGAGCGCGATGACAACCACCGCAACAACGACCGCGATCGGAACATAGCGATGCCAGCCTGCGGGATTGAGGCCGCTACGGCGAGCAGCGCCACGGCTAATGAAGCCGAGCGTTCCATCGTGCTTGAGCCTTGACCCCACCACATGCTTACGGCCCCACAGCGACGATTCGGCCTGCATGGCCAAGCGAGCGCTTGCCGAAGGATAGCCATATCTAGTGCGTTTGAACGAGCCGTCGAAGCTTGAGGCGCTTTTGCCCCACGTCCGGGACGTCATGCGGCGGTTAACTGGAGCAGTACCCCGTCTATTCCGGTTTGGTTTTGAAGTCTCCGCCATACGCCCCCGCACGCCGTAACGCAATCGAAACATTACCGCTTTGGACTGTAGCACACGCGCTGCATGCGGTCACGAGTGCCTCGCTCAGCGGTCGTCGTCCTTCAGCAAGCGCCACAGGGTCGTGCGGCTTATTCCCAGCACCTCGGCAGCGCGGGTCCGGTTGCCCTGAAGGTAGCCTACGACCAGCCGCGCGATGTCGCGTTCGGTATCGGTCAGTGGACGCAGGATATACAGGTCGCTGTCGAGCGTCGGAGTGCCAAAGGTTGCGGTTTTGATGACGTCCTCCTGGGCGAGCACCTCCTCCGCCACCGCGCGCTCCGCCACACCCGGCCCTACTAATATATAGAGTCGTTCCGAGACCTCGCGAAGCTGCAGATAGTTGCGTGGCCAGCGATAGCCGTTGAGTGTCGAGGCAGCCTCCTCAGACATACTCGGAGCGGCAGTTCCAAAGACATCTGACAGATACGACAAATACCGCGCAACCTTTTTCGATGCGCCACCCTGCTCGGCAATCGCAGGCGCCACACTCACTGCGCACGCCAAGCGCTCGGTTACAAAAGCGGCCTGATCGCTTTCGCCGCCGCCCGGCATGTCGTTTGCCGTCAGAACCACATGGCAACGCGCGGCCAGCGCCGTGTCGGTCATCGTAGAGACAAGCTCGCGCAGACGCTGCGGCGAAAGTGCATGCCAGCCGCCAATACAAAGGGTCAGCCTTGCCTGGAACAGCGGCGATTCCGAGCTTTTGAGCAGATGGCGCCAGCCGCGATCCGAGAGCTCGTCAAGTGCCACGGACACAAAGGGTTCGTCAGCATAAGGCCCATCCAGATAGAGGCGTTTTGCAATCTCTGCTTGGCCAGCACCCAGCTCGCCCTCCAACATGAGGGGCACGCCGCGGGCATAGCTTTCGCAGACGGGGCCAGAGACCGCAGCGGCACCCTCGACAATGCCGTACGCGCTTGCCTCGTAGCGTGCCTCGACCTCGTCTGCGTTAAGCCACTCAATACCCGCGTGTGCCGCCACACCGCGCACCTCGCGGACCACGACCACCCAAAGCGCGCCGTCTTCCTTGGCGACCGGACGCACCGTGAGGCTCAAGCGCCCTCCCGCATGCCCCATCACCAGGCGCGTGCCGTTGCCCACGCGCCACAGGCGCTCGGCGACAAATGCCGCGACATCTCGCTCGAGCGCGACATCATCCATGGTCGAAATCGCCACGTGTCCATGCCCATCAATTGCCAACGCCGAGGCCCCGGCAGCAGCCAAAGCCTCGATCAAGATTTGCAGCTTGGCGTCACTGTTCATATTGCGCCCCGTCCTCGACGCCACGCCGCCACCGACGGCCGCGGCGGGCGAGTGTTTCAAAATTGAACGATATTGCCCACCAAACACTATAGGGCAGAAGCCGTCGTCCTGCGAGTATATGAGTTGCCCCGCATCGCCATCCTGGCGGGGCGATAAGAGCTCTTCGGGACCTATAAACCTGCGGACAAGCCATACCCGCAAGAGCTCCTATCGCTCCACCGCGGACATGCGCGCACCAGCACGCAGCACGCAAATAAGCTACTTCTCTACCAGATTCCCAGCACGTGCTGCATTCCCAAACTCATGCACGCAATTCCAATCCAGCAGCAAAAGCCCAATGCAATGGGCTTGCCGCCCTTTTTGACCAGCTCGACGATATCGGTATTAAAGCCAATAGCCGCCATAGCCATCACAATAAAGAACTTCGACAACTCCTTGATAGGCGCCGTAATGGATGCAGGAAGCTGAAGCACCGTGGTGATTACACTCGCCAGCACAAAGAACAGCACGAACGTGGGAAACGCGCGTTTAAGCGAGAACGTGCTTTTGGCGTCGCCGCCGGCCTTGCGCGCCAGATGCATCTGCCAGCATGCGAGAGCCAACGTAATGGGAATAATGGCCAGCGTCCTGGTGAGCTTGACCACTGTGGCGCTTTCGAGCACATTGGCGCCGGGATGCATGCTGTCCCAGGCACTCGCCGCAGCCGTTACCGACGAGGTGTCGTTGATGGCGGTGCCGGCAAACAGGCCAAAGCCCTCGTTGGTCAGCCCGAGCATGCCGCCGAGCGTCGGAAACACGAGCGCCGCGATAACGTTAAACAGGAAGATGACCGAA
>DBEZGO010000083.1:0-10591 GCA_048189345.1 Collinsella sp.
GACCGAGCGAGAAGTCGCCCAGCTCGAGGCCACCGAGGACGCGGTGCGCGAGCGTACCCGCGACTCACGCATCAAATTCACCGGCGCCATCGTCTGCATCGTCGCCGCAATCCTGGTGATCATCCTAGTCTGGCTGTTCGCAAGCAAGTAAACCAACCGCCAAAAAACGCTCAACGCAGTTGCGGTGAGATAGTTCCTGTTTAGCCCCAAAAAGGCCAATTCAAGAACTATCTCACCGCAACTTATTTAGATCGACGCAAGGCAACCTACCCCTCTTGCACCGATCTCATGACATAAGGACTGTCCCCAGGTGCCGGCACAAAAGGAACGTCCCCAAGTGCCAAGTGCCCAATGACTACTCAACAACCACGGCAACACCGATGTAATGGCAGAGTCAGCGAGCGGGTCACATTTGAGACAAGGTGACGTGAAACGAAAGGGCGCTGACCTTCTGGTCGTGCCCTTGAAGTTGAACGTCAGATTGTCCAAATGCGGCCCGCGCAGCGTCGACCGGTTACGGCGTTTGTAAAACGCCGTAACCTACTGAATGAGCATGGCGTCGCCAAAGCTGAAGAAGCGGTAGCGCTCCTCGATAGCAGCAGCGTAGGCATCCATGATCTGGTCGCGGGTGGCAAGTGCGCTCACGAGCATCATGAGCGTGGAGCGCGGCACGTGGAAGTTCGTGATCAGCGCGTCTACCACGTGATAGGTCGAGCCGGGCATGAGGTAGAGCTGCGTCGTGGCGTTCTCGCGCACCACGATGTCACCGCGGCCAAGCGTGTCGGCTCCGTCCTCGCGGCCTTCAAAATAGCGCGCCGTCACGGCCGGATCGAACACCGGGGCTTCTGCGTCAAACGCGCTCTCGAGCGAGCGCACCGCGGTAGTGCCGACGGCGATCACACGATGACCCTCGGCTTTCGCCTTATGCACGGCGTCGACAACTTCCTGCGACACGTGGTAGCGCTCGGTGTGCATGACGTGCTGCGTGGGGTCGTCCTCCTCCACCAAGCGGAAGGTATCGATGCCCACCTCGAGCTCGACGGCGGCAAACTTCGCACCCTTGGCCTCGATAGCGGCCATGAGCTCGGAAGTAAAGTGCAGACCCGCCGTGGGAGCTGCAGCCGAGTGTTCCTCTTTCATGGCGTAGACGGTCTGGTACTTCTCGGGATCGCCCTCGTAATCGGTAATGTAGGGCGGCAGCGGCACGTGGCCGGCAGCATGGATGGCCTCGTCGAGCGTGCGCGGCTCGCCGGCGGCATTGCAACCGGCCGGCTCAAAACGCACCAGGCGGCCGCCGCGGCTATCGGTGACAAAGTCGATGACCTCGGCCGTCAGCACCACGGGAGCCCCCTCGGGCGCATGGGCGCCGCCCGCACGATACTCAATCTGAGCACCGGGCTTCAGGCGCTTACCCGGCTTGACCAGGCACTCCCAAACGTGGCCCAGCGGGTCAACATCTTCGCGGCGCTTGAGCAGCAGCGTCTCGACCACGCCGCCCGAGCCCTCCTTGCGACCGATCAGGCGGGCCGGCATCACGCGCGTCTTGTTGATGACGAGCACATCGCCAGGCTCGATATAGTCGATGATGTCGCGGAAGATGCGGTGCTCAACGGTACCGCCGTGCTCCAGCGGCGTTCCCGCCTGGGAGCCCTTGCGATCCACCACCAGCAGGCGGCAGGAGTCGCGCGGCTCGGCAGGAGCTTGGGCAATCAGTTCCTCGGGAAGGTTGTAGTCAAAATCATCGGTACGCATAGACACGTCGGATACTCCTTATATAGCTATAGTCCGCTCTACATCCTAGCAGGCTGCCAGCTCAAAAGAACTACTTTTTGGACGCTTTGCGCTCGTCGCGGATGCGGGCGCGGTCCATGGCCGCCTCGACAGCCGAGAAGCGGCAACCACAGTAGTTCTGCCGATACATGCCCAGCTCGCGCGAACGGCGTGTCGCCTCGGGGTAATACGGACGAAAATCGCGAATCACCGGAGTGAGACCGCGGGCGGCAGCCAGACGCTCCAACACATCATTGCAGGTGTCGAACAGCTGATACGGCGAGACGGCGAGCGTCGTACCCACAAACTCAAACCCGCGCTCCTGGGCCACTCGGCATGCCTCGGCCAGGCGCAGGGCATAGCATGCGCGACAGCGACGGGCTCGATCGGCGCCCAGCGGGGCCACGCCGGCCTCCCAACGCTCACGGTCCTCCCCCGCCTCGATAAGCTCGATGTCGCCATCGGCACACCACCGGCGCAGCTCGTCCAGGCGACGCTGCCATTCATCGTGCGGCTGAATATTGGGGTTGGTCCAGCAAATCGTGGGCTCAAACCCTTCCTCGCGCAGCAGGCGGACCGGCTCAAGCGAGCACGGCGCGCAGCAAGCGTGCAACAACAACGGCTTCATCAACATCTCCTCACCCGAAAAAGCGCACGCCAAAGGACGTATCCTCGCAGGCGACAATGCGGCGGTCGCGCAAAATGGTCCGCACGTAATACCAGTCGCCCACACAGCCTGACAAATGCAAGCCGGCCGCCAGATAGCACAGCAGCGGATAGCCCGAAAACGCAAACCCCAGGGCAAGCGTTGCCGTCACAACAACCGTCGGCGCCAGGCAAACCGCCACGTACCGCCGGCGAGAATACACAACGCCTTCGGCGCAGGCATAGATCATCGCTGTCTCGCGATTCGCCCCAAAGGTCACCTTCGCGCCCGCAGGCGCCAGCAGCTTAAAAAACACACCGTGCACCAGCTCGTGCACGGCGAACGACGCCATTGAGATCGCAGCCAAGCCGACTATCCAGCCCACGACCGCCGTCCAACCGCCCGCGTCAGCCGCATCCAGGTCCGCGGGTCCGCCCAGCAGCATAAACACCGGCACCAGGCACACGGCAAACACGCCGACTACGACCATCCCCCACACGAAGCAAGCGTGCAGAAAATCCTCGTCTTCAAACGCATGTATGTTGGAAATCTCATTCATAGCATCTTAGGATAGCGCCCCTGCCACGCACCCGCCCGCATGTGCGATAATGTCGAACGATATGCACGAATTGACCACCGCGCCGCCGAGCCCCGCGCCCGGCCGCGCCCTCACCATATGCGAAGGAGTCCCATGGCATCCAAATACTCCATGAACGACCGTCCCAGCTGGCCTCGCCGCGCCATCGTTACCGCCGGCGAGCCCTACGGCAACAAGGGCCTTCACTTTGGCCACGTTGGCGGCGTCTTTGTCCCTGCCGACTTCTTCGCCCGCTTCCTGCGCGACCGTCTGGGCCGTGAGAACGTCATCTTCACCTCGGGCACCGACTGCTACGGCTCGCCCATCATGGAGAGCTACCGCAAGCTCAAGGAGAACGAGGGCTACGACAAGTCCATTAACGAGTACGTCGAGTCCAATCACTCCCGCCAAGCAGCGACCCTCAACAACTACAACATCAGCTGCGATATCTACGGCGGCTCGGGCCTTGAGCCGGCTGCGCAGATTCACAACGAGGTGACCGCCGAGATCATCGAGCGCCTGCACGAGCAGGGCACCATCTCCAAGCGCTCCACGCTGCAGTTCTACGATGCCAAGGCCGGCACGTTCCTCAACGGCCGTCAGGTGATCGGCCGCTGCCCCATCCAGGGCTGCAAGTCCGAGAAGGCCTATGCCGACGAGTGCGACCTGGGCCACCAGTTTGAGCCCGAGGAGCTCATCGCGCCTAAGAGCCAGCTCACCGGCGAGGTGCCCGAGCTGCGCCCGGTCGACAACCTCTACTTCGACCTGCCGGCCTACCTCGACTTTATGAAGACCTATACCGCCAAGCTCGCCCAGAACCCGCAGGTTCGTTCCGTGGTCTCCAAGACCATGGAGGAGTGGCTGCTGCCGGCTCAGCTCTACATCCAGAACAAGTTCCGCGAGGCCTTCGATGCCGTTGAGGATCAGCTTCCCGAGCACACCGTCCTGGAGCCCGAGGGCAACAAGAGCAGCTTTACCGTCACCTTCCCCAGCTGGAAGGAGCGCGACGATGCCCACGCGGTGCTCGCCAACGGTGGCGTGCGTTTCCGCAGCGGCAAGGCGCTCGTGCCCTTCCGCATCACCGGCAACATCGACTGGGGCGTTCCGGTGCCCGAGGTCGATGGCGTCTCCGACGTCACCTGCTGGTGCTGGCCCGAGAGCCTGTGGGCGCCCATCAGCTATACGCGTACCGTGCTCGCACGCGATGCCAAGGCCGCCGGCGTGACCGAGGGCGTCGCCGCCCAGGATGCCGCCCTCATGGGCGAGCCCGCTGCCGATTCCACGCAGGTACCCGCTCCCACCTACCAGCACAGCTCGCTCGACTGGCGCGACTGGTGGTGCTCTGACGACGCTCAGATCTACCAGTTCATCGGTCAGGACAACATCTACTTCTACTGCATAGCTCAGACCGCCATGTGGGAGGCCCTGGGTTGGGATCTTACGCAGAGCACCGTCAGCGCCTGCTATCACCTGCTCTACATGGGCAAAAAAGCCAGCTCGTCCTCGCAGACGCCTCCCCCGCCGGCAGACGACCTGCTCAACCACTACACCTGCGAGCAGATGCGCGCGCACTGGCTGTCGCTCGGCCTGTCCGAGAAGCCGGTGAGCTTTAGTCCCAAGGCATACGACACGCGCGTAACCGGCAAGGACAAGGACGGCAACGAGGTGCGCGCCTGCGACGACAAGCGCGTCATCGACCCCGCCCTTAAGGAGAGCGCGCTGCTGACCGGCGTGTTCAACCGTCTGGCCCGCAGCTGCTTCTACGGCGTCGCCGTCAAGGAGGGCGACGAGAGTCCCTATCGCAACGGTTGCATTCCCGCCGGCGCCGCTTCTGGCACCGTAATCGAAGCCGCCCAGCAGGCAGCCCTCGCCTTTGAACAGGCCATGTACAAGTTCGAGACGCACCGCGCGCTTGCCGTGTGCGACGACTACCTACGCGCCGCCAACAAGCGCTGGAGCGACGCCTCCAAGGCCGCCAACAAGCTCGAGGGTAATGAGGCAAACGCCGCGATGGCGCAGGCCCTCGTCGACGCCTTTAGCGAGCTGCGCGTGGCGACCGTGCTCATGCACGGCATCGTCCCGGCCGGCTGTGAGCTCATCTGCGAGTACTTCGACGTCGACCCGGTCGCCTTCTTTAGCTGGGATAACATCTTTGCCTCCACGGATGAGTTTGTGGAGAGCCTGGGCGAGAAGCCCGGCGAGCACCGCGTGAAGCCGCTGCCCCCGCGCTTCGACTTCTTTAGCAAGCACGAGAGCCAGTACTAAAGCACGCCAGCAGCGGCGTGCCCGGAAAGTAGTCAATTTGGAACGGGAAGGAAAGACGGATGTCCAAGCCGCGTCGTCGTAAGCAGAAAAAGCAGGTTAAGCCCGAGCTCAAGCTTAGGCAGTTTGCCTCCACCGAGCTTTCCGACCAGCTTGCCGCCCAACACTCCGCCGCTGACCTGCCGCGCTTTATGGTCGACACGGTCGCCGGCGCCTATGCGCCCGCCGATGCCGAGCTCATGATCGAGGGCTTTGGTGCCGCGGCCACACGCCCGGTCACACTGCGCGCCAACACGCTCAAGGCGACCGCCGAGGACATCGCTGCGGCGCTCGATGCAGCCGGCATCGCCCACAACCCCGTCGTCTGGTACCCAGACGCCTTTATCCTGCCCGAGGCCCAGGTTTCCGATCTGTGGGATCTCGACATCTACCGCGACGGCAAAATCTATCTGCAGAGCCTGTCGTCCATGATGCCGCCGTTGGCCCTGGGCGTTCAGGCCGGCGAGGACATCCTGGACATGTGCGCAGCCCCCGGCGGCAAGACAACGCAGATCGCCGCCCTCACCCAGGGCCAGGCACACCTCACGGCCTGCGAGATGAGCATTCCCCGCGCCGAAAAGCTTGAGTCCAACCTCCACCGCCAAGGTGCCAAAAACGTGCCCGTCATGCGCATCGACGCACGCGAGCTCGACGAGTTCTTCCGCTTTGACCGCATCCTGCTCGACGCTCCCTGCACCGGCACGGGCACCGTCATCAACGGCAACGAGAAAAGCCTGCGCGGCCTCACCGAGCAGTTGCTGAGCAAGTGCGCCCGCTCGCAGCGAGCACTTCTGGACCGCGCCATGGGTGCCCTCAAACCGGGCGGCACGCTCGTCTATTCGACCTGTTCGATCTTGCCGCAGGAAAACGAGGACGCCCTGCAAGAGGCCCTCGACAAGCATATGGACTGCGAGCTTATCCCCCTCGACGGCACGCCGAGCGAAAGTGAAACGCAACGTGCTCAGGAAGCTGGCGAAGAGCCACACATCGAGAGCAACGCTCTCACCGAGGCCATCGCCGCCGGCCACGTCTCGTCCGTCGCCAACGGTATGCCCGGCACGCTGACCATTCCGCCTAGCCGCGACTTTGAGGGCTTCTACATTGCCCTGATCCGAAAACGCAGCTAGCGCACGGATCCAAAACTCAACAAGCTATCTCTGTGCGCGTTTGCCCTGCTGGTCGCGATGCTGTTTAAGCATCGCGCGCTCCTTGCGTTCGGCCCTTTTGCCCTTAATGGCCGTGACCACAAAGTAGATGACCGCGGCGGCAACGATTGCGGCCACACACAGGCCGATCGAGCCAAACATTGCTGTCAATTCCATACCGCGTCACCTCTCTTTTAAACGGGGCTTTCAAGATAGCACCTCGATACCCGCCACCACAGCTCCTTCACGTTCGCCGGCCCTTCGGTCTAACGGATGGCGCGGCGGGGAAAAATCAACTCGTCAAACGATTTAGCATTCGCAATTCCGGCTGCATCGCGCCGGCCATCATCACATAGAATCGAGCCTCCATGGATACCCTCAACGATCTAAATGAGCGCGTCGACGCCTTCGTCGGCACCAGCTCCTTCGACACGCCTGCGGCGGCAAACGACCAAGCTCCCATCGATGTGCCCGCCGAGGTGCACGAGGACATCGTCGCCTCGGTCGATTTTTCCGAGGTCGAGCTTGCAGACGAGTTCACCGAGCCCCAAATAGCCGTCACGCCCAACGGCCTGCTCCCTATGGAGCCCCTGCCCATCGACGGACGCCTACGCAAGGCTGCCCTTCGCATGCCCGACGAGATCGAGGAGGCCAGCGGCTTCACGCTCTTTGGCCGACGCATCAAGTCGCTCATTTACACCACCGATGTCGCGGTTATCCGCAACTCCAACGCCGACGCCGTCTTTGCGGTCTACCCTTTCACGCCGCAGCCCGCCATTACGCAAGCGCTGCTGACCGTCGCCGAGTGCCCGGTCTTTGTAGGCGTGGGTGGCGGAACTACGACCGGTAAGCGCTCCGTGCAGATGGCAGCCGTCTCCGAGATGCAGGGCGCGGCGGGCTGCGTGGTCAACTCCCCCGCTACTGCCGAGATGGTCGAGCACATCACCAACATCGCCGACATCCCCGTCATCGCCACGGTCGTTCGCTGCGACGACGATGCCCACGCCAAGGTGCGCGCTGGAGCCAAGATTCTCAACATCGCCGCCGGCAAGAACACGCCCCAGGTCCTACGCGAGCTGCGCGAGCACTATCCCAACCTGCCGCTTATCGCGCCGGGCGGCAAGACGCCCGAGAGCATTCGCGAGACCATCGCCGCCGGCGCCAACGCCATCATCTGGACACCGCCTTCGGCCCAACAGCTACAGACCGACATGATGCAGCGTTATCGCAAGATGAAGGAAGACGCCACACCTGTCATCTCGCGCGACGACGTGCCCATTATCGACCAGGTCGCCGCCGCCGAGGTCAGCCAAGTCGAGAACATGAATCCCGATGTGCCGATTCCCGACGAAGTCATCGAGCGCGTCGCTTCGATCCACGAGCGCGTCGAGGAGCATCGCGCCAACCGCGGCCTCAAGCCGTCACTGCACGGCTTTTTCTTCCGCGGAAAGAAACGCTAGCAAAACATCTTGGCCCGCCCCACACAATGAACTGCCTCCCATTTCTTGGACATGAGAAATGGGAGGCTTTCTTTATGCGCGTTGATTTGAGAGTGAAGCATGATATCGAGGCCAGGAAGGCGGCCATAGGGCTCTTCGAGCTCGGGCACGGGTATAAATCTGCCGCGATTGCCCTTTCGCTTCCCGTGGAAGCCGTGAGAAGATGGCAGGAGATATACCGCGCATTCGGGAGCGAGGTGCTGCTGCGCATGGACGGAAAGCAGGGCAGGTACACATACGAGCAGAAGGTCGCCGCCGCCTCCGCCGTCGTCGACGGCGGCATGACGAAGACCGAGGCGATGGCGGCGTTCGGCATAATGTCGATGTCGTCGCTCAAGAAGTGGTGCGCGCTATACCGCCGGGGCGGCGCGGAGGCCCTGCGCCCGAGGCCCAAGGGCCGGCCGAGGGGTTCCAAGGCGAGGCCGCGGACCCGCGAGGAGGAGCTCGAGGAGCGGTGCCGTAGGCTCGAGGCCGAGGTGGCCTACCTAAAAAAATTACGCGCCCTGGTCGAGAGGGACGGGCTCTGACCAGGGCGAAGGCCGAAGCGGTCGCGGCCCTGCGCGCCGAGGGGCACGCGCTCGGGCACCTGCTCGCATGCTCCGAGCTCAAGCGGTCGACCTACTACTACGCCCTCGCGCACCCGCCGAGGCCCACGCGCCCCGAGCTCCGGGAGGCGGCCGCCGAGATCTTCTCGCGCACCGCCAACGGCTGCGGGCACCGGCAGATAGCGATGTGCCTCAGGGCGGAAGAGGGGGCCGTGATAGCCGACAAGACCGTGCTCAAGATGATGCACGAGATGGGGATTCGCTGCGGTATCAGACGCGAGACGACCTACCACAGGTACAACTCGTACAGGGGCGTCGTCGGCAGGACGTTCGAGAACGTGATCGCGAGGGATTTCGACGCCGGGGCCCCGTGGCGGAAGCTGGGAACGGACGTCACCGAGTTCAAGGTGGCGGGCGGCAAGGCCTACTGGGCCCCGACGCTGGACTTCTGCACCAAGGAGATCGTGGCGAGCGACATATCGACCACGCCCGACATGGCCCAGCAGGTCAGGATGCTCGACGAGCTGCTGTCCAAGATCCCCGAGGGCGCCGCCCCGACCATGCACTCGGACCGGGGCTGGCAGTACCAGCACGCCTCGTACACATCCAGGCTCGAGGCCGCCGGCATCGTCCAGAGCATGTCCAGGAAGGCGAACTGCATCGACAACGCCGCCACCGAGCAGCTCTTCGGCCACGTCAAGGACGAGTTCTACCGGGGCCGCGAGTGGGAGACGTTCGAGGATTTCAAACGCGACCTGGAGGAATACATAGTCCACTGGAACACGAGCCGGAGGCAGGTAAGATTGAAGGGCCTGACCCCGGAGGAGTTCCGGAATCAGGCCCTCGCGGCCTATGGAGTGGGTATGATGAATTGGACACCTAGTTAAGAGCGAAAGGTGTTCAAGATGACCCAAAGAAGAAAGCGATACGACAGGCAGTTCAAGGTCTCGGCGGCAAAGGTGGTCCTGTCCGGGGAAATGACGGTCAAAGGCCTATCGGAGGAACTCGGCATAAAGGATTCGACGCTGAGAAGGTGGGCCCGCGAATACGAGGAGATGGGAGACGGCGCGTTCCCCGGAAACGGCTCCCCGAAGATCAACAAGGACTACGAGATCGTGAAGCTCAAGAAGAAGGTCGAGGAGCTCGAGCGCGAGAACGAGATACTAAAAAATTTCCGGGCCTTCTTGAGTCAAGACCATGCGTGAGGTTCGAGTTCCTCAAAGAGCATAGGGGCGAGATCGGCCCCATCAGGAAGGCATGCGGGCTGATGAAAGTCTCGAAATCCGGTTTCTACGAGTATCTCGGCCGGAAGAAGTCCGACGCCCAGATAGAGCGGGAGGCGATCGAAGGTTTCGTCGTCGAGGCCTTCGAGCGGCACAAGGGCCGTTACGGCTACCGGCGCATCAACCGCGAACTGCGAAAAAGCGGCATCGTCGTGAGCGAGAAGCGCGTGCTCCGCATCATGCAGAAGCTCGGACTTGCCGGAAAGGGCGCGACCCGAAAACACCGCATCCAGAAGAAGGTCGAGCCGGGAGACCCTCGGTTGAACCTGGTAGAGCGCGCTTTCACCGTGGGCGAGCGCAACAGGCTTTGGGTGGGCGACATCACCTACATACCCACAAGAGAAGGGTGGCTCTATCTCGCAGCCGTGATAGACGCCTTCTCCCGCAAGGTCGTGGGCTGGTCGATGTCCGAGCGCATCACCGAGAAGGTCGCGATCGACGCGATGGAGCAGGCGGTCGGCAGGGAGGGTCCGCCAGATGACGGCAGCCTCGTCTTCCATGACGATCAGGGCGCGCAGTACACCTCCCGTTCATTCCAGCGGTGTCTGGACTCGCATGGCATAGTCCAGTCGGTATCAAGGCCCGGCACGCCGCTGGACAACGCGGTGGCCGAGTCGTTCTTCAAGACGCTGAAAAGGGAATTGGTGAAAGAGAGGAGCTATGGGACGAGGGACGAGGCCAAGCAGGACATCTTCAAGTACATAGAGCTCTATTACAATAGGGTGCGCATGCATTCCACCCTGGGCTACATGTCTCCAGTGGAATACGAGCGGCAATACGCTTGAGGATCCTTAAAAGAAAGTCCAGTTTATCCTTCCCACTCCA
>DBEZGO010000084.1:0-9400 GCA_048189345.1 Collinsella sp.
GTCGATGTCCTTTCCATCGATCCGCCGCGCGCCGGCTCCACGCCCGAGTTCCTCGAAGCTGCCTGCGCGCTTAAGCCGCGCCGCATCACCTATATCAGCTGCAACCCCGTAACTCAAGAGCGCGACCTGCATCAGCTCCTCGACGGAGGCTATCGCCTGCTCAAGATCACGCCCGTCGACATGTTCCCTCACACCGACCACACCGAAACCGTAGCGGTCCTCGAACGCCGCTAACCAACCTCAGTAGATTTTTGGGACAAGAAAGGGGGCGACCCGTCTGGGCCGCCCCCTTCGCTTGGTTTATAAACTCCGCTACATCCCATTGCGCAGATTGCACACGCCGGCTGCCGCCATCTCGCACAGCAGCGTCTCGCGGTCGCGCGTCACGATCAAATCCAGCGGGAAGTGAATCTCGTCGAGCATCTTGCGCGCGTGATCGAGCTTGCCAATGGCCATGCCAATGTGGGCATCGGTCGACACGCCAATGCCCACGCCCAGTTCGGCGCAGCGCTCGGCGATCTTGCGGCATACAGCCCAATGCTCAGTGTCGACACCGCGTTCAAGACTATGGTTGTTGATCTCGATAATCTTGTGCTTGGCCTTAGCTGCCAACAGCACCTCGTCGATATCGAACGGCACGCCCGAACGCCCCGTGTGGCCCAGCATGAACACCTTGGGGTGCTCCAGGGCATTGATATACATCCCGGTCGTCTGGGCCAGCGTCGCGCCCTCAGCAATCTGCGGATTATGCACGCTTGCAACCAAATAATCCAAATTACGCGTCACCAAATCGAACAGTGAATGCTGACGGCCGTACGAATCGCCGGCGATATCGAACGTGACAGGAGTGTCCTCGCCAAACAGGCTTCCGTCCAGCGAAACGATATCGGCCTCGGCACCACGCAGCACCAACACGCCGCTCCAAATGCGCGGCCAGATATCCTGGTTGATAAAGAATTGGTAACTGCGCAGGTCATTGGGGCAAGCCGTAACCATAGAGCTCAGATGGTCGGCAGATCCGAGCACCTGCAGACCACGCTCTGCCGCCCAGTACACATTCTCCTCAATGGTCGAATATGCATGCGCAGAGAACATCGTATGGGTATGAATGTCACAAGAAAGCAGGTAGGGCATCAGGTCTCCTTATCTGGCACGGCCGTCGCTTATATTCATTGTACGCATAGCCTTCGATAGTCGTAAAACCACTCCATCCCAAAGACACAACGTCCATGACAACGGGGTCCGGCTTAACACCAAACCCCGTTTCACGTAAAACATTGTAGGCAGAGCGCTTTACTTTTAACGATACTCGTCCGCCAACTGTTTCCAAGCGGGTAGCGAATTGATAATCGTCTCGTAACTCACGCAGTAGCCCAGGCGGAACCAGCCCGGCATACCAAAGCTGTCCGAGGGGACCGCAAGCAACTCATACTTCTTTGCGTGCTCGCAAAACGCATTCGCATCGGGTTCCAACGCTTTCACCCATAGGTAGAACGCGCCATCCGGCTCAACATAGGTGTAGCCATACTCCGCCAGTGCGTCGGTAAGCGCCGTGCGGTTGCGAGCATAGGCCTCAACGTCACTCGGCTCATCGATGCAGTCGATAATTACGCGCTGAAAGAGCGCCGGCGCGCACACGAAGCCCAGCGTACGGGCGGCACCGGCAACGGCGGGCATTAGACGATCTGCCTGAGGATTCGTATTGGGAACAAGGATCCATCCCACGCGCTCACCCGGCAGCGACAGCGACTTGGAATACGAGTAGCACACGATGGTGTGCTCGTAGATCGAGGGCACCCAAGGCACCTCGGCACCGTACACGATCTCGCGGTACGGCTCATCCGAGATGAGCATAATTGGATTCTCGGAATCGCGCTGAGCGTTGGCCTCGCGCAGAACATTGGCCAGTCGCGTCAGCGTATTGCGTGTATATACGGCACCAGTCGGATTGTTGGGCGAGTCGATGATGACGGCCGCCGTCTTATCGCTGATCGCCTTGAGCACGTTGTCCACGCTCAGCTGGAACGTATCTTCATCGGCGAGCGCCTCAACACACGTACAGCCGGCCTTCTCAATCCAAACGCGATACTCCGGAAAGTACGGGGCGATAACAATAACCTCGTCGCCCGGGTTCGTAACGGCGTTGAGCGTGCAGGTGAGCGAAGCCGCGGCACCCACCGTCATAAAGACGTCCTTACCCTCATAGTTCGTTCCAAAGCGGCGGTTGAGCGATTCGGCGACGGCTGCTCGACATTGCGGCAGGCCCGGTGCGGGCGTGTAGCCGTGCAACTGGTCACTCGGCAGCTCCAGAGCCTTCTTAATCGACTCAGCCACAGCAGCGGGCGCCGGAACGCTCGGATTGCCCAGCGAAAAATCGAATACGTTTTCCGCACCGATCTGCGCCTTGCGCTCAAGGCCATAGCTAAAAATCTCGCGGATGATGGAGCTTTCCGCACCGCGAGCATACATCGTTTCGTTGATCATCTGTTCCCCTTTCGCATAGGCGCTATTGTACGCTTTAGCCGAGCAAAGTGCCGCAGCAATGTTGATTGGGGACAGACTTAAATGCGTGAAAATGTTGATTGGGGACAGACTTAAATGCGTGAAAACGCTCATTTTAGTCTGTCCCCAATCAACAGACGGCCCCATATCGCTCAAAAGAAAAAGCCTCCGCAGGTTTCCCCGCGGAGGCTTTTGCCACAGAGACTATTTGTCGGCGTCGGTGTCGGCATCGGCACCGACGACGGCATGGTCATCGTCAGCATCATCGGATGCGGCTTCGGCATCCTCCTGCATGGCCGCCTGCGCAAAGGCCGCGGCATCAGCCGCCAGCTCCTCCTCGCTCATGCGAGGCGCGCGCTTCTTGGTCGACATGCCGGCCGCCTTGGCATTGCGCTCCTCCTTGGCCGCCAGGATATCGCCCTCGCGCTCAAGGTAGGCATTCCACTCGTTGTCGAGCAGGGCGTTCACGGCGTCGCCTTCGACGGTCTCGCGCTCAAGCAGCACCTTCGCCATCAGATCGAGTTGATCGCGACGGGCATCCAAAATCTCGACCGCACGACGATGGGCTTCGCGCATGATGCGCTGAACCTCGATATCGATACGGCGCGCCGTCTCCTCGGAGTAATCCTGGTGATCGGCGTAATCGCGACCAAGGAACACCTGATGTTGCGCCTCGCCAAACACTTGCGTGCCCAGCTCCTCGCTCATGCCCAGGCGCGTGACCATCTCGCGCGCCATCTTGGTTGCGCGCTCCAGATCGTTGCTCGCGCCCGACGTAATGTCATCGCACATGAGCTCCTCGGCAACGCGACCGCCCAAGAACACGGCGAGCTCGTCGAGCATCTCGTTCTTGGTCTTGAGGAAGTGGTCCTCCTGCGGAAGCTGCAGCGTGTAGCCCAGAGCCTGACCGCGGCTGACGATCGAGATCTTGTGGACCGGATCGGAGTGCTCCAGGATGTGGCCCACCAGGGCGTGACCGCTCTCGTGGTAGGCAATCGTGGTGCGCTCGGCCTCGGTCATCACGCGACCCTTGCGCTGCGGTCCGGCAATCACGCGCTCCATCGATTCCTCGACCTCGTCCATCGAGATCACGGAACGATGACGGCGAGCGGCCAGCAACGCAGACTCGTTGAGCAGGTTCGCCAAATCGGCACCAGTAAAGCCAACGGTCATCTGGGCGAGCTTCTCAAACTTAACGTCCTCGTCCATCGGCTTGTTCTCGGCATGCACGCGCAAGATCTGCTCGCGGCCCTTCACATCCGGACGGTCGACCGTAACCTGACGGTCAAAACGGCCGGGACGCAGCAATGCCGGATCTAGGATGTCAGGACGGTTGGTCGCAGCGATCAGGATGACCGACTCGCTTTCCTCAAAGCCGTCCATCTCGACCAGCAGCTGGTTGAGCGTCTGCTCGCGCTCGTCGTGACCGCCGCCCAAGCCAGCTCCGCGCTGACGTCCCACGGCATCGATCTCATCGATGAAGATGATCGACGGGGCCTGGGACTTGGCCTCCTTAAAGAGGTCACGCACACGGCTGGCGCCGACACCTACGAACATCTCGACAAAGTCGGAACCCGAGATGCTAAAGAACGGCACGCCCGCCTCGCCGGCAACAGCCTTGGCCAGCAGCGTTTTACCGGTGCCCGGAGGGCCAACCAGCAACACGCCACGCGGGATCTTGGCGCCCAGCTTGCGATAGCGATCAGGATCGCTCAAAAAGTCACGGATCTCCTCGAGCTCCTCGACTGCCTCGTCCACGCCGGCAACGTCTTCAAACTTGACCTTGGGGCGTGTGGCCTCGTTGGTCTTGGCGTTGGTCTTGCCAAACTGCATGTTCCTGTTGTTGGCGCCCATCATCTGGCGCATAAAGTAGAACATGATGGCGATAAGGGCGATCGTCGGAAGCACACTCATCGCCAAGTCGCCCCAAAAATCGGGATCGTTGGTGTTGACGATGTACTTGGTATCGGGGTGCTCCGCCATGAGCTCGGCAAGCGAATCGGAGCCGACATAGGTCGAAGAGAAGCTCTTGAGCTCGCTCGTATCGCCCTTGTCCTTCTTCGTCTTCCAGTAATGACCCGTCACGCTTCCGTCTTGAACCGTATAGGTCAGATCTTCGACGCGATCCTGCTTGATGGCGCTCACCATCTCGCTCGTCGCGAGCTTAACGGTATTGCTGGAATTGGCAAAGCCGGAGCCCATGTTAAAGAAGGCGTAGCCCAGAAGCGCGCAAGCCAAAATAAAATACAGCCAGCCCGTACGCGTGGGCTTCTTGCCTCCGGGCATCCCCGGGATCTTTGGGTCCCGGGGAGTCTGGGAATTGTTATCGTTACGGTCGTCGGGCATCTTACGAATAAACCTCCGGTTTCAAAATGCCCAGATACGGAAGGTTACGATAGCGCTCGGCATAGTCGAGGCCGTAGCCCACCACAAAGGCATCGGGGCAATGGGTTCCAACATACTTGGGCGTGATGGCCGAGACGCGGTCCTCAACGTCCTTCCACAGGAAGGCGGCGACCTCCAGAGAAGCGGGCTTGCGGCTCTCGAGGTTCTTCATCAGATACTTGAGCGTCAGGCCCGAGTCCAGAATGTCCTCGACGATCAGCACGTCGCGACCGCGGATGTCGATATCCAGGTCCTTAATGATACGCACGATACCCGAGGACTTCACACCGTCGCCATAGCTCGAAACAGCCATGAAATCGATGTTGGTCGGCAGCTCGATCTTACGCATCAGGTCGCCCATAAAGACCACGGCGCCGCGCAGGACCGCAATCAGCACCAGATCCTTACCCGCGTAGTCGCGAGTAATCTGCTCGCCTAGGCGAGAGACGATACCGTCGATATCCTCCTGCGTGAACAGAACCTTCTCGATATCCGGATGTTGAGAAGCCATGACAACCCTTTCTTGTGCTTATCGCCCACACACCGCCGTATGGACGCGAACTACACATTCTAGCAGCGCACGGGGTAAATTTACCAGCCCGTGCGCCATCAGCGCGGGAATACCGTCAACGTCGCACAGAATAGCAGGCGTGGGACGCTATTCCGCATCGACCACGCGGAGCAGATATGCCACGCGCGTTGCAGCCGTGCACTTAAAACGCTCGTCCGCGCGAACTCCGGCGACCCACACCACGGCACCCCCCGGCGCCGTCCTCACCATGGGCACGCCGGCGCGCTCAGAAACGGGAATGCGAGCCTCACCTAGCAAGTCGGATACTTTCTTGCTTCGACCACTCATCCCTAACGGGCACATCACGTCTCCCGGTGCAGGACCGTCCACCCACAGGCGCGCCAATCGCGCCTCGGCAGGGATCTCGCCACGCGAGCCCGCCAGGATCCGCTCACTATCGCTGTCGGCAAAACCCAGGGCAGCCGCGTCTACCAAAGCTGTCACTTCCCCGGCAGCTGCAAGCTCACGGGCGCGGCGCACGATATCGCATCCCGGCTCAACGGCCATCGGTTCTGTGACCAGCATACGTCCCCCGCCCAACGGCAAACGACCGGGTACGGTAACCCAGTCCGCGACCAGGCCCTCGCGAGCCGCCGGCGCCTTGAACGCCAGCATGCCAAACTCAATGCGTGCGTCAATCCCCGCCGGAAGCGTGACCGAGCCGGCGCCCTCGGCAACGCAGGAAAGGACTCGCTCCACATGTCGCATCTCTGGACGAGCGTCCGGATCAATGCGCTTAATCGCCAGTCGCACGATGCGCCGCGCGATTACCACCTCGGCCGCAGCAAGGCGCCTGGCATCGAGCACCAGCGCGCCCGCCGCCTCCTTACGCAGGCAGCTTCGAAACGCCTGTGCCGAAAGCTGAGACAAAAACGCGTCCTCATCGCCTAAGATCTCGCAGGCGGCGCCAATCGTCTTGCAGACGCTCGCGTTGCGCTGCGCCACCACCGGCATCACTCGATGGCGCACGTAGTTTCGCAGATACGAGATATCCTCATTGCTCTCGTCTTCACGCCACGGCTGACCATGTACCTGTAGATAGCCCACGAGCTCGCCATGAGTTAGGTCGAGCAAGGGACGCACCACGATATTCCTCCGGCGAGGAATGCTCGATAGGCCAGCGGGCCCCGAACCCTTAATCGCGTTCATCAAAAACGTTTCCGCGCGATCCGAAGACGTGTGCGCGGTGCAGATACGAGCCGCCGTTCGCGGTGCCCCCGTCTGGGCGCAGAGCTCGCGAACATACCTCCGCGCCGCGGCATAGCGCACCTCGCGGGCTGCGGCCTCAATATTGCCCGACCCCCCATCAAAATAAGCGTGCTCCACGCACAGCGGTAAACCATATTTCGCGCAAAGCTCACGCACAAAGGCCTCGTCGCCATCGGACGCCTTGCCGCGCAGATGATGGTTTACATGCAGCACATGCAGGCGCTCGCGAGCAATGGGGGCAACACCGCGTCCGTCTTGGATATCCAGCTTTGATGTGCACGCCATAAGAAGCAGTGCCGTCGAGTCCGCGCCGCCTGATACCATGAGCACGACAGGAGCTGCCTGCTGCCTCGTCCGGGTCTCATCGACTGCCCCAGGCACGGCATGGTGTCCGTAATGCTGTGATACCGTTGGCATTCGCTTCCTCCTCTATTCGTCCGCACCCAGTGTATCCTTTGGAATCTTATGTCTTGCCTGCACCTTCATATCCTCGGCAGTGGCTCTAAAGGCAACTGCGCACTCATCGAGGGCCCGCAGGGGCTCATTATGGTCGATGACGGACTGTCTCGCCGCGAGACATTAAAGCGCATGGCAGAACTGGGGCTCTCGACAGACAACGTCTCGGCTCTTCTCATTACTCATGAGCATAGCGATCACATCAAGGGCCTCGATGTCTGGTGCAAGCACTGGCACGGCCCCCTCTTTGCCAGCAGGGGCACTCTTTCGAACAAAGAAAATCTTTCTCATCTGCCTGTCGAGGAATTCGATCCCGGTGACACCCTATCCATTGCCGGCATCCACGTGCAAACCTACTCAACGTCACACGATGTCATCAATCCAGTCGGCTATCGATTCGACACCCTCGATGATTCCATCGGTTTTGCCACCGACACCGGAGAGCTATCGAGCCAAGCCATGAACACCCTCGAAGATTGTCGAGTCCTCGCACTCGAAAGCAACCACGATGTGACCATGCTGCGCGAGGGAGAATATCCCCGCTTTCTTCAGGAGCGCATCCTGTCTGCAAGGGGACACCTCTCCAATGGCCAAGCCGCCGAAGCCGCGCGCGAACTTGTTACCGAACGCACCGAACAGCTCATTGCCATGCATATCAGCCAAGATAACAATCGTCCGAGCCTTACCGTCAAAAGCTATGCCAAAGCTCTGACCGCAACCCTGGATGACGAGGTCGGCAGCTCCGCAACCCTTCTCCAAGGATCGCGAAAACTCTCGATACGCCCCGCAAGCCAGCATCGGCCAGTAACCATTCAATAGACTGTCCTAGACAGCAAAAGGGGCCGAGAATCGCTTCCCAGCCCCTTTTGCTGTCTTTTAATAGCGCAGAACACCAACGAAGTTAGTCGATGGAGATCTTCGTAACGTTCTTCTTCTCGACGATCTTGGGGACCGTAACGGTCAGGATGCCGTCAGCGTACTTAGCCGAGAGGCCCTCGCTCGAAGCGTCCTTTAGATACACGCCACGCGTCGCGCTGTACGAGCTGAACTCCTTCTGCAGGAAGTTCTTGCCCTCGTTCTCCTCGTCTTCCTCGACATTCACGCTAATGGACAGACGACCCTCGTTAAGCTCGACATCGATATCGTCCTTGGCGACGCCGGTCAGATAAGCCTTGACCTCATAGCCGTCGCCCTTATCCTCAACGTCAACGGGAAACGCCTTGGAAGCAATCGAGTTGTTTGCAAGGTCAGTCATATCATCAAACAGATCGAACAGCGAGCTAGCAGAAGGACGAACGCCAAAAACCGAACGATAAGGAACCATGCTTGCCATGTTTACCACTCCTTTTAAGGACTGCCGAGTCATCTTCTAGGTGACTGGGACTTCTTTTGACGCTCTTATATATGCCCACCCAGTGCTCATATATACATCGACTATAAAGTTTTTTGAGTCTAGTACTATAAGCATATCTAAGTGTGTTTGACTCAGGTTTTAATAAGGTTAAGGTTCTTTGAACCAGAGCTTAAATAACAAGTATGTTCACAGCTACAAATAGCAAGGGGCTTACAATGAGCGCGTACACGTTGTTGGTAACGAGCTAAAGGGCATCATGGACGACCAAAACCAGAACAAAATGTTTATGCCGACGCAGGGGGAAGATACTTCCACGCAGCCGCCGCGGTTCCATCGCCCCCACATCTCGCAAGAGCCCATTAATGATCCGGAGCCCGAGTATGTGACGAGAAATCGATATCAAACGCTCGAGGATGCCCAAACGGGACGTAAACATATGGGCGTCGCCTCGGGAGACCCTGTATATCTGAAAGACGCACCATTATCTAAAAACAGCGCAGCTAGTGATGAGCCGATGAAAGCATCCGCCACTCATCGACAAAGAGGTCCTCGACCAAAGCAAACCTTGACGCATTCGGCTCGCTATCTCGAAACGCCAAAACAGGGAAAATCAATCTTCGTTTCGACAAGTAAACGACGCAAGCAGCATCGACTGACAATCCTGCTTTTGATCATTGCGGTCATAGCAGTTGCCCTTGTTATTCGATTTATCTTCTTTAAATAAAGGCTCAATACCAAAAACGATAAGATCGTCTGGTGTAATAGAGTCATTTACGCCCCGTAAACGCAAAAAAGGGGGAGGCCGCGTGGCCTCCCCCTTCTCAGTTCAAGCGTACGGCTCGGTGCCGTCCACCGGTCAGCGGCGCCCTGGCCTCCCACGGGCTGACCCCGCAGTACTCTCGGCGCGATGGGGCTTAGCTTCC
>DBEZGO010000085.1:0-14917 GCA_048189345.1 Collinsella sp.
TTGAACCTGCGACATCCTGCTCCCAAAGCAGGCGCGCTACCAAACTGCGCCACGTCCCGAAGGTGTTGAGCAGCTAAGGTCTAAACCTTGCGTGTCCCAAAGCGAAGGAAATTATAGGGGAGACTCCCCGCCTGTGCAAGCATTGATGCCTTAGCTCCTCGAATGTGCGACAAAACGACTATGGAGCAGACCGATCACAAAGGCAACCACGGCAACCGGCGCCCACGCGGCTCCAATGTCCGCAAGCGGCAGTGCATCGAACGGCAGCCACGCGCCCGCAAAGAACGCATCGCGGACCGAGGTGATCACACTCTGCACAGCAACCACGCCGCCGACCCACACCCACACCTGTGGATGAGCGTCGCAAAAGCCGTGCACCAGGCCCATAAGCACCAGCACAATGGCGACGGGATACAAAGCGTTGAGCATGGGTACCGAGAACATAAGGATCACATCGAGGCCCACGTTGGAGAGCACGCACGAAAACGCCGCGAATACAAAGGCGAGGATCGCGAAGGGGCGGCGCATGGCCTCCTCGGAAGCCTCCGCTCCCCCTTCAACCACATACGTCTCGCAGAAGTAGCGCGAGCAGCAGCTGATGAGGCCGATGCACACGTTCATGCAGGCGAGGAAGAAGATGGCGAAGACCACGATCGTGCCGGCAAGGCCAAAGTGCATGGAGGCAGAGCGGGCAAGGATTGCAGCGCCGTTGGTGGCGTCGGGCATCACGGTGCCGAGCTGCATACCGGCAAGTGCCAAGCCGCAATAGATAATGGCCATGAGCACGCCGGCGATCACACCGGAGCGCGAAATCTCGAAGGCCACGCGCTTGTCATCGGTAACGCCCAGCTCGTGGATGGTCTCGGCGATGATAATGCCAAAGGCGAGCGACGCGAGCAGGTCCATGGTCTGGTAGCCGGTCAAAAAGCCCTGCACGGCAGCACCGGCATCATAGGGAGCTTGCGGGACAGCAGCCGGTCCTAGCGGCGAGATCACGGCGGCGCCGACAACGAGCACGATAAGCGCAATGAGCGCAGGGCCCGTAATGCGGCCGAGCACGCGCGTGATGACACCCGGGCGCAGCGTGAGCACAAACGCGACGACGAAGAACCCGATGGCAAACACCAGACGTGCCGTGCCGAGCGAAACGCCCTCGGGTAGCAGCGGCACCAGCATTTCGAACGCCGTAGAGCTTGTGCGCGGAATGGCCAGGCACGGACCGATGGCCAGATAGACCGCCGCAACGAAGAATTCGCCAAACTTAGGATGCACGCGGCCGGCAAGCTCGCGCGCCGTTCCGGCAAGTGCCACGGCGATAAAACCCATGACGGGCAGGCCGATGGCGGCAATCAGAAAGCCGAGCATGGCGACCGGCGTGGCAGAACCAGCCTGCAGCGCCAGCAGCGGCGGAATAATGAGGTTGCCGGCGCCAAAGAGCATCGAGAACAGCGCAATGCCGACGGTAACAACATGGTCGGAGCGCAAACCGCGCGGAGCGGATGAGGCCATATGCACACCTTTCGGGTCGAAACAAAAACGGGACGGGCAAAAACACCCATCCCGCAAGTATAAACGGTCTAGCAGCTTTAGCAGGCTAAATCGCACAGAGCATCGATAGCCGTGTCGACTTCTTCGGTCGTGTTGAAATACCCAAACGAGAAACGGACGACGCCCTGGCGCTCGGTCCCCAGCGCACGGTGCATGAGCGGGGCGCAATGGGCGCCGGGGCGCGTCGCAATCCCCCACCCTTGCATGAGCGCGTCCGAGATCTCGGCAGAGTCGATATCGCCCACGTTGAGCGACACGATCGCCGAGCGCGCGGGTTGGTCAAACGCACCGTAGAGCTTAATCCCCGGAATCTCGCGCACACCGGTAAGGAAGCGATCAGCGAGCGCACGCTCGTGGGAAGCAATCGCCTCGACCCCACCCTGGGCCTCGATAAAGTCGAGACCAGCGGAAAGGCCCGCGATGCCATGGCCGTTGAGCGTACCGGCCTCAAGGCGCGTGGGCCACTCAAGCGGCTGCAGCGGGTCGAAGCTGTGCACGCCCGTGCCGCCCATGGCCCACGGAGACACGTCAATGCCCTCTGCCACGGCCAGACCGCCGGTGCCTTGGGGTCCCATGAGCCCCTTGTGGCCGGTAAAGCACACGACGTCGAGCCCCATGGCCTGCATATCGATATGCGCCGTGCCGGCAGACTGCGAGGCATCGACGATCACGAGTGCACCGGCCGCATGAGCCACAGCCGCCACACGTGCAACATCAACGGAGTTGCCGGTCACATTGGAGGCGTGCGTCACCACCACGGCACGCGTGCCAGGCGTCACCAGCCGCTCGAGCTCGTCGTAGTCGAGCGCGCCGTTCGCGTCGCAGCCCGCATGCTCAACGGTCACGCCCCGCTCTACCGCCAGGCGGTTGAGCGGACGCAGCACGGAGTTGTGCTCGAGCACCGTTATGACCACGCGGTCGCCGGGACGCACCACGCCGTTAATCGCCGTGTTGAGCGCCGCCGTAGAATTGGGCGTAAAACAAACATGGTCCGCCCTCGGGCAGCCCAGCAAGCGCGCAAGCTTGGCACGGCAAGCATGAATCGTACGAGCGGCATCGAGGGCACCCGACGTGGCCCCGCGCCCGGCATTGCCGAGCGAACACATCGCCTGCGTCACGGCATCGATCACCGTCTGCGGCTTATGCATGGTCGTCGCCGCGTTATCCAGGTAGATCATCGCACGACCTCCCACATGTCGATTACCGTAAAGCCCTCGGTGGGGACGCCCGCCGCGGCAAGCTCGCCGCGCAGCAGGTCCTCATCCGAAGGCAGCGCCTTCCACGCCAAGCCGCAGCCGGCAGCGACCTCCCCGGGCACGGGAATCGTACGCCCGGGAAGGCCGCGCTCGACGCATAGGGTCTCGCACCCCATGGCGGCCGCCGTGGTAGGAAACGTGATGACAAGCGCCGGGCGCTTTTCTCTCATGGCAATCCCGCCCAAACGCTACGGGCGCACGACGCGCACGGCCTGCTCCATCTTCTCCACGATCACGTACATGTTGGTGACCTCGCCCACCGCAAGCTGGTCTTTAATGCCATAGTGATCGAGGCAGGTACCGCAGGTGAGAATCTCGACGCCCTGCTCGGCCAGTCCCTTCAGGTCGTCGAGCACCGGCGAGCCCTCGACGGTGAGCTTGGCGCCGCCGTTGTAGAACAACATGGTCGCGGGCAGCTCCTCCTGTTGCGTCACGGCAAAGATGAAGGCCTTCATGAGCTTGTGGCCCAGCTCGTCGTCGCCGCGGCCCATACAGTCGGTGTAGACGGAAATGACGAGCTTGCCCTTGCCGGCGCTGGCATCACAAAAGGCAGCGTCATCCTGCTCGGGATCAGCCACGGCAACGGCGCCAGAGGTCGCCACGGTCACGTGCCACTCGGCGTCAGAAACCTTCTCGACCGAGGCCGTGCAGCCCTTCTCCTGCGCCATCTTGGAGATGTTCTTGACGGCGGTCTCGTTGTCGACCGAGGTCACGACGGCGCCCTCTCCATCGAGCTGCTTCAGGGCTTTGAGCGTCTTAACGACGGGCAGCGGGCAGGCATCGCCCATGGCATTGACTTCAATCTTGGTAGACATAGCTTTTCCTTTCGAAAGAACCGTTCTAGAGAACGGTAAACAGTTACATAAACGTGCGGGCTAGCGAACAACGTGGACGGCAGGACCGCCTGGCACCGGCTCGCACACGCGACCGACGACGGCGGCAATACGTCCTTCGGCATGCAGACGGCGCGCAAGCTCATCCACATCGGCAGCAGGCGCCGCGATGAGCAAGCCGCCCGAGGTCTGCGGATCGTACAGCGCATCCAACATACCCGGCTCCAGGTCCTCGTCGGCAGCCACACGCGGGCCAAAGAAGTCCTGGGTGCGGTAGGAGCCCGCGGGGATAATGCCCAGACGCGCCATGTCGAGCACCTGGTCAAAGAGCGGTACCGCTCCCGACGCAAGCTCAACCTGCACGCCCGAGCCCTCGGCCATCTCGCACGCGTGCCCGATCAGGCCAAAGCCCGTGACATCGGTGCAGCCGTGAAGCTCAAGTCCCTCGGCCAGACGAATCGGCGCCTCGTTAAGGGTGCACATCGAGTCAAACATGGCTGCGGCCTCGTCCTGCTCGATGAGCTCGCCCTTGATGGCTGTGGTGATGATGCCCGAGCCAACCGCCTTGGTCAGCAGCAGGACATCGCCCACGCATGCACCGCTGTTGGCGAGCATGCGGCCGAGCGCGACAAAGCCGCTCACGGACAGGCCGTACTTGGGCTCGTCGTCGTTGATGGTATGGCCGCCCGCGATGGAGCAACCCGCCTCGACGCACTTGTCGGCGCCGCCCGCCAGAATCTGGCCGGCGACCTCGATGCCCAGGCAGCTCGGAATGCACAGCAAGTTCATGGCATGGCTCGGCCGCCCGCCCATGGCGTAGATGTCCGACAGCGAGTTGGCCGCAGCGATCTGGCCAAACAGATACGGGTCGTCGACCATCGGCGGGAAGAAGTCGATGGACTGAACGAGGCCTAAGTTATCGCCAACACGGAAGACACTCGCATCGTCGGAGGTATCGAACCCCACGAGCAGATTGTCGTTGGGCACATTTGGCAAGTCGCCCAGGACCTGGGCGAGGGCTCCAGGAGCCAACTTAGCGGCTCAACCGCTCGCGGCAGTCATAGACGTGAGCTTAATCTGATCGTCAGCCATCGATACCTCCTCTCATCGGTCAATCATTTTCTCCCAGTATACGCATGAATGCGAGCCTGCGGCGGATGCATTAATTGAGCGCCTGCGCGCGAATCGCCGCACCGATCGCTCCGGCAAAGCGAGCCTGGGGCGAGGTGGTCACCGGCGACCTCAGTAGCTCGCCCAACCGCTCCACCACGAAGGCGTTCTCGCACAGGCCACCGGTCAGGTAGTACGGGGCGCCCGCGGCCTGCCCGGCCATGGTCGCCACGCGCGAGACCACGCTCTCGATCACGCCACGCGCAATGTTCTCGCGCGGCTCACCGCGACCGATCAGACTGATGACCTCGCTTTCGGCAAACACGGTGCACATGCTGCTGATCTTGGTGGGTTCGCCGGAACGCGCCAGGTCGGCCATCTGTTGCTGGGAAATACCTAGGCGGTCGGCCATGATCTCCAAAAAGCGCCCCGTGCCGGCGGCGCACTTGTCGTTCATGGCGAACTTGGCCACGCGGCCACTTTTAAGCTGAATGACCTTGGTGTCCTGGCCGCCTACGTCAATCACCGTGCCGTGATCGCCAAACAGGCGCACGGCACCGGTGCCGTGACAGGTGATCTCGGTCACGACCTTGTGCGCATAGAGCACGGCAACACGGCCGTAGCCAGTCGCGACCACGCGCACGTCGTCGGCAGCCACGTCATAACCCGCCGCTGCCAGTGCCTCGCGCAGCCGCTCGGAAGCATCGACCGAGGAGAACCCGGTTGGCTGCACGCACGTCCACGCCACCGAACCCCCTCCATCGACCACAGCAGCCTTAGCCGCCGTAGACCCGATATCGATCCCGATCCCTATCATGGCTCTCTCCCAATCTAAACATCAAAGGTAGCGGCGCGTTCAGGCGCCTTAGCTCTAGGTTTCTCAGGTGCCGGAGATTGCCCCGAAAGAGGAGCGCAGCGTACATTGGGTACGCAAGCGACGGTTTGAGGAGCAAGATCCGGTGCCTGAGGAAGCTAGAGGGTTTCGATGAAGGCGGCGATGCGGGTCTCGATCTGTCCCATGTCGCCGTTGCTGTAGTCGGTCTCGATCTTTATGTACGGAATGCCCGCACCCTCGACAGCCTCCTGCATGCGCGCACTCTCCACGTTAAAGGTGTGGCACGCCTGGAGCACGCTCTCCACTACGCCATCGACGTGATACTTCTCGCACATGGTCAGCGTGTTTTCCATACGACCGTCGTTGGGCGTCATGACCGAGCAGTTGATATCCAGGTAACGGTCGGCGATGGCGCGAAGGATGTCGGGAGCCTCCGGGTCGATCATCATGGCCGCCGTGCGCTCGCCCGAGCAGTCGTCCATGCACACGACCACACCACCGTTGGACTCGATGGTGCGACCGATCTTGTTGATCACGCCGCCCACCGGGCAGCCGGTGATCAGAATGCGCTTGGCATCCGCCGCAACCGGGCGCTCGCTCGCGTCGTAGGCCTCGCGCAGCTTGACAACCTTTTGCTCCAGCTGCTGCGTATAGGCCTCGATATCAAAGCTAAACGTACCGGCAAACATGGTGCTCATCAGGTCGACGCCGCTCATGGCCGCCGGCTGGTTGGCCTGCAGCGCAAACATCTCGAGCTGGGCCGCACGCAAGCGGTTGCGACGACGGACGGCAGCGCGCAGATCATCGTCGGTAATCGCGATGCCGTAGAAGTTCTCGAGCTCCTCCTTGAGCAGACGGCACTCCTCGTACCAGCCCTCGCGCTCGTAGGCTCGATCGCGGCCCTGCGGAAGATGCAGAATGTGCGTGCGCTTGAGCTCGTTGAGCAGCTCGTACATCTTCTTCTTGCCGTCGCAGGTGGTCTCACCGATGATCATGTCGCTAAAGTACGTAAACGGGCACTTTTGCGAATAGGCAAAACCATACGTAGACTTGATGAGCGGGCACAGGTTTGCCGGCAGCACCTTCTCGGCCTCGGGAATCACCTCGTCGGACGTGCCGCACAGCGCCACGCTCGCAGCCCCCGCGGCATCGATAATCTCGAGCGGCGTGTAGCTGCACAGAAAACCGACCAGGCGATTACCCGCCTGCTTATAATCCTTGACGCGAATAAACGCCGCCTTGCGTTGCTCGTTGAACTCCTCAAACGTGGACGGCAACGGCTGCTCAATATTTTCCGACATATAACTCCTTAACAAACCTTTTAACCAACCAAGGAAACGGCTTTCCCAGGTGCCCGAGGTTGCCGTGAAAGAGGAGCGCCGCGTACTTTGGTATGCAAGCGATGGTTTGAACGGCAAGATCGGGTGCTTGGGGAAGCCGCTGGACCGGATAGCCCTAAATGGTTTCCAAGAAAGCCTCAATCCTGGTTTGCAGTTGGCCTGCATCCTCGCCGGCGTAGTCGGTCGTGATGTGCATAAACGGGATGCCGGCCTCTTCGGCGGCCTTCTCCACGGCAAACGACTCCATCTCGTAGAGCGTGCAGAACTGCAAGGCCACGTCGACGATGCCGTCGGCATGCAGGTCCTTGGCCATCTGGACAATGTCCTTCATACGCTGGTCGTTGGGCGTAAAGACGGCGCAGTTGATCTTAAAGTAGCGCTCGGCGATGGCGTCGAGCATCTCGTCAACCGTCTCACCGGACTCGTCGACCAGGTCCTTGTAGTAGCGCGAGCCCGTGCAGGACTCCTCGCCCACCACGACGCCGCCGGCCTTCTCGATGAGGTTGAACAGCTTCCAGTTGGGCACGGCCATGGGCGTACCGGTGTACAGGATGCGCTTGGTGCCCTTGGGCGCCACACCCTCGCCGGCCTCAACGCGCTGCTCGCACTCAGCCGCCATTTCGTTGATGGCGCCGGTCAGACGCGGCGTGTCATCCATAAAGGCGGCCTGAACGGTCAGCAGGCTGTCGAGACCGCTGATGGGCGCCGGATCGGCAGCGCGGGTCGCAGCCAGACGCTGCAGGGCGCGACGCTTCTCGTTGACGGCGTGGATGGCAGCCTTCAGGCGCTCAGGCGTAATCGTGACGCCGCACTCTTCCTCGATCTTGGCGGCAAGCTTTTTAACCTCGGCCTTCCAGGTCACGAGCGTCGACTCGTCGTGCACGTTGGGAATATCCATGACGTACATGTTCTTTTGCGTGGCAAAGAACTCGTAGGCCTTCTTCTTGCCATCGCAGGTGTTCTCGCCTACCACCAAGTCACTCGACTCAATGTAGGGGCAGACCTCGCCCAGCTTAAAGCCGGCAAAGCTCTTGATGAGCGGGCAGGTGTTGCGCGGCAGATGCTCCTCGACCTTGTCGGTCGCCCAGTCGGCACCCGAGCACAGACCAACTGGAATGCCGTCACAGGCAAGTACGATCTCCTCGGGCACGTACACACAGAACGAACCGACGATCTTGGTGGCCTCGCCGGCCTCCTTCTTGTCGAGCATCTCCTTAATACGGCCGCTGTGGATGTTGGTGGCGACAAAATCCAGGTAGGACGTTGACTTGGGGCGATTGTTCTGCGTCAGGAACATATCGCCGTACATCTGGCCCACGGCGCCCAGCAGCATGTCGTGGTCGGCAAGATTCATGCCGAGGCTCTCCCACATCGGATGGAAATCAAATTCTTCAGCCATGACGGTTCCCCTCTCGAATCAAAAATGAATAGCTACGGTATTGCTGCACGGTGGGTGGCGAAAACCCGACCGCGCCTAAACCCGGAATTTTGGGGAACCTGCTTTGCAGCTGATTATTTAGTTGTGCGTCGTCTCTCCCGGAGCCGTGAACATACCTGCTCATATGCGGCTCCGAGCCATATATAGGGCACGCGCGGCAACGCGGCGAATGTATGTCATCTGCGGCATGTGCGCACCCTCCTTTACAAGTTAAGGTCAACTATATCAACGGTCGTCGACCATGCGAACACCGTTGACATTCGTACGACAGCCTCGTGTGCCGTCGTTTAATAAATAATTATCTTAATTGATAAGAGTTTGCCATCCCTCATTCGGCGCGCGGCAAGACAAAGCCGCCGAGGCTTATATCCCCGACGGCATTACCCGGCGTTATCGACAAACCAAGTGGATTCTACTCGCATCGAAGTGCATGCGCAGCGTCTCGCCTGCTTGCGGCAGCTCGTCGACAGGCACGCCCACCTTGTTGACCTTCCACTGCAGACGCGTGGGCGCATCAGCGCGCGGCACGTCCAGCAGCACCAGGCGCTCAAAACGCGAATCGCTCACGCGGGCCACGTGCAAATCATAGCTGTTGCGTCCCCGCTCCGCGCGATTGTCAACATGGAAGTAGCTTGCGCGAATGCCCAGGTACGCTGCATTATCGGGAACCTCGCGACCCACATTAAAGGTCATGCCCCAGTCGAGGGCCTCAACTTCTTCGTCGCCGATCTTGCGCGCCCGGCTTGTGTTCTTGCAGCCCGTCAGGCGCAGTGCCGCCAGCGTCTGCGGACGGCGGACCACGTCCTCGACGGAGCCGATCTCCTCAACATGCCCGTCGTGCATCACGCAGATGCGCCCGCACAGGCGGCACGCTTCGTCGATGTCGTGGCTCACGTAGAGCACGGTGCGGTTGCATACATCGAACAGGTCGAGCATGTTCTGTTCGAGGGCGCTCTTAAGATAGGAATCGAGTGCGCTCATGGGCTCGTCGAACATAAAAATGCCCGGATGCGCCGCCACCATGCGGGCAAGCGCCACACGTTGTTGCTGACCGCCCGAGAGTCGCGCGGGATAGCGGTCGGCAAAATCGGACAGACCGAAAATGCCCAGATAGCGCTCGGCGAGCTTTTTGCGCGCGGCGGCGTCGCCCGCATCCTTTACACCGGCGCATACGTTATCGGCCACCGTCATGTTGGGAAACAGCTGATAGTTTTGGAACAGCAGGGCGCATTTTCGCTCCTGGGGCGACAGGTTGATGCCCGTCGCCGAGTCAAAAAAGGTCACGCCGTTGACGACGATCTTGCCCTCGTCGGGCGTCTCCACGCCGGCGATGCAGCGCAGCGTACAGCTCTTGCCGCAACCCGAGGCACCGAGCAGCGCCACACGATCCTCGCCGGCCTCAAGCTGCATGTCGAGCATAAACCCGGGATAGCGCTTTTTGATATCCAGAACGAGCGACATGGCCTATCGACCTCCCTGCAAAGCGGCATCATCGCGCATGAGCTCGGCCAGCGCCTCGCGATCGATACGCAAGGCATCGCCGCCCGCCGGGTCGAGCGAATCGCCCTGTCCGGCAAGATCTTTGATCCGCTTGCGCTCCGCACGGGAAAGGCCCCGCTGGCGATACTTTTGCGAATGAGCGGTGTACATATTGATGAACAGGATGACCAGGAAACTGAACACGATTACGACGATGACCCAAAAGAGCGCCACCGACGTGTTGCCGCCCATCCACTCAAAGTAGATGGCGATGGGGATGGTCTGGGTAATGCCGGCGTAGTTGCCCGCAAAGAACAGGGTGCAGCCAAACTCGCCCATGGCACGCGCGAAGGCGAGCACCGTGCCGGCGGCAATCGAGGGCCAGCCAAGCGGCATCATGAGCTTGGCAAAGATGCGACGTTCGGACCATCCCAAGGTTCGCGCGGCGTCGAGCATCTGCGTGTCGAGGCTCTCGAAGGCTCCGAGCGCCGTGCGGTAGACCAGGGGAAACGACACCACCACGGCGGATATCACCGCCGCGGGCCACGTAAAGACGATCGAGATGCCATGCGCGATAAGCCACCGACCGACCCCGGTCGATCGACCAAACAGCATGAGGAGCAGAAAGCCGCAAACCGTGGGCGGCAGCACCATAGGGATGGTAAAGACCGAGTCGAGCAGGCCCTTGATACGGCTCGTAGTACCCATGGTCTTCCATGCGGCAAACAGGCCCAGCGCAAAGGAGATCAGCAGGGCGAGGCCGCTCGTTTTGATAGACACCCAAAACGGACGATAGTCGATGTCGCCCAAAAAGGAGGCCAAGGAGGTCAAGGGGCCCTGCTCATCCCGCAACACGACAGACGATGCCTCTACCATTTGAGCGCTATCAAGCCAACGCGCGCCGCCCTTGGCATCACCCGAGGCTGATGCAATCACCACATAGCGGTCCCCATCCGCACCGCGCTCGTCAAAGCTATAGGTATACCCGCCGGCATCAAACGTTGTTTCCGCCGTGACATACCAAGGAAGATCCACGTCCCCCAGCTGCGCACCTCCCATGCAGTTTGCGCTGTCGAGCTCACAGACGAGGGCCTTGAGACCCGATACGCACTCGTTGTCCTGCGGATCCAACCCATACTTCTCGACCGCCTTGGGCGATATCCACACCACAACGCGATCGGCGGCAGGCGCCACTACAAGGTCCACGTCCTCGTCAACGGGAAACCGGTAGCCCTCAGGCTGGCCCTCCATGGCACGAGCGGTCCCCTTGGCCAACCGCTCAAAACCTTCGATCCCATAGGAAAGCCCATGAGCGGTCGCAGCAACCTGGGCCCCGTGCTCAGCGTCCCCGGCAAACGCAAATCCCGGCACCCAGCAAAGCGCGAAGGTCAAAGCACAGGCGACAAGCATGCGGAATCTATTAAGCACGAAAAGCTCCAAGCGAATACAAGGACGAAGTGAAAAACAAAACGATGGAATTATCGCGCCAAGCCGCACTACGCGGAAAGCTCAAAGCCGTACTTGGCCCAAATCTTCTGGGCCTTCTTGTTGGTCAGGCAGAAGTCGATGAACGCCTTGGCCTTGTCGGCGTGCTCGGAGCTCTCGGCAACGGCACCCGGGTACACGATGGGCTTGTGCGAGTCCTCGGGGCACACAAAGGCTTCCTCGATGCCGTCGTAGCGGAAGATGTCGGAGCTGTAGACAAAACCAGCCACGCAGTCGCCCGTAGAGACGTAAGACGCAGCAGTGCCGACCTTGTCGGCCAGGGCCACCTTGTCGGCGATCTCGGGAGCATACTCGCCGTCGTCGCCCTCGGTACCGGTGTAGAGGCCCACGGAGGCCAGGGCCTGGTTGGCGTACTTGCCGGCGGGGACGGTCTTGGCGTCGCCAATGGCAATCTTACCGTCCAGATTCGCGACGTCGGCGATGGCCTCGACCTTAGTATCGGAGCCCTCGGCGCGAATGATCACGAGGTCGTTGACGAACATGTCCTCACGCGTGTCGGCATCGACGAGCTCGGCGGCTTCGGCGTCGTCCATGGTGCCCTTGGAGGCCGTGATGAGCACGTCGACGGCGGCACCGGCACGCATCTGCTCAACGAGGTCGCCGGAGGCCTTAAACTGCGTGTCGGCAAAGGTGGTGCCGGTCTGCCCGGTGTAGAGCTCCTGAACCTCGGGCAGGGCCTTCTCGAGCGAGTTGGCGGCAAAGACCTGCAGCTCGACAGCTTTCTTGGAAGATGCCTTAGCAGAACCGGCATCGGATCCGGCCGGCTCGGACGTCTTGCTGCCCGAGCAACCGGCAAGACCAAGGCCGGCAGCGGCGACAGCAGAAAGTGAGACGAATCCGCGGCGAGAAACCAAATCGAACATATTCAACCCTTTCGGATCTTGTGCCCGGGTACCCCACCGCGGGCTTTAATCTGCAATCAGCTTATACTTCTGCGCGAATAATGATTATGAGAAATTATTCTCTCCAGAGAATATAGTTTCAAGTTACCGTGCACCTCGGTGTCGCTTCGGCGGAAAACAAAAGCGGAGCGACCGATAAGGTCGCCCCGCCGCAGGTAAACCGCTTAGTTGGTATGTCCGCCGCCCGCTGTCATCTGAGCCGCATGCTCCAGCTGGTCCGCTATGGCCTCCCAGCTTTCGCGGGCGGCCTTCGTAGAACCGGGATAGTTTACGACAAGTGTATGACCTCGTTGCATGCAAATAGCACGCGAGAGCATGGCGCGGCGCGTCTTGGTCATCGAATACGCGCGGATTGCCTCTGCAATACCCGGCACATCGCGGTCGCAGACGGAACGCGTCGCCTCGGGCGTTACATCGCGCATCGAAAGCCCCGTGCCGCCGCAGGTGAGCACGACATTGGCGTGGCACTCATCGGCGGCTTCCACAATGGCATCACCGATCTCGCTGACGTCGTCGCGCACGACCACATGTGAGGCGACCGTCCAGCCCTGTGCCTCGATAAGTTCCTCGAGTGCGGCTCCAGCCTCGTCCTGGGCAAGATCGCGCGTATCCGAGCACGTCACAATCGAAATCTTCAGCTCCATAGCATTCCTCCTACAACACGGCGCCCTCGGGCAGGTCGACGCGAACAACGTCCACGGCATCGCCCGCCTTGAACTCGCACGGTCCTTCGTCAATACGCAGTAGACAGTTGGCCCGCTGCATCGTGCCGAGCAGCGCCGAATTCTGTGTCTTAGCCTCGGTCACCAACAGCTCACCGGTCTCGAAGTCGCGCAAAACCGTGGCGCGATCGAAGAAGCGGCGATGCTGTCGCTTTTTCACGCCGTGTGTGAGCGTCGCCTGCTGCACGGGACGCGCAACCTCGGCAAAACCGCGCATCTTGCGAATCGCCGGACGGGCAAGCATCTCAAAGCCCACATACGCCGCGGCCGGATTGCCCGAAAGCCCCAGGTAGGGCTTACCCCCGAGCAAGCCAAACGTGATGGCCTTACCCGGACGCATCGAGATGCGATCGAACAGTACCTCGCCCTCGCGCCGGACGAGCGCCGTCACGAAATCGTAATCGCCCGCCGAGGCGCCACCGCTCGTAATGACAAAGTCGCACTCCTGCACGGCACGATGCACGAGCTCGGCGATCGTTTGCTCATCATCGGGCGCAATGCCGTAGAACACGGGCTCGGCGCCGGCATCGAGTGCTTCGGCCATCAACGCCGACGAGTTGGAATCGCGAATCTGCCCGTGCGTCGGCAGCTCACCCGGCGCAACCAGCTCCGTGCCCAGCGAGATGATGCCCACACGTGGGGCAGCGTGCACCTTCACGCTCGCGTATCCGGCGCTTGCCAGCAGACCCGCGCCCGCCGGAGCCACAACCTCGCCGGCGTGCATCACAACATCGCCGGCATGGGCCTCCTCGGCGGCAGAGCGAACATTCTCCCCCACCTTGGCCGGCGCCGAGAACCTCACACGCGAGCCCTCGTTGCCGTCACCGTCGAGCACATCAACGATCTCGTACTTCACCACGGCATCGGCACCTTCGGGTACCGGCGCGCCCGTCATGATGCGGACTGTCTCGCCCGCGCCGATTGCGCCCTCAAACACATGGCCCGCGGCCTCGTGTCCGATAACGTCGAGCATCACCGGCGCCTCGCCAGATGCCCGCGCCAAGTCCGCCGAGCGCACGGCATATCCGTCCATAGCGCTGTTGGCAAACGGCGAGATGTCGATATCGGCCACCGCATCCTCGGCCAAGGGAAGACCGGTGGCCTGCCACACGGGAATCTCGACGAGATCGGTCGGAGCAACGTGCGACAGAACAATCGACTGCGCGTCCTCCAGCGGAATGAGTTTCTCTGCCATATGCACCTCTTAATGCCACGGCGCACAACAGGGGCGCCGATTCTTTATGCTTGTCTCAGTATAATCCCCCGACGCACGACCGCGACTCGGCCTGTACCCGCAAATACACCTGTCGGTTGCAGGCCGCGAAACAGAATGGAAACCAACCCACCGGCTCGTCGCGTTTACCGCGTTTTATAATGCTTCCGTTGCAACCTAAAAGAGGAACGTATGGCTCATAACGACAAAACCGAAAGCGCAAACGAAATGCAGGATCATTCCCAGCCGCTCGACGATGGCGGCTTTTTCTCCCTGAACGACGTCATCACGGCAGGCAGGCATCAGCTCACCCGCTCTGAGCATCTCTTGGCTGCCGACACGCGCCGCAACGCCCGCAACCTACTCGCGAGCGCCAAGTTGCTCGCACTCGTCGTCATCGTCTCGCTCGCCATGGGCGTTGCCGCTTGGGCGTTTTTGGCCTCGCTGAATATCGCGACCGACTATCGTGAGCACCATGCGTGGATTTACGCGCTGCTTCCCGTTGTGGGCATGGCCACCGCATGGGTGTACAAAAACCACGGTCTTGCCGCCAAGCGCGGCAACAACCTGGTCATCGACTCCGCTCTGGGCACGCGCCTCATCCATATGCGCATGGCCGTCCTCACGTTTGTGTGCTCCACGCTCACGCACCTAACGGGCGGATCGGCCGGTCGCGAGGGAGCCGCGGTGCAGATCGGCGGCACCATCGCCAGCAACATCTCGAGCCTCGCCCAC
>DBEZGO010000086.1:0-4369 GCA_048189345.1 Collinsella sp.
GGCCTGGACGACGACTTCCGCGTCATCGTGTCGCCGTGGATCCTGTCCGTGCTGACCACCGACCGCCTCTCGCGCAACTACGAGCTGGTCACCAAGCACAACCTCAAGTACCGCCGCTACTACCACCAGTTCGACTACTAATTTCATTTGGGGGAAACCGCAATGAGGCAATACATCTTCGCCAGCCACGCGCATTTTGCGACCGGCATCAAGGAGAGCACCGAGCTGCTCTCGGGCGCGCGCGATAACGTCCACGACCTGTCGATGTTTGTCGACGGCCGCACCGACGTCGCCGAGGAGGCCGCCAAGCTCCTGGCGACCTTCGACCCCGCCGACGACGTAATCGTGTGCACCGACCTGTTTGGCGGCAGCGTCAACAACGAGTTCACCAAGATCGTCCAGACGCGCCCCAACACCTACCTGGTTGCCAACATGAATCTGCCGCTGCTGATCCAGCTGCTCTTTTCGGACCAGGAGGCTCCCGCCGATCAGGTTATCCGCGAGATCCTCGCGGCTGACGACACGCGCGTCAAGTTTGTCAACGACCTGCTGACCGATGCGGATGACGAGGAAGAGTTCTAGTCACCGCCTGCTATTAATGGGGCCGGGTTTCCGGCATGAGACCTTTGGGGGTCAATCATGATTCAACTGCTTCGCGTCGACCATCGTCTGCTTCATGGCCAGGTGGCCGTCTCTTGGGTCCAGGGCTTGGGCTCTGACTGCATCTTCTGCGTTGGCGACAAGGTTGCCAACGATCCCGTCTGGAAGACTACGCTCAAGATGGGAAAGCCGGCCAACGTCAAGCTCGTCATCAAGGACATGGAGCACGCCATCGAGGCCATCAACTCCGGTGTTACCGATAAGTACAAGATGATCATCTGCGTCGCCAGCATCGCCGAGGCCAAGCAGCTTGTCGACGGCTGCCCGCAGATCACCTCCATCAACCTGGGCAACACCAAGTCCAAGGACGAGCAGCGTCCCGATGCCCGTAAGATCTCCCGCCAGATCTTTGTGACTGCTGCCGAGGAAGAGGACATTCGTGAGCTCGTCGGCCGCGGTGTCGAGGTCGAGATTCGCGCTCTGGCCGACGACCCCAAGGTCGATGCCCTAAGTGCCCTCTAATTGGGAACCACGGGCGGCGCGCACGGCGCCGCCCCTATTCGTGGGCGTACCGGATAAACGCTTTACCCGTTACCCCCATCTACCGTTCACCGGGAGTACACGCCCGTTGAGCGATTGGTATTAAATAGTTTTCTCATGACTATATAATTGGTATCAAATCATTTGCACCGGTTTAGGTGTTAACAGCACACCGGTACAAGCTGGATCTGTCTAGGCGATTGTCGGCATGGAAAAGGGCGCGCTGACAAGTCGGGAATCGCCGCGCGGATCCAAGAGGGATCAAAGGGAGGAACAATGCTTGTTCAAGCGATCCTCATCGGACTTATCGCTGCCTTCGGTAAGCTCGATTATCAGCTCGGTACGCTCTATGCGTTCCGCCCGATCGTTCTGTGCCCGCTCGTCGGCATAGTCCTCGGGGACCTGCAGTCCGGCCTCGCCATCGGTGCGAGCCTCGAGCTGCTCTTCATGGGTTCAATCTCCATCGGCGCTTACGTGCCGCCCGATGAGTGTATTGGCGGTGTGCTCGCCTGCGCCTTCGCTATTCAGCTGGGTCAGAGCACCGAGGCCGCTATCGCGCTCGCGATGCCCATCGCCACTCTGTGCCTGGCCATTAAGAACGTCGTCAACGCCGGTATGCCCCTTCTGGTCGACCGTGCCGACGTCTTTGCCAGCAAGGGTAACCTCAAGGGTATCTACGCTATGCACTGGATTATCGGTCTCGTGATTGTCGTCCTGGCCTTTATCCTGTGCTCGGTCTCCTTCTATCTGGGTGCCGACGCCGTTCAGGGCCTGCTCGACTTCATCCCGACGTTCGTCCTCGATGGCTTTGGCGTCGCAGCCAACATCCTGCCTGCCATGGGCTTCGCCATGCTCGGCCGTCTGGTGCTTACCAAGCAGCTCGTGCCGTTCTACTTCCTGGGCTTCCTGCTGTGCTCCTATGCCAACGTGCCCGTCCTCGGCGTCGCCCTGATCGCAATCATCATCGGCATCGACAAGTACGACCTGCTGGGCCTTGGTGGCGCCCAGTCCCAGCTTTCTGTGGAAGGGGATGAGGACGATGACTTCTAATTCCGAGAACCAGATTACTCGCTCCGACCTCATTAAGAGCGCCGTGAACACTGGCGCCCTGGGCATGGAATTCTCCTGGACCTACTACAAGCAGATGAACATTGCCTTCTGCCTGATGGTCGCCAACATGCTCAAGAAGATCTATGCCGGCCGTCCCGATGATTACGCCGAGGCCTTGCACCGTCACAGCGCATTCTTCAACATCACCCCGCAGCTCGCTCCCTTCGTGGGTGGCATCGCGATGGCCATGGAAGAAAAGGTCGCTCGTGGCGAGGTTGAGCCCGAGAGCGTCAACGACATCAAGGCCGCCCTCATGGGTCCGCTTTCCGGCCTGGGTGACTCCTTCTTCCTGTCCACCCTGCGCGTCGTCGCCGCTGCCGTGGGCATCAGCCTGTGCCAGGCCGGCAACGTCTTTGGCCCCATCGCCTTCCTGCTCGTCTACAACATCCCGGCGTTCCTGATTCGTATCTTTGGCGCTATCAAGGGTTATGAGCTAGGCATTGGCTTCCTCGACGAGGCTCAGAAGACCGGCCTGATGCAAAAGATCATGGCCTGCGTCGGCATTGTCGGCGTCATGGTCGTCGGCGCCATGAGCAAGGACATGTTCTGGGCTTCGTTGCCCATCGCCATTGGTCAGGGCGACTCCGCCCAGACTCTCCAGGACATCCTGGACGGTATCATGCCCGGTATGCTCGGCATGGCCGCCTTCTGGCTCTACTATTGGCTGCTCTCCAAGAAGATCAACCCGATGGTCCTGATCCTCTGCACCATGGTCGTGGGCATCATCGGCGCTTACTTTGGCGTGCTTGCCTAATATGTTCGAATCGCGCTTCCATCGCGTCTAACGGTTGCGTCGATCTTTGGGGGCTTGTCGCATCTGCGGCGGCCCCCTGTTTTTTAAAACTCCGTACGAAAGGGGAGGGCTATGGTCATACCCGAGCTTTCGCTCATGAACATCAACCATCGTTACTACAGCATCGAGACGTTTTTTAAGGCTGCAGGTGAGGCCGGCTATCGCAATATCGAGCTGTGGACCGGCTCGATGCACCTGTATGTGGATTGCCATGAGCACGATTCGGTGGATAAGATTCGCGATCTTGCCGCCCAATACGGTATCAAGATCGTGTGCGTGTGCCCCGAGCAGAACAACCCCAAGCCGTGGAACGTCGCGGTGCGCGGTGAGGCGGGCCAAAAACGCATCCTCTCGTACTTTAAGAATGTGATCGACGTTGCCGTTGAGTTGGGCGTGCCGCAGATTCTGGTGACGAGTGGTTGGGCCTATCTGGACGAGCCGGCTGAGGACGCCTGGGCCCGCAGCGTTGCCATGCTGCGCTCGGTGTGCGACTACGCCGATACGCGCGGTATTCGCGTCGCGCTCGAGGCCCTGCAGCCGTCGGAGTCCGTGTTGGTCAACACCGCACAGGATGTCGCGCGCATCCTCGAGGCGGTCGATCGTCCCAACCTGAAGGCCTGTATCGACTTTGGCGCCATGGAAGTTGCCGGCGACACGATCGACGGCTACTTTGAGGTTTTGGGCGACAAGATCGTTCACACCCACTTTGTAGATGTGGGCGGCGGCACGACGCATCTTGCCTGGGGCGACGGCGAGCGTGATATGCGTGCCGACCTCGAGGCACTCATGCGCCACGGCTATACGGGCTATGTCTCGGCCGAGACGTGTGATGGCCGCTACTATCAGGATCCGTCCAAGGCGACGACTCAGGTTATCGAGATGTATCGCCGTGTGACAGCGGAGATGGAAGCCGAATAACTAAACTGCGCGGTTGCGCCGGAAACGCTTGGGCGGGTCTGGCGCAACGCTTTTATAGCTGGCGAGTTGTGGGGAACCCGTTGGCAGTAGCGCTCGAAATAGACAACTATTGGCGTTGTAATACCACTCGGGCGAGGAAACCGACCGTTCGCCGCAAATCTCCGTGAGTTTGGATTGGTATTAAATAACAAGCAATCGCATGGCTATAATTGGTATCAGCAAGAAGCGCGATGTATAGAATTGCGCACATGTGATGGGAGGACACACATGAAGGAGACCGAGAAGATCGAGATCATGCACTTCGACCAGGAGGGCTACCTCGAGGACGGCAGGAACGTCTACGAGGCCGGCAAGAAGATGACCGCCCTGGCCGACCGCGTGCACGAGGAGGGCTACGACGCCGTCTTC
>DBEZGO010000087.1:0-5146 GCA_048189345.1 Collinsella sp.
ATACACGGGATGGCTATGGACGACCTTTTTTCTGCTTCGACGCGCGAGCGTTCCTTTCAGAATGCGCCGCTTGCGGTGCGCATGCGCCCCAATTCGCTCGACGAGTACGTGGGCCAGCAAAAGGCCGTCGGTAAGGGTTCATGGCTGCGTGCCGCGATCGAGCACGACGTGCTTTCGAGCGTGATTCTGTACGGGCCTGCCGGTACGGGCAAGACGACGCTGGCCCACATTATCGCCAACCATACCAAGAGCGAGTTTGTCGAGGTCAGCGCCGTCACGGGTACCGTGAAGGACCTGCGTCGTGTAATTGATGAGGCCAAGACGCGCCTGAATACGTACGACCGCCGCACCATTCTATTCATCGATGAGATTCACCGCTTCTCTAAGTCGCAGCAGGATGCCTTGCTGCATGCAGTTGAGAACCGTACCGTCATTATGATTGGCGCTACGACAGAGAACCCGTACTTCGAGGTCAACTCGGCACTGCTCTCACGTGGTCGCGTCGTGGAGCTTGAGCATCTGAAGGATGAGGATATCGCCACGCTTATTGAACGTGCGCTTGAGGCACCGCAGGGTTTGAACGGTAAGTTCTCGGCCGATGAGGATACGGTCAAGACCATTTGCACGCTGGCAGCGGGTGACGCTCGCTCGGCGCTCACGACGCTTGAGCTTGCGAGCGAGATTGCCGTCACGCGTCCCGATACCGAGGGAACGCCAGCGCCTGCGGCGGGGGAGCGCTATCCCATCACCGTGGATGACGTGAAGATCGCCAACCCGCGTCGCGGCTTTACGTATGACAAAAACGGCGACATGCACTACGACATCATCAGTGCGTTTATTAAGTCTATGCGCGGTAGCGACCCCGATGCCACGATCTATTGGCTCGCGCGCATGATCGATGCTGGGGAGGATCCTAAGTTTATCGCTCGCCGCATTATGATTCACGCTTCTGAGGATGTTGGCAACGCCGACCCGCAGGCGCTTTTGGTGGCGCATGCTGCCTTTAAATCTGCTGAAGTTATTGGCTATCCTGAATGTCGCATTAACCTTGCACAAGCTGCGCTCTATGTGTGCTTGGCGCCCAAGTCCAATGCGTGCGAGGCCTCGATCGATGCGGCGCTAGCCGATATCCACAGCAGTGGTCTTCGCGAGGTGCCCAGCTACCTGCGCGATCGCCATCGCCCGGGCAGCGATGAATACGGTGTGTATAAGTATCCGCACGATTATCCCGAAGGCTGGGTCGATCAGCGCTATTTGCCCGAAGGCTTGGAACGCGGTGCATTTTGGCAGCCTGCCGGCCGCGGTTGGGAAGAATGGCGCGTAGAGCAAAGTGAACGCGACCGCAGCGGGAATGCACCGAAGTAGCTGCTGATAATTTTGTCCCACGTTGCTGCTCATGGCATGTTCGGTCCCCTTTGGGGTACCATGGAAACCGTCTGTATTTCGATTCCTTCGGGAGGCTTGTATGAGTCCCATTCAAATCGCCCTGCTGCTGCTCGCCGTTGCCGGTGTGTGGGCTGTTATCGAGCTCGCGCTCACGCTGCGAAAGACCCGCACCGTCGTTGATTCGCTCGATAAGACCGTGAGCGACCTTAACAACACCATCGCCGAGGCGCAGCCGGTGGTAGCAAAGCTCGATGGCGCTGTCGATGAGCTCACCCCCGCGTTGGCTCAGGTTGAGCCGCTCCTCAAGTCGAGCAAGACCGCCGTCGACGCCCTTACCTCCAATCTCGTAGAGGTCGAAGCTGTGGTTCGCGATATTTCCGAGGTTACGGGCAGCGTGGCCGAGGCAAGCAACGCTGTGTCGAGCGTGACTGATTCTGCTGCTGGCGCCGTGCAGAAGCTTTTCAATAAGGTGAAGGCTCCTGCAGCCGACGCCGATCGCAAGCTCGCCGCTGCCGCCACCGAGGCCGAGCAGCCTACCGAGCGCGTTCTGATTGGTGAGGCTGAGGACGAGGCCGCCGATGGTGCGGATGCGGCTCAGAAGCCCGCAGCCAAGCCTGCTCAGTATTACACCTATACGCCCGCCGAGACCTCCGAGGAGTCCTGCGATGAGTAGCGAAGCAACATGCCCCATTACGCTGAGCGTTGCCGGTGATCCGCGTCTCGCGCGCCTTGTGCGCATGACGGCGGCAAATGTCGGTGCGCTGTGCTCTATGTCCGTCGATCGCATCGAGGACATCCGTATGGCTGCCGAGGAGGCCTTCATCTTTGGCTGCACGGCCGTTGATTCTGACGACATTTCGATCAAATTCGACGTCGACGAATCGCATGTGGGCATGACCTTTACCTTTGGTGACCAGGCGACTGTCGATGAGGATGATCAGGCTGCCGTGTATGCCGAGCTCATTCTGGCAAGCGTGTGCGATTCCTACGAAAAGACTGCGGCGCCCCTGACGCTTTCCCTCGACCTCAAGGCGGATATCTAATATGACCGAACGTTCCCGGAGCGGTAAGACCGCTTGGGACAAGGAGAAAACCCGCGAGCTGTTTCGTCGCTACAAAGAGACCGGTGATCCGGACGCACGTGAGCAGCTCGTCATGTCCCATATGAACCTGGTAAGGTTTCTTGCCAACAAATTTAAGAACCGCGGCGAGCCGCTCGACGACCTCATGCAGGTCGGCTATCTGGGTTTGCTCAAAGCTATCGACCGCTTTGACCCCGAGCGCGGACTCGAGTTCACGACGTTTGCCACGCCTACCATCCTGGGCGAGATTAAGCGTCACTTCCGTGATAAGGGCTGGAGCGTGCGCGTGCCGCGCCGTTTGCAGGAGCTTTCTGCCAAGGTTAACCAAGCTACCGACAAGCTCACTAACGAGCTGCAGCGCTCGCCTAAGGTTGAAGAAATCGCTGAGTACCTGGGTGTGACCGTCGACGAGGTGCTGGAGGCCATGGAATCGTCTTCGGCCTATACCTCGGTGCCCATCGAGGCTCCTGGCGCGTCCGATTCCGATGATGCCCCCTCGATTCTCGACCGCTATGCCGATGATGACAACGAGCTCGATTTTACCGATGACCGCCTGGTGATCGAGGAAGCCATCCGCGATTTCTCGCCGCGTGAGCGTGAGGTTATCGAGCTGCGCTTTGTGAAGGGCATGACCCAGATCGAGATCGCTAAGAAGTTGGGTATCTCGCAGGTGCAGGTTTCGCGCCTGCTGCGCCGTACCCTTAAGAAGATACAGGACAAGATCGACCCCGACGGAGTGATGGTTCGTTCATGATTGAGCACCCCCAACAAACCGACCGCACGCTGCGCGATACTCGTATTCTGACGCTTCGCATTTGGGCTGTCGTCGGCTGCATTGTCATCGCAGCCGTCATCTTTAACCTTATGGGTATCCTGGCGCCGGTTATCGAGTTTCTCGCTGTCGGTTCCATCATTGCTTTTGTGATGTCGCCGATCACTAACTGGCTCGAGCATCACGGCGTCGGTCGTGGCATCGGTTCGCTCATCGCGCTGATCGTGGTTGTGGCAGTGCTCGTCGGCGTCGTCTGCATCCTGTCGCCTATTTTGCTCGGTCAGATTATGGAAGTCCTGAGCCGTCTGCCTGAGCAGCTTCGCGTTGCGGGCGGTGATCTCAACGAGATGATTTCGCACGCTAAGACGCTCAACAACACGCCGCTCAAGGAGTACCTGGACGATAATCTGTCCTCGCTGGTTACTGTGGCGTCCAAGTACGTATCGCAAATCGCCGCTGAGCTCGGTCGCGGCGTGTTCCCGCTGATCACCAATACGGCCTCGCAGCTGTTCGTAATCTTCCTGGGTTTGGTGCTTGCCTACTGGCTTGCCTGCGATTATCCCCGTATGCACCACGAGGTCTGTACCATCATCGGACAGGAAAAAGAGACCTCGTACCGCTTTATGGTCGCGATTCTTTCGCGCTCGGTCGGCGGTTATATGCGCGGCATGGTCGTGACGTCCATCTGCGGTGGCATCCTCGCCTTTATCGGCTTTACGCTCATTGGCCATCCCTACGCGGCACTCATGGCCATCTTTACCGGCATCATGCACTTGGTCCCGGTTGTCGGTCCCTGGGTGAGCGCGGCGATCGCAACGGTGCTCGGCTTTATGTTCAGCCCCATGCTGGCGTTGTGGACGCTCGTTGTGACCATGGTGGCTCAAAACGTCACCGATAACGTCATTTCCCCCAAGGTCATGCAGAGTTCGGTGCAGGTGCATCCCATCATGAGCCTGACGGCCCTCGTTATTGGTTCGGCACTTATGGGTCCCATCGGCATGGTCATCGCCATTCCGCTGTGCGCGGCCCTCAAGGGCATTTTCGTCTACTACTTTGAGAACGAGACCGGTCGCCAGCTCGTGGCATACGACGGCGCTGTATTTAAGGGCACGCCATATCGCGATGCCGAGGGCAACCCGGTCGCCGCCTACGACGCGCTTGGAGACGATACGTTCATTTACGAGTCCGAGCTCATCGGCAACGAGACCGCGCCCGAGGCCCAGGCGATGCCCAAGCCCGAGCTCGAGAATCCCTGGATCAAGCTCTCGGGCCTGCAGCCCGATGCGACGAGCTTTTTCAAGAATCCCTTCGCCAAGGACGATGACTCCAACTCGGACGATGATACCAAAACCGGCATCGACGGCTCCATGGACGATTCGGATTCCAAATAGGCACCGCTAGCGTTTCTTGAAGTTGTAAATGACAAGAAACGCGAGCAAAGCGATTGATAAGGGGCCGGCTACATAGAAAAAGAGAACGTCAATTGCGCGTAGAGTGTAATAAGCTTTATCGCCGGACATTACTGCATACAATACGTAGCCAAATGCTGGTTGGTTTGCGTACCAGCAGGAGAAAGCCAAAAGCGCTAAAAGTGCTACAACCAGAAGTGCATTCAGGACAAATCGTTTGCTTTTCATCGATCGCTCCTTCCGGGTGAATCTTATATGTAATTCTACAGTAGCCTTTTTCAAAGCATCGCATACTCCTAAATAACGTGCACTTTCGCTGTAGGGTCGGCTTTATGTCGGCCCTCTTTTTTGCACTTGCGCGGCGGGATGGTAATATCGTTACGTTTGAACTGTTTCGATGTGAAACCGAGGAGATTCCCTCTATGAGTGCTGACTACCCGTCAATGACTACGGCCGAGATCCGCTCCAAGTTCCTCAACTTCTTTGAGGAGCGCGGT
>DBEZGO010000088.1:0-23731 GCA_048189345.1 Collinsella sp.
TATTCCATTCCTTTTCCGTGCCCTATCCGACTGGGCATCAGAGTGCTTTCCAATAGAGATAATTATGCGCCTTAACTGGGATTGTTGTATATAGTCCGTTGGCATATATACAACAATCCATGACTCTTTTTGTCATGGATATCTCGCCGCTACAACAATCCTTTGGTCTACGCTGCAAAGAACTCAGATCAGAGTCTGGTTACTCACAAGAGCAATTTGCGAACCGCATTGACATGGACAGGTCTTACTACGCCTCGATAGAGGTCGGGCGAAGAAATGTCAGTCTTTCTAACCTGTCTAAAATTGCCAATGGATTCAACATATCAATTGCTGCACTTATGACTGGTGTCACTGATAAATCGGATTAGTCCATCAATCAGCGAACGAAGTGAGCGAATAAATCGGCGGCGTAGCCGACGGCAAGGACACGGCACGTGGTCGCGCGGCGAGCTCCGCGAGCGAAGGTGGGGCAGCATCGCTGTCCCTATTCTTTATCGACGGCGTAGCCGGCGGCAAGGTCACGGCACGTGGCCGCGCAGCGAGCTTTGCGAGCGAAGGGGACGGCATCGCCGTCCCTATTTCTTTATAAACTATTTCTCTATTAATTGGTTTCACCAAACTGGGTATTACACAAGCTTCTGAGCAGGCTTTTTATCCAATAATTCAAAGTTACCGAATCATCAAAATGGTGAAATTATTTACCCAAAAGAGGGAAGCACATCACCAAAATGGAACCGACTAACAGCTGTTGAAAACTTTTATCCCCAAAATGGTGATTTCCTGTTTTCAGTGGAAAACTCGGGAAGTCATAATATTTACTTACCAGATTTACAAACGAAAGCGGTTCTTAGTCCCAAAACCAGAACAGGTCAGAAGCAAAAATAACTCCTGACCTGCGATTTTCCTGGTGCCCCCGGGCGGATTCGAACCGTCGACACCCGCTTTAGGAGAGCGGTGCTCTATCCCCTGAGCTACGGAGGCATGTTGTACTAGTGTAGCAGATTTACTGCATCGCAATACGTCGCATGACTAGACTTCGAAGTTGCGGTGGAATAGTTCCTGTCTGAAGCATCTAAAGCCGTATTTAGGAACTATTTCACCGCAACTTATGAGGAGCTAGTTACCTTTGTGGAAGAGGCTTTTGATGACGGAGGGGATGCTCTTGGCGCCCTTGGCGGTCACATCGATAAAGTCGGGCGAACGCACGAGCTTATCCTCGTCGACGTACTTGCGGACCGCGCGAAGCGTCTCTTTGTCGTCGCGCGTCGAAAACGTAAAGTGACCGTTGTCCTTGGTGAAGATGGCAAAACGCGTAATCTTCTTGGTGCCGCGCAAAACCTCGGCGGCAATATAGTCGACCTCGTCCCACGGGATTTGAATATAATCCTCGGGATTGCGCTCGTTATAGTACTCGAACGCCTTATTGCCCACCATCACGTTACCGTGGCTGGTAAGCCCCATCAGGCAGGTTGCCGGCGTTGCCAGATCGACCGTGCTGTTCTGAGATTGCGCCATGCGCGCCTCGCCCTCCAAATAAAACAATCGGACCGCATCCAGTGTACCCACCGGGTGCGGTCCGTTTCAATGGCTCAAAAGCCCTTGCCTAGCAATTCTCGGTCTTAAGCCGAAACGTGCTTACATGAAGCCGCAGACGCGACCGATGATGCCGATGGCGAAGAGAGCCAGGATGATGACGATCGGGCTGACCTTCTTCTTGAGGAGCTTGCAGACCAGCAGGGTCAGGCACACGGCGGCAAGGCCGGGGATGAGCTGATCGAGGTTGGCCTGAAGCGTGGTGACCTTCACCTGATCAAGGGCGTTAGCACCGATGGAGTTATACATCGTCAGTGCTTCCTTGACACCCTCAGAACCGGAGGGCAGGTTAGCCCAGTCGATAAAGGCGCCAGCAGACTGCGTGACCTTGGAGACGACCGGGGTGAAGGAGATGGACACCCAGCGCTCGACCAGGGCGCCGATGATGAACATACCCAGGATGGATGCACCCTCGGTGACCTTGCCCATCAGACCGCCGGAGAGGTCCTTGGCGATGGAGGAGCCGACCTTGTAGCCAAACTCCTGCGTGTACCACAGGAAGGCGTAACGAATGATGTTCCACGCGAAGAAGAACAGCAGCGGACCGGCGATGCTGCCGGACAGGGCCAGGGAAGCGCCCAGAGCGCCCAGAATCGGGCGAAGGGTGAACCAGAAGGCGGGGTCGCCGACGCCGGCGAGCGGGCCCATCATACCGACCTTGACGCCCTGAATGGCGACGTCGTCAATCGGAGCACCGTTGGCGCGTTCCTCCTCGAGAGCGAGGGTAACGCCAATGACGGGGGCGGAAACATAGGGGTGGGTGTTATAGAACTCCAGGTGGCGCTTAAGAGCGGCAATCTGGTCATCCTTGCTGGTGTAGAGCTTCTTGATCGCAGGGATCATTGCGAAGCACCAGCCGCCGTTCTGCATACGCTCGTAGTTCCACGAGCCCTGAAGGAACTGATGACGGAAGCAAACCTTCTTGCGGTCAGCCTTGGTGAGCTGAATCTTGTTCTCTGCCATATGTATCACTCCCCTCCTACTCGTAATCGTTCAGAATGTCGCCGAGCGGGTCGCCGGAGCCACCGCCCATGCCGCCACCCTGCTTGGCCAGATCCTTAAGGCCAAGGTAGATGAGGGCAAGGGAGATGCCGATGAGGCCAAGGGCGATCAGCGTGAGCTGAGGGATGGCAGCAAGGACAAAGCCGAGGATGAAGAACGGCCAGGTCTCCTTGGTGGCCATCATGTTGATGACCATGGCGTAACCGACGGAAGCGACCATGCCGCCGCCGACAGCCATGCCGCCGGACAGCCAGTCGGGCATAGCGTTAAGCGCGTTGGTAACAGCCTCGGCCGGGATGATGCACAGAAGTACTGCCGGGATGGCGATACGAAGGCCCTGCATGAGGATGGCAGCGTACTGCCAGCGCTCGATGCCGGAGAAGTCGCCCTTCTCGGCGCAACCGTCCATGGCGTGAGCGATAGCGGTAGCCAGGGTACGGCAGATCATGGTCAGGAACAGACCAGCGACCGACAGCGGGACGGCGACGGCGATGGCGGCGGTAACGGCCTTGGCCGAATCGGTGGCGCCGCCGTTGAGGGCGAGCACCATGATGATCGAAGAAGCGACCGAAGCCAGAGCGGCATCAGGCGCGACGGCGGCGCCAACGTTAGCCCAGCCAAGGGCCATCATCTGGAGCGAACCGCCCAGGAGGATGCCCTCCTGAAGGTGACCGGTTACGAGACCGATAAGCGTGCATGCCACGAGCGGCTGATGGAACTGGAACTCATCCAGAATGCCTTCCATACCGGCAAGCAACGCGACAATCGCAACAAGCAGAATAGTGATTGCAGACATGTATCGGACCCTCCTTTACTATGCTTGAGCGGCCAGTTCGGCCTTAGCTTTCTTCAACATGGCGTCGAGATCCTCGGAGGAATCCGAAGGAACCTTGCGAACCTCGAACTTGACGCCCTTGGCCTTGAGAGCCTCGAGAGTCTTAACGTCGTCATCGCCCATAGCGACGGCGTTGGTGACGACGACCTTGCCCTTGGAGTGAGCCATGGAACCGATGTTGACTTCCTTGATGTCGACGCCGGCCTCGATGGCCTTGAGCAGATCCTGCGGGTTCTCGAAGAGCAGCATGGCCTTGGTGTCACCAAAGCGCGTGTCCTTGACGACCTCGGCCATCTTCTTGATGGGAACGACGTTGGCATGGACTCCCGGAGGGGCAGCCTGCTCGATCATGGTCTTGCGGAGCTCGTCGTGAGCAACGCCGTCGGAAACCACGATGATGCGGTTGGGGTTGATCTGCTTGGTCCACGTGGTGGCCACCTGACCATGCAGCAGACGGGTGTCGATACGGACGTGGGCAATCTTGATGTGCCCGTCGCCGATGACCGTTCCCGGAGGGATGGCGCCTGCAGGAGCAGCGGCGGCCGTAGCCGGCTTCTTCTCCTCGGGCTCCAGAGACTCGGGCTTGACGCGCACGCCAGCCTTAGCCTCAGTCACGAGATGTTTTGCGATCGCATGTGCAGTGTTCTTTGCGTCAAAGCGCTGCGAATATGCCTCGATGAGCATAGGCAGGTTGACACCGGTGACGATAGCCCAGGAATCGTGGCCCTCGATGAGCCCGCTGATCTGGTTGAACGGCGTGCCGCCCCACAGATCAACGAGGAAGAGCACCTGCTCCTGGTCCTCGAAGGAAGCGACTGCTTCCTCGACCTTGGCACGGAAGTCGTCGGGGCCCATGCTCGGCTCGAGCGAGACCACGGCAACAGACGGCTGATCGCCAAAGACCATCGAGCCCGTCTGCTTGATTCCAGCTGCCAAGTCCCCGTGGCTAGCAAGAACAATACTTACCATCACATAACCTCCTTTTTGTCTACGTATTTCCTACACGACATGAAAGGAGTATACCTGTTTGGATTGTGGAATTATAGCTAAATTCGCAAAAGGTTGGTTTATTTGTTTAAACGTCTAGTTTGTTACAAATTGATTACGTTGCTGGTTTACAGCTCATTGCCTGCTAAAACGTGATTTGCCGATTGCTTTCAAAGACATATATAGGCGCGCTGTTCGTTAAAATCGCTTTAGGTGGATCCCAATGCGTCTGCGTGCCGCTATTTTGTTTAAACAGACATGACTTGACTAACCGAAGCAAATATGTTTAGAACTCTAGCCCACGTAGTCATTGGATATTAGGCGATGCGAAGAGGGTTGGCGGCGTCGACGGCATCGGGCGCGTCGGAAGGGCCGTCGGGGGCAGCGCCTGCCGGATCCTCTTCGGGGGTCTCGATCTGTTTGATCATTACCTCTTGGCCCTGCAGCAAATAGGTCTCGCCGCTACCGCAATGGGGACAGGCCTTGCCGTGCTCGACCGTCGCGTAGTCGCAGCCACACGCCTCGCAATGTGTCACGGCCTCAACGGGCTCCACGATAAGCTCCGCACCCTCGGTGATGGGCTTTTTATCTGCCGCCCAGCGCCAAGCGTCGAGCAGCAAGTCGGGAACGACGCCCGAGACCTCGCCCAGTAGCAACGTCACGCTCGAAACGCGACGCACGCCATGAGCGCGCGCCACATTCTCGACATCGCGAATGATGTGATAGACGATTCCGAGCTCGTGCACTTTTAATTCCTTCCGCCGTTCTAACGAACGGCGGTCGGCTTGACGCTGCGCGAGTCCCAGACGGGCGATCTGCCTTTCAATCGTCGGGCATGGGCAAAAGCCCTATGCCCTCCTCTTTCAAGGCACCTCGCCACGCCTGGGACCCGCTCGCTGTCCAACCGCCCTCTGCGCCGTTCACTTACTTGTTAGGTCTCTTACTTCTTCCCAAATTTGATCTTAATTGCACGCTTCAATGCGTACTTGCCCAGGCTTGGGAGCTTTTGCTCGTATTTGACCATCGTGGAGCACTCGGGGCGATCGCGATCAAGATGGATGGCGTCAAACGCGCACTTGGTGGTGCACAGGCCGCAGCCGATGCACTTGTTAGGGTCGACGATCGAGGCGCCGCAGCCCAGGCAGCGGGCGGTCTCGGCGCGCACCTGCTCCTCGGTAAAGGTCTCGACGTACTCGCTAAACGGCGCAGCCTTCTCGCGCTCGCGGTCCACGTGGGCAACCTCGCGGCTCGCGTTGTCGTAGCTCTCGAGCACAACGTCGTCGCGGTCGAGCGCGGTGTAGCGGCGCTGATTGCGGCCGATGGTGAGCGTGGAGCCCGGCTGCACAAAGCGATGGATGGACACCGCGGCCTCGTGGCCGGCGGCGATAGCGTCGATGGCAAAGCTGGGGCCAGTGTAGACGTCACCACCCACAAAGATGTCGGGTTCGGCGGTCTGGTAAGTCTGGGGATCGGCAAGGGCGCCCTGGCCGCGGCCGAGCTCCACCTTGGAGCCAGCCAGCAGGTCGCCCCACACAATGGACTGGCCAATCGACATGACGACACGGTCGGCATCGACACGGCGCAGATCGTTCTCGTCGTACTCGGGCGCAAAACGGCCCTCGTCGTCAAAGACACGCGTGCAGCGCTTGAAGGTGATACCGCACACACGACCGGCCTCGTCCAGGTGAATCTCCTTGGGGCCCCAGCCGCAGCTGATGTGAGCGCCGTCCTCAACGGCCTCGCGACGTTCTTCCTCGCTGGCGGGCATCTGGACCTCGCTCTCCAGGCAGAACATCTCAACGTGCCCAGAGCCCAGACGGCAGGCGTTGCGGGCAACGTCGATGGCCACGTTGCCGCCGCCCACCACAATGGTGCGGCCGGACAGGGTATCGATCTTGCCGCTGTTAACCTCGCGAAGGAAGTCGACGGCCACGGTCACGTCCACGGCATCCTCGCCCGGAATACCGGCAAGGCGGCCGCCCTGGCAGCCGATGGCCACGTAAAAGGCCTTAAAGCCCTGCGCGCGCAGCTCGTCGAGCGTCACATCACGACCGACCTCCACGCCATAGCGGAACTCGGCACCCATCAGGCGAATGATCTCGACCTCGGCCTCAATGACGTCCTTCTGCAGCTTAAAGCTGGGAATGCCGTAGGTGAGCATGCCGCCCGGGCGCTCGTTTTTCTCGAAGACGACGGGCTTGTAGCCCTTCTCGGCCAGATAGAAAGCGCAGGACAGGCCGGCCGGACCGGCACCGATGATGGCGATCTTCTGATCAAAGCCGCCAGCGCGCGTCGGCGTCACCACGGGCGGGACGTAGCGGGTCGCGGCATCCAGATCGCGCTGGGCGATGAACTTCTTGACCTCGTCGATGGCCACGGCGGCGTCCACACGGCCGCGGGTGCAGGCGTCCTCGCAGCGGCGGTTGCACACACGGCCGCAGATAGCGGGCAGCGGGTTCTCGCGCTTAATGAGTGCCAGCGCCTCGTCATAGCGACCCTGAGCCGCGAGCTTCAAATAGCCCTGAACGGCAACGTGCGCGGGGCAGGCCGTCTTGCAGGGAGCGGTGCCGGACTCATGCGTCTCGATGCGGTTGTCGTTGCGGTAGTTGGGCGACCACTTGGTGTGGTCCCACTTGGTGGCATCGGGCAGCTCCTGGCGCGGATACTCGGGCACCTGTCCGCCGGCCTTTTTGCTGCAGAGCTTCTGGCCCAGCTTGGCGGCGCCGGCCGGACACACCTCGACGCAGCGACCGCAGGCCACGCACTTGTCCTTCTCGACCTTAGCGACATAGGCCGAGCGCGACAGGTTGGGCGTGTTGAACAGCTGCGAGGTGCGCAGGGCGTAGCACACGTTGACGTTGCAGTTGCAGATGGCGAAGATCTTGTTCTCGCCGTCGATATTAGTGATCTGGTGCACAAAGCCGTTGTCCTCGGCCTGGCGCAAGATGTCGTAAACCTCGTCGCGGGTCACGTAATGGCCACGATCGGTCTCAACCACGTAGTCGGCCATATCGCCCACGGCGATGCACCAATCGGCCGGGTCGTCGGCGCAGCCCTCACCCATCACGCGACGGCTCGCGCGGCAGCTGCAGGTGCTGGCGGCATATTTGCCATCGTATTTGTCGAGCCAATGCTCGATATGCTCGATCGGCACCGAGGTGCTCGCGGCGTCGATGGCCTTCTCGACCGGAATGACGTGCATGCCGATGCCGGCGCCTCCGGGCGGCACCATCGGCGTGGCCTTGGACAGCGGTCCCTTGGACGCCTGCTCAAAGAACTTGGCATAGACCGGGTGCTCCTCGAGCTGGCTCACGCGCATGTTGAGGAACTCGGCAGAACCCGGCACCAGCATGGGCAACACCCATTGCTTGGCGCGCTCGGGGTTTTCCCAGTTGTACTCGAGCAGACCCGTGTAGCTCATGTCGTCGAGCATCTTCTCGATATCGGCTTCGGGCATGCCGGTGAGCTTGACCATCTCGGGCAGCGTATAGGGACGGCGCATCTTCATCTTGCAGAGCACTTCGGCCTGCTCGTCGGTTGCGGCCTCGGCAAACGACCAGTACTCGTAGCCCAGCAGCTCGTCGCGATGCAGCAGACGGTTGGTGCAGTGCTCGCACAGCTTGACGATGGCCTCGCGCGGATGCTCCGGCAGCGGCGGCACGAACTCCGAACCGATGTCGGGCTCGGTGTAACTAATCCCCGGTCCGTTGAGAATCATGGTTGTCCCTTCTCTTGCCGCAGCCCGGCGGGACCGCAGCGCCCCTCTTTTTTTGCAGGCCGGACATGCCCCCATGCCGTTCACCCGCCATTGTTGACATTGTGTCAAAAATAGTATTGACGAACCGTCAACAATATTCAAGACTGTTAGGCGAACGGTCAGGCAAAAGAGGATGAAAGGCGGCAAAACATGGGCAATAACACAGCAGGTACCTCTGTGGTCGATGCCGTCCCCGCATCCGATAGCGCGGCAAAGCGCCTGACGGGCGACGAACGCCGTCGCGAGATCCTCGATGCCGTGCGCACCGTAAGCTCCGAGCTGGGCGTGTCCCACCTATCGGTATCGGCCGTGACCAAGCGAGCCGGCTGCACGCGTTCATTGTTCTACCACTACTTCGCCGACATGGACGCCGCCGTCACCGCTGTTATGGACGAGGCGATCGACGACTTTATCTCCGAACTCGAGCGGTGGAACGCCGACCGCACCGTCGGTGATATCGAGGGCGCGCTCGACACCGTCGCCCCGCTCTTTAAGCGCCTGGTCGCCAGCGGCCACGAGCTGCCGAGCACGCTTACCTCGAGCAGCGGCGCGCTCTACGGCGGCTTTTTGCACAACGTGGTCCAGCGCGTGGCGCAGTATATCTGCGACACCACCGTAGTGGATTTTGTCGCCCATCATGAGCTACGCATCGACCATGTCTACGAGACGTTCTACACCCTCATCATGGGCCTTTTGATGTATATCCGCACGCACCCCGATGTGCCCGACGAAACGGTCAAGGAAATCATCGCCTCGACACTCCACATCGAGGGCTATACCGCCAAGTATCCGGAGCGCAAGCCCCAGAACTGACGACATTTGGCCAAACTGCCCGCGATCAGAAGAGGGGCCGCGGGCGTGTGAAAGGAGAGCAGCATGCTGTTCGATGTTTGGGGTAGCGATACCCTTATCCACTGGGCCGGCTGGGCCATGGTCTTTATTGGCCTGATCGTGCTCAACGAAGTCGGCCGCCGCACCAAGCTGGGCGCGGCAATCATCTTTGGCGTGGCTCCGCTGGCCATGACCATCTACTGCGTCGCCATCGCCGTGGGCGTTTCGCAAGGCGCCGAGTGGGCGCTCACCAACCCCACCCATGTGTACCAGAACAGCTGGTTCCACTACGCCAAGGTATACGCGGCGCTCGCCGGTTGCTGGGGCTTCATTGCCATTAAGTACCAGTGGGGAAAGATCGGCAAGGCGCATTGGTTCCGCGCATGGCCGTTTGTGATCGTCGCCATCAACATCATGATCGCCGTCGTATCCGACTTTGAGAGCGCCTATCACTTCTTTGTCCTGGGCGAGTCCACCTGGGTCACCTCCGAAGGTGCTACGCAGCTGGCCGGCTGGAACAACGTGTTCAACGGCATCGCCGGTCTCATCAACATCTTCTGCATGACCGGTTGGTGGAGCGTCTACGCCTCCGAGGATCAGACCGATATGCTGTGGCCCGACATGACCTGGGTCTACATCATCGCCTACGATATCTGGAACTTCTGCTACACCTACAACTGCCTGCCCACCCACTCCTGGTTCTGCGGCTTTGCGCTGCTGCTGGCGCCCACCGTCGCCGCCTTTATCTGGAACAAGGGCGGCTGGATCCAGAACCGCGCCTTTACGCTGGCTATTTGGTGCATGTTTGCCCAGGTATTCCCCTACTTCCAGGAGGAGTCCATCTTTGTGACCCACTCCACGCTCGACCCCGGCGCCGCCACCGCGGTCTCGATTGCCGCGCTGGTCGCCAACGTCGCCGCGATCATCTACATCGCCTACCGCGCCAAGAAGCTCGGCCGCAATCCCTACAAGCAGGATGTCTTTGAGGGCACCAGCGATTGGGAGAAGGCTACCGCTCGCCGCGCCAAGGTGGATTACGCACACGCCGAGTAACGCGCCTGGCGCAGACATCGCTTGAGCACGAAGCAGCATAGCCGGCTCCGCGCAACTCAACGCATTGTAGAGCCCCCGGAATGTGATTCGTTCGCGTTCCGGGGGCCTTTTGCCGCCGCGAGGATGCGGCCGAACGATGCGCTCGAGTTAAATCGGATCTTATATTTCGCACGCGCTTTATATGGCTCCATTTTTGGGTACAGTGTTGTCCCGATATTGAGCTTGGGGGATATATGAAAGATGAGACGATGGGCCAAGAGGATGCGGCCCAAGATGCAGAAGCTTGCGCTGAGGCCTTGGAGAGCTTAGACCGGATTTCACTCGATGAGATTGCGTTTGACGATTCGGGCGTTGATGTGCAGGATGAGCCGGAAACCGAGGCGCAGCCCGATGATCAGGATACAGGCGACGTTGAGCCTGCCGAGGATGAGGCAGATCACGAAGACACCGAAAGCGAGGCCGACGACCAGCCCGGATCCGACACGAGCGAGGAAACCATCTTGCTCGATAACTTGCCGGCCGAAGATTCGCTGACCCGCGAGCTCCCTGGCTTAGGCTCTGCGCCTGCCGTGGACGAGACCATCGCCATGGGCGATATTCCCCTACCGTCCGTTCCTTCGGCACGCGAAGCCGAGGTTCGTCACCGTAAGATGTCGCCCAAGCGCCGCAATCTGATGGTCGCCGGTGTCGTGGCCGTCGCGCTCGTCGCCGGCGGCGCAGGCTATGCCGCCTGGAACGGATATCAGCAAGAGCAGGCTGCCGCTGTCGCCGCCAATGCCCACACGATGATGTCAGTGCAGATTGGCGTGCATGCCGCGGGCCTCGACTGTTCTACCGGCTCCAAGATTCCCGTACAGGTGAGCGGTCAGGATTCCGACGGTTCTTCCGTGAGCGAAACGCTCTACGTTGACGAGCACGGTCGCGGCATCAAACTGCTGCCCGGCGATTACACGCTCTCCATCGCCGCCTCCCCCATCGCGGCCGACGGCACCGTCTATACCGTCCCGACCACCAAGACGCAGGTCACCGTTAAGAGCGATGGACAGGATTTAAGTGCCCAGGCCACCTTTAAGCTCAAGGTGCCTTCTGCCGACACGGTGACTGACGACCAGATCGATGCCGCCGCCAAGTATGCCGAAGAGGGCGGTGCGAGCTCCGCCGCGGCTGCCAAAGTGCTCCAGCAGGCAGCAACCGCGCGGCGCGACGCCGCCGTCAATGCCGTGAGCGTGCAAAAGGCACAGGCGTCCCGTGATGCTGACGCTCGCCACAAGGCAACCGACCTCTACCAGCTCGATATTCCCGTCGAGTGGTACGGCAAGGTCGCAACTTGGCAAAACGGAAGCACGCTATGCATCTATCTGGGCGACGACGCCAATACGCCGCTCGTGACGCTCGTCGCGGTGCGCGAGGGCGAGAGCTTTACGCCCGATGAAGGCGATACGGTTTTGGGCGCGGCCAATCTAGGCAACGGTTATACCGTCTACGCCAGCGGCCCCGTCTATCCGTACGTGGTGCCCCAGACCATCAACGGGCGGACGCAGAATCCCGTGTCGACCTACCCCATGGATACGGCCATTGAGCTTGTCGAGCTTACGACCGGCAACCGCTACACCTATAGCCAGATCAAGAACGTACTGGTCGGCAAAGACGGCAAAGCCGACGCCGCGACCAAACTCGAGACCGACTACCTCGCCCAGATTCTCCTGCCGAGTATCAAAGCCCAGGACTAGCCTGGCGCAGCAAGGTGCTCCCCAACCGTGATGAGGGAGCCAGGAGGTCCTGACCCCACAGGTCCATAGGTGATTAGGCAAGGAGCCACTTCCATGCGGGCATAACGTGTACCACACCGTGCTCGCATGGAATATCGGCCTGCTCATCCATGGTAACGATTGCCGACTCGCTAAGATCGAAATGGGCCATCGAGGCATCAAGCGCGGCAATTTCGCGCTCGCGCGTTTTCTCACGTGCCATATCCGCACTCACCTGAATCAGGCTATAAGCCCGCATGAGAAGCGCGTCCCCAGCCACAAAGTCCACCTCATGGCTTTTGCTCTTCTCTTTGATCAGCAGGCGGCAGACCGAGCCGGTCCTCACCGCGGGAGTCTTTCTTCTTAGCGCATTGAACACTGCGGTCTCGAGCCTCTGGCCCTGGTCCAATGCCGATGCCGGAGAGAATGCTCCAAACATCGCAGGGTCGACAGCGTAGACCTTAGACGCAGACCGCATGTTATTTGCCAGTGAACGCGTGAACTCCGGCACAGAAAATAACAGGTAGGCGTCCTCATAATACTCAAGTAAGTCGCTGAGCGAATTACGACTGACGGGTATCTGCCTGCTCTTGAACTCGTTGTACACTTTGTTCACCGACAGCTCTCGTCCCGAAGATGCCATACACCGCGTTAGGAACAGCGATGCCAGGCGAGGGTTCTTGACGTCGTAACGCTCAACGACGTCCATAGCGACCGTTCGCGAAGCATATTCCTGTAGCAGCTGAATCGCGTCTGCGGGCGTCTGCTCAAGCGTCGCGATGAATCCCCCTCGTTCAAGATATCCGATCAGATGATGTCGAAGCAGCGCTGCATCGCTTGGGGAAAAGGTCGCATCTGGCTCGAAAACGCTCCCCGTCTTATATCGAACGTATTCCGAAAAACTCAACGGAAAAAGCTCCCGTATAAGAGAACGACCCCTGAACTCGCTCTTAAGCTCTGAGGACAGCATCTTAGAAGAAGATCCCGTCACATAGACGGTCGCTTTCTCCGTATCGACTACACGCCGCAGAAACGCACCCCATTCGGGAATTTCCTGGATCTCGTCAAAGAAAATGTAAGCGCCCTCGGTTCGAGCAGCAGGATACAGCGCATAGAACGTGTCGAGCACGTCCGCCAGCAGCGATGACTCATACGGGCGCAAACGCTCGTCCTCAAAATTAAAGTAAAGCATCCGGTCAAGCTCGACGCCCCGGCCCTGAAGCCGCTGCATCTCCTGATACAGGCGATACGTCTTTCCACAACGGCGGGCCCCCACAACCACATTTACGATGTTGTCGCGCTTTGGCTCCTGTGGGTTTCCCAGATCAAGGTCTCGCTCAAAGACCTGCGGAACCCCCTGCTGTTCAAAGTCCTTTATTTTCTGGGCGATCAAGTCGTTGAATGCCATGATTCTCCAATCTTGCTCTCTAGCTAATCAAAATTATACTGATTCTTGATTAATTAGAGAGCAAGATTGTGTGTAGCTTGATTAACACTTAAGCAAGTTTTATCACCGTTATTGCTCCGAAGGATATCGAGTGGCTAAGAGGACAACCGAGCTCGAATGCGACTCCCCGAGCAGTCAATTTGGGACGGGGCTTTTGTGACTACCCTCACCATGCAGAAAAATCCCTAACGCAGTTGCGGTGAAATAGGGATTGTTTTTGCTGGTCAAACCGCAAAACAGTCCCTATTTCACCGCAACTTATTGGTGACCTTTTGGGTGGCACTCAGCGCCAGGGGTCGGCTTCGAACATTGGCTCGCGCTCGGGGCGGCGATCGCTGTAGGGATCGTAGCCGTCGTCGTCCTCGTTCTCGGCACGGATGTAGGGGTCGCGCGGCTTGGGCGCAGGCTTGGGTGCAGGCTTGGGTGCGGCGGGCGCCGTCTCAGCCGCCGGTGCGTTCGTCTCGTTCTCGTCTTTCATCTGCATAGCTCCTTGCCTTGTACTCACGTTCAACACCATAGATTGTCGCACGAAAAAGGGCGGCGGACCCAATTGGATCCGCCGCCCTTGGCGTTTAGAGACGACTGGTAGATTTTAAGGCATGTCCCAAAAAACTACTCGGCGTCGGGGACCTCGTAGGTGGCCGCCGGCGTGTTATCGCACACGACGGTAAAGCCGCCGTCCTTGTCGACATCGACCGTCACCTGATCGCCCTCGCGCACCGTGCCGTCGATGATGGCGGCGGCGATGGCGTCCACGACCTCGCGCTGGACCAGACGCTTGAGCGGACGGGCGCCGAACACGGGGTCCAGGCCGCCCACGGCGAGCATCTGCTTGGCCGCCGGGGTGATGGCAAGCGTCATGCGCTCCTTGGCCAGGCGTGCGCGGACGTCGGCAAGCTGGATGTCGACGATCTTCTCGATCTGCGCCATACCGAGCGGATGGAACACCACGATATCGTCGATACGGTTGAGGAACTCGGGGCGGAAGGTCTGAGCCATGGCGGCGTCGACCTGATGGCGCATCTCCTCCTCGTCCTTACCGGACAGATCGGCGATGGCCTTGGAGCCCACGTTGGACGTCATGATGATAATCGTGTTCTTGAAGGACACCTGGCGACCCTGACCGTCGGTCAGACGGCCGTCGTCAAGCACCTGCAGCAGCACGTTAAAGACATCCGGATGAGCCTTCTCCATCTCGTCGAGCAAGATCACGGAGTACGGACGACGGCGCACGGCCTCGGTGAGCTGGCCGCCCTCGTCGTAGCCCACGTATCCCGGGGGCGCACCGATCAGACGCTGGACGCTGAACTTCTCCATGTACTCGGACATGTCGATACGCACGAGCGCACGCTCGTCGTCGAACAGGCACTCGGCAAGCGCCTTGGCGAGCTCGGTCTTGCCTACGCCGGTGGGGCCCAGGAAGAAGAAGCTGCCGATGGGCTTGTCCGGATCGGAGAGACCCGCACGGCTGCGGCGCACGGCTGCGGCCACAGCGGAAACGGCCTCGTCCTGGCCGATGACGCGCTTATGCAGCTCGCCCTCCAAGCCCTTCAGCTTGTCGAGCTCGCCCTGCATCATCTTGGACACGGGCACGCCGGTCCAGGCGCTTACGACCTCGGCAATCTCGTCGGAGGTCACCTGCTCGTTGAGCCCCTCGCCGTCCTGCTGCTTTTGCGCCTCGAGCGCGGCCTCGGAATCCTGAATCTGCTGCTGCAGGCCCGGAATCACGGAGAAGCGCAGCTCGGACGCACGGCCCAGGTCGCCGTTGCGCGTCGCGCGCTCTTCTTCGCTCTTGGCCTCGTCAAGCTGGCCCTTAAGCTCCTGCACGTGGTCGATAGCGTTCTTTTGGTTGAGCCAGCCGGCCTTTTGCACGTTGAGCTTTTCCTGGACTTCGGCAATCTCTTGGCGCAGAGCCTCCAAACGCTCCTTGGAGGCGTCGTCGGTCTCCTTCATGAGCGCCTGCTCCTCGATCTGCAACTGGGTGAGTTGACGTGTGGTGGCGTCGATCTCGACCGGCATGCTGTCGAGCTCCATGCGCAGGCGGCTTGCCGCCTCATCGACCAGGTCGATGGCCTTGTCGGGCAGGAATCGGTCGGCGATATAGCGATCGGAGAGGTCGGCAGCTGCCACAAGCGCGCTATCGGTGATATGCACGCCGTGGAAGATCTCGTACTTCTCCTTGAGGCCACGCAGGATCGAGATGGTGTCCTCGACGGTAGGCTCGCTGACCATTACGGTCTGGAAACGACGGGCGAGCGCCGCGTCCTTCTCGATGTACTTGCGGTATTCGTCAAGCGTAGTCGCGCCGATCGCATGCAAGTCGCCACGGGCAAGCGCCGGCTTCAGGATGTTGCCGGCGTCCATGGAGCCCTCGGTGGCACCCGCGCCCACGATGGTATGGAGCTCATCGATGAACAGGATGACCTTACCTTCGGACTTCTGCACCTCCTTGAGCACGGCCTTCAAGCGGTCCTCGAACTCGCCGCGGTACTTGGCGCCGGCGACCAGCGCGCTCATGTCGAGCTCGATGAGGTCGCGGTCGCGCAGGGTGCTCGGCACGTCGCCGGCCACGATACGCTGGGCGATGCCCTCGACGATGGCCGTCTTGCCGACGCCCGGCTCGCCGATGAGCACGGGGTTGTTCTTGGTGCGGCGGGACAGGACCTGGATGGTACGACGGATCTCGTCGGTACGGCCGATGACCGGGTCAAGCTTACCGGCGCGGGCCAGGTCGCAGATGTTGCGTCCGTACTGCTCCAGCGCCTCAAACTGGGTCTTGTCCTCGGCAGACGTCACGCGGTCATCGCCGCGCAGCTCCTCGTAGACTTGCTCGATGCGCTCCTTGGTCACGCCGGCGTCGCGCAGAACGCGGCCGGCCTCGCCCTTGTCCTCGGCAAGTGCCATCAGCAGATGCTCGGTCACCACAAAGCTGTCGCCCATCTTGGTGGCCTTCTTCTCGGCCTTTTCGATGACGCGAACGAGCTCGTTGGAAAGACCCATCTGCTGACCCTCGCCCGAAACCTTGGGCGCGTGGTCGATGGCATCCTGCGTGGAACGCGCGAGCTGGGCCGGGTCGGCACCGATGCGCTCGATGATCACGGAGATGTTGCGCTCGCCGGCACCGAGCAGGGCAGACAGCAGGTGAATCGGCTCCACCGCGCCGGCCTGCGCGTCGGCAGCCGTGCTCATGGCGGTCTGCAGCGCCTCGCGCGACGTCATTGCTAGCTTATCGATTCTCATGGAATCACCTCTCTTGGAGCGGCCGCCCTACGGGGCGGCTTCACGTTGTTCGAGAAGTATTGTTGCCAGCTTTGTACGATCTTATACACAAATCTAAGTCTCTATATATAAGATTTTCTGAGTGATTAAGAGATAGGGGGCAGACCCGCTCACCCGCTGCGGCCTCATCCCCTTACTATCTCAATCTGTAACATCTAGCGGCTGTTTATGGCTCTAGATGTTACAGATTGAGACGAAATGACCAGCGGCACCCGTTTATCTAAATCTGTAACATCTAGTCAGCAAATAGAGCTCTATCTGTTACAAATCGAGACGAACAGAAAACACCCGGATCAAAAATCTAGATCTGTAACACTAGGCCCACTTTTAGCGGCCAAGATGTTACAAATCGAGACAGGCCGAAAACCACCACAAAGAGGACAGGCACCTTTGTGGTGGTCGCGGTCTCTACTCCTTCGCCGAACCCGTACTTCCCGATTCGACGGTCCAGGGCATCTCATCCTCGAACAGCCATGTACGGGCAGACCCACTATCGCGTGCAGTCTGCGGGTCAGGCAAGCAGGTCTGTTTATAGGCATCTTGGATACACTGACCCATAAAAACGTTGAGCTCGGTCTGGTCGCCCTCCATGACATAAGCGACATCGCCGTCCATGATGTAGATGCCCGGACCCTCATTGCCCTCGTAGCCCGGATCGTACGAGACATCACATAACTTTGCGCCGTTTGCAGTGTCCAGCTCGATGGAAGAGTGGCATCCGCCAACCATGTCGTTCGCTTTTGCCCGATAGGACGCATATCCGTACCAACGCTTAAATGTTTTGCCCTTGAGTAGCTCGGACGCCCTATCGATCAGGCTTGTATCCGTGGTATAGCGCATGGCCCCAAGCTGAATACGCGGATAATTGCTAATACCCAGCACAGCCGGCTGCTCATCAAAATCAACGGTAATGGTCTCGGGCTTGTCGTCGCCGGTCAGAAGTTCGACAGATTGAGTCACAGGCTTGACCACCGGCTCCGTCACCGCAGCAGGTAGAAATGCCATACCGACGGCGCCCGCGCCAACCACAGCGATCGCAAGCGCCAAGACAATCAATCCAATACGGGCAGAACGGCTCACGGCAAAACACCCCACAATGCAAACCTTCGCCACCTGCACTAATGATACCGCCAGCTAACACTATTACCAAAAGAAGCCGCGCGCTCCTCACCACCACAAAGGGGACAGGCACCTTTGTGGTGGTTTTCGACGCTAACGGTCGACCATCTCGCGCCATGAGATTAAACTTGAATTGTTCTCTGAACATATCCATTTCTGCCTATCCTCAACAGATCTTTGTCTCGAGGAGCGCATATGAAGCCGCCTCATTCCACCGGTCGCAACGTCATCGCCATTCTCGCCATACCCATCGTGATGCTCTTCTTTATCGTCGTCACGCCCTTTTCCCTTGGTATCGCCTCGCCTTTCGATTTATGCGGAATGGTCGACGCCGGTTCGCGTGCCACCTCGCTCTCCTTTATCTGTCGCGGCGTGTTCTACGAAGATGGAATTCCCACCGGAATTTGGCGGTCAAAGTTGCCACTGCTCGGTCAGATCGACGGATGCTCCCCCTATTTCTGCCTTGGACCTCAGGCGCTAAACTATCTAATCGACGACCGGCCCCTTGACTCCATCACCCTCGCCTACGACTACGCACCAAACACCGATGAGCGCCACATGAACCAAGTCCTCGACAAGCTGCTTGGACAGTGCGGGCTCACCGCGGAAGCCGGTCGAACCATCTATAGCAACCAGAAATTAAAGCGAACAGAACTCCGCCGTGTCGGAAAAATCAAAGGGCGAAACGGGGCCGCCTACTGGGATGCCTGGGCAACACGCGACAAGGGCGAATTCGGACACAGCACCTATATGGTCACTGTCTACACCAAAGACGGAATTAAGGACAATGTTGACGATTTCGCGTCATCCAAACTCGGCATCCCCAAAACAACCAAACCCGCCAGCCCAGATGAAATTCTGTAGAGGTGCCCATTAACATGCCGCTCAACGATCACAACAACATCGAGCTCGTCCCCACCGCCACAAAGGTGCCTGTCCCCTTTGTGGCGGTTTTCGACAAAAAGAAGCCGCCCCGATAACAGAGGCGGCATCAAGCAAGCCTATTTATTAGCGTCCCTCAAGACCCAACGAAAACGCAGCGATGGAATCGAGAACCGACAATAGCCCGTTCGCACAGATAGAGGCGGAGATTCAAGGTCAGAGTCCGGCTTAAACGGCTTAGCTATCGCACGTCACAACGTTCTCGTCGTCCTCCCTATCGTATTTATAGTGCTTACTGTGAAAATAGTGAGTTTAGTGAGAATAGTATCGCTCAAGACTCGTGAACTGAATTATTGACCTCTCGCCCAGAATGAGTGGGGCAAATATTCCTATTAGAGGTCAAATCGAAGCCCAATAGGGCCTTTTCGCCCCGTCATTTCGACCGATCGCTTTCTTTTGAATATTGTCGTAAGCTGGTATCACTTATCTTAATGAATGCATACTGTTTGCGAGGTACCCGCCGTGAAACGCTCCACCTATATCGGCCTGCTCGTCTTAGCGTTTGCGATTACCGCAGTCGGCGTAGGAATTATCTATCTCGCATTTCTCCCTGCCTCGGCAACGCAGGCGGCGGTTGAAACCGTAAGCTACCCCATCGAAATCCTCACCGATATCGTCAAACCCGATTCGATCACCGTCGATTTCGACGGTACGCCCGCAGCGCTTGGGGTCAGTAACTATCCCCGAATCGAACTTGGAGCCACGCGCTATACCCAAGATGAGCAGCTTATCGGTAAGGCAACCAGTTTACTCAAAGGCAAGACGTTTAAGCGGTGGTACGGCGCCGCAACATATCGAGCCAAGAACGGCCAAATGGTTGGCGGGTATCATTCGACCCTTGAGCTCGATGCGGCAAACGGGAGCAAATTGTGCAACGTCTCATACGACCCCGGCTGCGTGGACAATGAAGGACCGGGGGTCTATATCTCGGATGGCGACGTAATCTACGTCATGGAGGGCGACCAGACGGCAGTCGTCGATTTTATGGATCGGTGTACCGAGGATGCCTACGAACAAACCTGCGAGCCCGATCCGCAGACAGCGCGCAACAGTGGCTCGGCACGCACTTGGCTATTTGACGATGAAATAACCTGGACCCCATCGAAATAAGGACCCGCCGGGCAGGCACCTTTGTGGTGGTTTCGGCTCCGATGTTCCACTGTCTCGATCTGTAACATCTAGCGGCCCTTTTCGATCCTAGATGTTACAGATTGAGATGAAATGATCGGCGGCGATCGTTTGTCTCAATCTGTAACAACCGCTCGTCAAATAGGGGCCCAGATGTTACAGGTCGAGACAAACGGAACCACCGCAAAGGCGCCTACCCCTTCATGGTGGTTTTCGACAAAAGAAGCCGCCCCGATAACAGAGGCGGCATCAAGCAAGTCTATTTATTAGCGTCCCTCAAGACCCAACGAGAACGCAGAAATGTAGCCCGGGGCTTACCCTTTCCCGAACGCGACCCTCGCGAAGCGCGTGAGCGGGCGGGAAAGGGTAAGCCCCGGGCGGACAATTAAGTGCGTTACTCGGCAGCGGCCTTGAACTTGTTGTAGTTGATCAGGCAGCCGGCCTTGACGATGGCACGCTCCTCTGCCGTCATATCGGCAATGTAGAGCTCAATCTGCTCGACCGCACCGTCGGCGCGCACCACGTAGGCGGCGATGTCCTTTAGGTCACCGTCGAGCGCGGCACGGATACCCGGCACAAAGACATAGTCGCCCACCTCAAAGCTGGGCTCGGCCTCCATCTGGAAGGGCACCATACCCCAGTTCATCACGTTGGAGCGATAGCGCTTGGTGGCGTACTCGTGGACGATGTTGGCCAGACCGCCGATCACGCGCTGACAGCTCGCGGCCTGCTCGCGGGCGGAACCGTCACCGGGCTTCTTGGCATAGAGCATGGAGCCGTACTCAGTCGCCTTGGCATCGGCCGCGACACCCGCGCCGACCAGCGCCTCAAACACGCCCGCAAGCTCGGCATCGAGTGCCGCCAGATCGCCTGCTGCCTCGCCGGCAACGCGGCGCTTCTCCACGGCGTCGACCTCCTTGGAGCGACCCACGTAGGCCGGATCGCGACGGCTGAGCGTAAACTCGGCCAGGCCCAGCGGGTTGGAGCGGAAGGAGCTCGTCTCGCCCGAAGGAATGAGCTCGTCGGTCGTGGTGACCGGATCCATGATCTTGGAGCACACCTTGAGCAGGATATCGTCGCCGAGCGGCTCCATCGCGGGCCACGGCTTGATGTTGGGACCCTCGACCAGCTCGTCGGCAGGCTCCGCCTTGCCAAAGCCCCAGTACACGCGCTTTTTGTACGGCGCGTCGTCAAAGGTGTACTCGCAGGCCTCGTCCCAAGTCTCCTCGGGCAGGTCGGTCGCCGGCGTCAGGACGCCGCCGTTGGCAGCCGTCGCCGCAATGGAGCGGGCGTCCATCAGGGCCACGGCGCTCAGCTGGCCATTGCCCGGCTTGGAACCCTCGCGGTTGGGGAAGTTGCGCGTAGTGTGGCGGATCGAAAGGCCGTTGTTGGCGGGCGTGTCGCCGGCGCCGAAGCACGGGCCGCAGAACGCCGTGCGCACGATCGCGCCGGCCTCCATGAGGTCGTAGATGTAGCCGCGGCGTGTAAGCTCGAGTGCCACGGGCTGGCTCGTGGGATAGACCGACAGCGAGAACTCGCCGCAGCCGGTGTTGGCGCCCTTGAGCACGCGGGCAGCCTGGACCACGGAGTCGTAGTTGCCGCCCGAGCAGCCGGCGATAACGCCCTGCTGCACGTGCAGCTTGCCGTCGACGATCTTGTCGAGCAGGCTAAAGTGCGTCTTGCCCTCGCCGATCTTGGCGGCCTCGAGCTCCACCTCGTGCAGGATGTCCTCGAGGTTCTCGTTGAGCTCGTCAATCTCAAAGCCGTTGGAAGGATGGAACGGCAGCGCGATCATGGGCTTGATGCTCGACAGATCGACCTCGACGCAGCCGTCGTAGTAGGCGACATCGGCGGGCTTGAGCTCGCGGTAGTCGTCGCCGCGGCCGTGCATGGCCAAAAACGCGTGTGTGTCCTCGTCGGTGGCCCAGATGGAGGAAAGGCAGGTGGTCTCGGTGGTCATGACGTCGACGCCGTTGCGATAGTCAGTCGTCATGCTCGCGATGCCGGGGCCCACGAACTCCATGACCTTGTTCTTGACGTAGCCCTTGGCAAAGACGGCGCGGATGATGGCGAGCGCCACATCGTGCGGGCCGACGCCGGGGCGCGGAGCGCCCGTGAGGTAGATGGCGACGACGCCGGGATAGGCGACATCGTAGGTGTCGCGCAGCAGCTGCTTTGCCAGCTCGCCGCCGCCCTCGCCCACGGCCATGGTGCCCAGGGCGCCGTAGCGGGTGTGCGAGTCGGAGCCCAAGATCATCTTGCCGCAGCCGGCGAAGTTCTCACGCATAAAGGAGTGGATGACCGCAATATGGGGCGGAACGAAGATGCCGCCGTACTTCTTAGCAGCGGAAAGGCCAAAGACGTGGTCGTCCTCGTTGATGGTGCCGCCCACGGCGCACAGCGAGTTATGGCAGTTGGTGAGCACGTAGGGCAGCGGGAACTGCTCCATGCCCGAGGCACGCGCCGTTTGGATGATGCCGACAAAGGTGATGTCGTGGCTCGCCATGGCGTCGAAGCGGATCTTGAGCGCCTCGGGATCTCCGGACGTATTGTGTGCCTGGAGGATCGAATACGCGATGGTGCCACGCTTGGCATCCTCGGGCGTCTGCGTAATACCGCGCTCGGCAGCCTCGGCCGCAGGCACAACCTCGCTGCCGCCGCGCAGGTAGATGCCGTCCTCGTACAGCTTGACCATACTGTCTCCCACTCTGCCCGAAAGGCTCGGGCGCATAGCATACATTCATTCAATATCGTGCCATAGAACAGTTGCGAGTGGGTTGCGAATCTGCACGTTCACTTTATCTCGGTAAAGTAAAGGACGAGCCCCTTGCATCACTCTCCTAACAAGGAGTGTCCCAAAGTGCCGGCACAAAAGGAACGTCCCCAAGTGCCAAATGCCGCAAGAATGTCCCCTTTGACTAGTCATTTAAGAACGTCCCCAATGACTACCCTGCCGTATCCGGAGCAAGGCAACGCCGCAGGTAGAGGACGGACAGCGAGCGACGTCCAGAGCGAACAAGTTGGCATGAAAAAGGCAAGGCATAGACCTTCTGGTCATGCCTTGCCTTTTGAATGACAAATTGTCGCTCTGGACGTCGAGCAGCGTCGGCCCGTTACGCGGTTTGGTAAAACCGCGTAACTACAAATCCCCGCCGGCGCCCAGCAGCTTGCGCATGACTTGCTCGGGGTTAACTGAGCCGTCGCGCGGGGCCAGGGCGGTGATCTTCTTTTGCATCTTGTACTCGTGCAGCTCGTCCTCGAGCTGGCGTACGCGGGCGCGGAGCTTCTCGTTCTCGCGTTCGCGCTCCTCGGCACGCTCCTTCATATCGAGGATGCGCACCACGCCGGCGAGGTTGATGCCCTCGTCGGTCAGTTGGTTGATGAGCTCCAGGCGCTCGATATCGGCACGCGAATACAGACGCGTGTTGCCGCCCGAGCGCTGGGGATTCACCAAGCCTTTGGACTCGTAGACGCGCAGAGTCTGCGGGTGCATGCCGGTCAGCTCGGCCGCCACGCTGATCATGTACAGCGGTTTGTTCCTATTGTCCTCGGCCATGCTACCTGACCCCTTTCCGTCTCGTTATCGTCCATCATAAGCCCGTGGGCGCGGGCGTGCGCCGCGACCGCCCTAGTACGTCGCCTTGTAACGGTTGACCTTCTCGCGATAGTCGCGTGTGTCGGTCTCGCGCAGCTTGGTCATGGCATCGCGCTCGTCATCGGATAGGTTCGTGGGGACCTGCACCTTGATCTCGACGAGCAGCGCGCCTGTGCGGCCACGGTGCTTAACGTCGGGCGCCCCCATTTCCTTAAAGCGGAACTTCTTGCCCGTCTGGGTACCCGCGGGCACCTTCAGACGAACCGTCGCACCGCCGGGCGTCGGCACGTCCACCGTGCAGCCGAGCGCCGCCTCGTAGACCGAGACCGGTACCTCCATGGTCACGTCGGCACCTTTGCGCTTAAACAGCGGGTGCTCCTCCACATGCGTGGTCACGACCAGGTCGCCGCGCTCG
>DBEZGO010000089.1:0-8529 GCA_048189345.1 Collinsella sp.
GCCTCCATGAGGAAGCCAAACTGAGACTCGGCGCGCTCCTCGGTAAAGCCCAGGAGCTTGAGCATGGACATCTGCATCTCGGCGTTGTGGATACGCATACCGCCGCCGCCGGCCTCAAAGCCGTCCATGACAAAGTCGTAGGTGCACGAACCGGCTGCCAGCGGATCGGCCTCAATCTTGGCGATGTCGGTCTCGGTCGGCAGAGTGAAGGGCTGGTGCTCGGCAGCGTAAGCCTTGCGGTCCTCATCCCAGTGGAACAGCGGGAAGTTGACGACCCACAGGAAGTCGTGGCCCTCGCGCTTGATCTCAAGCGCGTTGGCCATGTGGGAACGCATGCCGCCCAGGATCTCGTCGGAAAGCAGGCGCGGGCCGGCGGCGAACATCACAAGGTCGCCGGGCTCGACGTCCATGCGCTCGCGCAGAGCGGCCATCTCCTCGTCCGAGAAGAACTTGACGATGGGGCTGTTGATGGAGCCGTCCTCGCGGAAGGCGATCCATGCCAGGCCCTTGGCGCCAAACGTGGAGGCCACGCCGGCGAGCTTATCGATCTTGGCACGTGCCCAGGCACCGGCGCCCTTGGCGTTGATGGCCTTGACGACGGAGCCCTCCTCGTTTGCGGCAGTCGCAAAGACCTTGAACTTGGAGTTGGCAAAGATGTCGGTCAGGTCGACCAGGTGCATGCCATAGCGGGTATCGGGCTTGTCGGAGCCATAGGTGTCCATGGCATCCCAGTAGTTCATACGACGCAGCGGCGTGGGCATCTCGACACCCATGCGGCCGAAGGCATCGGCAAGAACCTCTTCGAGCGCGCTCATGACATCGTTCTGGTCCACGAAGGACATCTCGATATCGACCTGGGTGAACTCGGGCTGACGGTCGGCACGCAGGTCCTCGTCGCGGAAGCACTTGGCAACCTGGTAGTAGCGCTCAACGCCACCAACCATGAGCAGCTGCTTCAGAAGCTGCGGGGACTGCGGCAGGGCGTAGAAGTTGCCCGGCTGGATGCGGCTGGGAACGATGAAGTCGCGGGCGCCCTCGGGCGTGGACTTGAACAGGGAGGGCGTCTCGACCTCCATGAACTCACGGTTGTGCAGTGCCTCGCGAATGGCAAAGGTAAAGTCGGAGCGCAGCTTGAGGTTGGCCATCATCTCGGGACGGCGGAGGTCCAGATAGCGATAGCGCAGGCGAGTGTCCTCGCTGGTCTCGATGCCGTCCTCGATCTGGAACGGCGGGGTGACGGACGTGTTGAGCACCTCGGCGTGGTCGGTCAGGACCTCGATCTCGCCGGTCGCGAGCTTGGTGTTGGTGGTCTCCTCGCCACGGGCGCGCACGACGCCGTGAATCTTGATGGGCCACTCGGGACGCATGGTCTCGGCGATCTTAAAGGCATCGCCATCGGAGTGCTCGGGGTCGAAGGTAAGCTGCGTAATGCCCTCGCGGTCGCGAAGGTCGCAGAAGATAAGGCCGCCGTGGTCGCGGCGACGGCTCACCCAACCGGTGAGGGTGACCTCTTCGCCCACGTTCTCGAAGCGAAGCTCGCCGCAGGTACGGGTGTGCATGGAATGCTCATCGATGGGACGGGTCTGGCTCATACCAGTGATCCTCCTTTATGGATCTGTGCCGCCCCGTGTCGTTCCGGGCGGCGTCGTACAGATTTGCCCAGCCTGCGTAAACCGCGCAGCCGGACATGGCGTTCTATCTTATCGCACCTGTGTCGATGTACCGCGAAAAAGTAACTCTTGCCCAAAGACTTGACGGAGACGAAACAATTGACGCACCGCGGCGCCCGCCCGCGCTCGTCACGTGCGACAATATGCCCCAATAAAACAGCACTCGGAAAGGCCCACCATGACTGCACGCCTCATCGTTATGGATATCGACTCCACGCTCATCAACCAGGAGGTCATCGACCTGTTGGGCGAGGAGGCCGGTGTGGGCGAGCAAGTTGCACAGATCACCGAGCGCGCTATGCGCGGCGAGCTGGACTTTAAGCAAGCGCTCGAGGAGCGCGTGGGGCTGCTCGCCGGCCTGGACGAGAGCGTGTTCGAGCGCACCTTTGAGCGCGTGACATTTACCCCCGGCGCGTTGGAACTTGTACGCTCGGCACACAGCAAGGGCTGGAAGGTCGGCGTGGTAAGCGGCGGCTTTCACGAGGTCGCCGACAAGATCGTGGCCGCCGCGGGCATCGATTTTTGCCTGGCCAACCGCCTGGAAGTCGTGGACGGCAAGCTCACCGGCAAGCTGGCGGCCGACATCGTGACCAAGGAGTCCAAGCTCATCCAGCTGCTGGACTGGGCAGTCGAGTGCGGCGTCGATATGGCCCACACGGTCGCGATCGGCGACGGCGCCAACGACATCCCCATGATTCAGGCCGCGGGCACGGGCATCGCGTTTTGTGCCAAGCCCAAGACGCGCGAGGCCGCCCCGTTTGCCATCGACGAACGCAACCTAATGCTCGCCATGGACATCATCCTGCGCGACTAGCCGATCCGTCTAACAATTGAATCAGTCTGTCCTATAGTTTCCGAACAATTTTGTCTTAGTGTTCGGAAACATACCCTTTGAGTGCTAGACTTTGCGCCGTCGAAGGGAACATATATGGATAACCGAGATCTTGAGCAATTGCTGAGCGATGTTGCCGGCGGAGCAGTCGCCCCTGCCGACGCCCTCACGCGCATCCAGACGGCTCCGACCGCCGATTTGGGCTTTGCGCAGCTCGATCTTTCGCGCGGGGTGCGCCAAGGAGCCGGCGAGGTTGTCTACGGGGCCGGTAAAACCGCCGATCAGATTGCCGCCATTATCGAAGCACTGCGCGATGCCGGCCAGGAGCGCATCCTGGTCACGCGCCTGGATGCCGAAAAAGCCGCGCGCACCGCTGAGCTTCTTGGCAACGGCATCGACCTGGGATATGTCCCGGACGCACAGCTCGCCCTCGTGGGCGGCAAGCCCTCCCCTACCGGCAACGGACGCATCGTCGTCGCCTGCGCCGGTACGAGCGACCTGCCCGTCGCCGAGGAAGCCGCATTGACGGCCGAGTTCTATGGCAACGAGGTCGACCGCCTCTACGACGTGGGTGTCGCCGGCCTGCACCGCCTGCTCGCGCATGCCGAGGAACTTGCCCAGGCGCAGGTGGTCATTGCCATCGCCGGCATGGAGGGCGCTCTGGCAAGCGTTATCGGCGGCCTGGTGAGCTGTCCGGTCATCGCCGTTCCCACCAGCGTGGGCTACGGCGCGAGTTTTGGTGGCGTGGCCGCGCTACTCGCCATGCTCAATTCCTGCGCCAGCGGCGTTTCGGTCGTCAATATCGACAACGGCTTTGGTGCCGCCTACCAGGCAAGTCTTATCAATCATCTGAGCGCCGGCACGCCCCGCGCCCGTTAAGGAGCATTCCATGTCCAATCATCAGCACACGCTTATCATCGACAGCACCTCGGGCATCAGCGGCGATATGACCGTCGCGGCCCTGCTCGACCTAGGCGCCAGCGAGGAGCACCTGCGCGAGCAGCTCGCCACGCTGCCGGTCGACGGCTTTACGATCGCCGTGACGCGCGTAAACAAGCATGGCATCGACGCCTGCGATTTCGACGTCCAGCTTGCAGAGGAGCTCGAGAACCACGATCACGATATGGCCTGGCTCTACGGCAACGAAGCAGCTGCCGAGCACACGCACGAGCATGAGCACCACCATCATGATCATGGCGAGCACGAACACGAGCACTGCCACGAGCATGACCACGACCACGAGGGCCACCATCACGCCCACCACCATCACCACCGTTCTTTGGCTGACGTCACCGCCATCATCGATGGCTCGCAGTTAAGCGATGGCGCCAAGCGTCGCGCCCTCGCCATCTTTACCGCGCTCGCCGCTGCCGAGGCCAAGGCTCACGGCAAAACGCCCGAGACCGTCATGTTCCACGAGGTGGGCGCCGTCGATTCCATCGTCGACGTCTGCTCTGTCGCCATCTGCCTCGATGACCTGGGTATTGAGGACATCGTGGTCGAGTCGCTCTCCGAGGGTCACGGTACCATCCGTTGTGCCCACGGTCTCATGCCCATTCCCGTCCCCGCTGTCGTCAACCTGTGCCAGGCGGGCAATATCGTCCTCACGCCCGCACCAGTCGCCGGCGAGCTTGTGACGCCCACGGGCGCCGCCATCGTCGCCGCACTGCGCACGTCCGAGCACCTGCTGGCCCGCTACCGCATCGAGGCCGTCGGCTACGGCGCCGGTAAGCGCCCCTACGAGGGCTGCTCCGGTACGCTCCGCTGCCTGCTCGTTCACGCGGACGCATAGCCATGGATGCCCGCAAGGCAAAAAGCCGCGCTGCCATCGTTGCGGCGTTCTCCGAGCTGCTGCGCGAGGAGGACTACGGCAAGATCACCGTCGGCGACATCATCACTCACGCCCATGTGGGTCGAGCCACGTTCTACGGTCTCTTTAAGAGCAAAGACGACCTACTGTCCGAGCTCGTGAGCGACATCTGCACCCACGCTCTCGACGACGATGGCACACCGCTCGACGACCCACTCGTGCAGGTCGAGCATATCCTCAACAACCTCTGGGAGCGCCGTCAGGGCGTACGCGCCCTCGTAGCCGGCGCCGGCTCACGCGTCTTCGCCGACTGTCTCCGCAAGACCATCATGTCGCGCGCAGCCGAAACCGTCCCCGTCGACCCCGCAGGCCCCGCCGCCACCATGGACCGCAGCTTCTTACTACACCACATAGCCTCAAGCTTCGTAGGAATGGTCCAATGGTGGGCCTGGCACAACTTCGAAGCAGATAGGGCCGAAGTAGCCAAAGACTACCTATCAGCTATTAAGCCTCTCTTCAACTAAGCAAGAAGCCCATCCCAAAGCATCGCCCCAACCCAAGCCGCCACGAATCCCAAAGTGTCACTCGCACTTCAACGCCCCTACCAGCAACAAGCCCCTCCCATCCAAATTCAGATTTATATGTTGGGTTGCTTGTTCGAACACAACTAGGATCCCGCAGCTGCCCGCATGGGGTAACTTCCCGGCGCATTCCGCAGGACGCAAGAAGCCCTCGCCGCACGAAGTGCGCAGCGAGGGCTTCTTGCATGTCCGAGGACGCGCCGGGAAGTTACCCCATGCGGGCAGCGGACAACCTATGTAGCCTCAGACTAGAACATGCCCAAGAAACCATGCACAAACAGCGCGGCCACAATAGCACCGACAAACGGAGCGATGCCAGGAACAAGCAGGCCGTACTTCCAGTTGTTGTCAGCCTTGTTCTTGATCGGCAGCACCTGATAGGCCATGCGAGGACCAAGGTCACGAGCCTGGTTCATGGCGAAGCCGGTGATGCCGCCCATGCCCATGCCAACGGCCCAAACGATCAGACCGACGCAGATGGCGAGCATCAAAACGTTCTCGCCGGCGCGGCTAGCGGCAGCAAGGATGGCGCTGATGAACACAAAGGTGCAGATGGCCTCGCAGAAGAAGTTGCGAGCATAGTTCGTGCCCTCGGTAGTAGGGTTGGTCGAGAAGATGTTGCGCTGGGCAATGGGGTCGACGACGCCCTCGGAAGCCTTGAACTCATCGGCATACATCAGCCAAGCGATTACGGCGCCCACAAAGCCGCCGAGCATATCGGCAATCATGAAGGGGATGCAGCTGCTCCACGGCACCAGACCGACGATGCACTGGGCAAGCACCATAGCCGGGTTCATGCACACGGCGCCGCCAAAGACAAACAGGCAGACCGAGATGCCAAAAGACCAGGTGGTGATGGCAAACATGTGGCCGGAGCCCTGATACTTGGTGCCCTTGAGCACGGTATCGCAGTGCACGCCCACGCCAAAGATGATCATGAGGGCCGTTGCGCCGAATTCGCAGAGGAGTTTGGTAAGCATAAAACCTTATCTTTCTTGTCGGTTATAAACGATTCGTTTAGGCCGCGTACTAGTGCTGCGCGACGACAACGCCCAGGCCATCGGGAATGACGGCCACCTTGGCATCGACACCCTTCATCTCAAAGGCGAGCTTGAGCGCCTCATCGAGAGTGTTGACCGGCGTCATGTGCATATCCTTGATCATCTGGTGATCGCACAGGTCGGTGACCATGATCACAGGGTGATGCGCCAGGATGCGGGCAAAGATCTGGCTCGTCCACTGGTCGGGCAGGGTCTCGTCCTTAGGACGGTCGATGCAGGCGCGCTCAAACTCCGCCGGATCGTTGTCGGCGATGTTGTGATAGAAGCCCTCGCCACCGTGGCCGTCGGCACAACCGGCGACGTCGATGATCACGCCGCCCTCGGGAAGCGTAGCCTCGGCAGAGCACATGCCCTTCACGGCCTGATAGATGTTCTGGTCGAGCGGGTAGCCGCCGTTGGTGGTGATGGCAATCTCGCACTCGACGGGCTCAACGCCGGCAAGGCTCTTCACGAACTCGCAGCCAGCCTCGTGCGCCTTGTGGATGTCGCCGGCAAAGGAGCCGATGACCTCGTGCTTGCCGTTGAGCACCACGTTAAGCACAAAGGCAAGGTGAGCCATCTCGGCAGCGGCAAACATGTCCTCGCTCACGTGGTTGTGGCACAGGTTGCCGGCACGCGAGTGGGAATCATTCACAAACTGACCGTTGTGGTTGTACATGATGGTCTTGTAGCTGGCGATGCCAGGCAGGACGGACTTGCGGCTACCAGAGAAACCGGCAAAGAAGTGCGGCTCAATAAAGCCCTCGGCAAGCAGCAGATCGCAATCGGCGGCAATCTTGTTGATGATGCACTCGCCACCGGAAGGCAGGGTGCCGATCTTTTTCATCATGCTGTCGTCAGTCGCGACGTGCATAACGATTTCCTCGTTGGCAACGATCTCCTCGCCGTACTTGTTGACGAGCTCCTCGTGCGTCGAAGGACGATGCATACCCGTAGCAACCAGAATGCGAACGCGCGCCTCAGGCGCAGCGGAGTGGATGTGATGCAGCAGAATAGGCATCGTCACACGCGAGGGAACGGGGCGCGTATGATCGGAGCTAATGATGACAATATCCTTCTTGCCAGCACAAAGCTCCTCGAGCGAAGGCGAGCCATAAGGGTTGGCAAGTGACTCCTCTACCAGCTCTTCCTGTGATTTCGTGGTCTTAAACTCGTTTTGATGACCTTCCATCACACCCGCGAAGTTCTTATCCTCGAGCTCCAGATGCAACGTCTTGTGGTCAAACGGCAGTTCACATTCAAACAATGACGAGCGCCCTCTTCCTTTCAACTGACACACTAGATAAACCGTTGGAAGGATACGCCGCTCACCGAAAAACACCACCGTCCACCGACTCATTAACACAACGTTCATATTTGACCCACAATAAAACGGCCGCGACCCCAAAGGGGACCGCGGCCGCCTGTCAAAGACACTATAGACAGGATGATTTACGCAGCGCCGAGGCAAACATCTAGCCCGAGACGTATGCACGTAAGCCATTTTGCATAAATGCGTTAATTAATTGCATAAAACGGCGCATGGATTTCTAGCCGTAACAGGGTGGTACCCTCCGGAGCGTGCATTTTTGCGAGTATTCAGCATCGCGGGATAAGATTTTGGCGTCAAAAGTCTTTCAAAAGGTAGATAGTCCTCATGACTCGTCCCATCTGGATAGCATGCGGCGAGAAACCAGCCATATATGAACATCGCCAAAGCCCAATCGTCGTGCAAAAGCATCAACAGGGGCCGCGAACGTCACCCATAGCCTTATGCACCAATCTTTGGCTGCTGAAAACTCCGTTTTTTGCACGTCGTCCCAAGCACCACCCTCACCCAGCGGCTGATCCGCCGTAGACCGAGGACGAAAGGACCCGATGGGTTGCCCTCTGAATGCACTCCGCAGCACGAAGCCCCTTCCAACGCGCGAAGCGCACCATTAATTCCCCCAGCCAGTAATCCGCCGAAGACCGGACATCGCAGGGCCCGCCATTAGTTTACTTTTAAGCACACTCCGCAGGACGCAAGAAGCCCTCGCCGCACGAAGTGCGCAGCGAGGGCTTCTTGCATGTCCGAGGACGTGCTTAAAAGTAAACTGATGGCGGGCCCGGACGACTACAGGGCTATCGATTACCCCGTGTTCTGCAATCCTGCCGAGACGCCGGTCACAGTCGAAAGAATCAGGCTCATGTACTCGGCTTTCTTCTCCTCGGTCATCTCGTCCTGGTTCATACGCACCTCGCGAAGGGCGCGGACCTGGGCGATGGACAGGGCGTCGACGTAGGGGTTGCGCACGCGAACGGCACAGCCAAGCACACGGCGGCGCTGCAGCGGCCACTCGTCACCGACGATGGCAAGGACCCACTTACGAGTGAGCTGCATCTCGGTGAAGACCTTCTCGGATAGATCCTGGCGATCGCCCAGGTGCAGATACATCTTGGCGATGCGCTGGTCAGTCTTGGCGATCGACATCTCGATGTTGTCGATAAAGGTGCGGAAGAACGGCCACTCCTGGTAGGCAGCCTTAAGCTGGTCCAGATCGCCAAACTGCTCGCAGGCGGTGCCCAGGCCGTACCAAGCGGCCAGGTTAATGCG